>JADGAN010000029.1 GCA_015231955.1 Oligoflexia bacterium | reverse complement strand
GTATTTGTCATTATGAGAGTATTGCTTTTAAATCATATTAGGCCAACTTACATTGTCTAACAAAGTCTTACTGGGCCTTACATTTGAATCGGCAGCTGTTGAAAAAAAGTAGTGGGTAATTGTAAGTAGACGCAAAACTGTGCCAGTTTAAGTTTTTTTGAAACCGTATACTGTCCCCGCTAGCTTCACACTGGAACTGCTAACAAATACTGCTACCAGCCACCCTGCTACCTGCTTGCTGGATTTGTAAAACTGTTTTACTGGAATCCAGTTTAAACTTACAAAATAAGATATATTAGGGATATAAAATGATTTTCTTAATTGAATTTGATCGTAAGAATCGTACACTTGTAAAATTTGAAAAATTCAACGATTGTGAACTAGAAAAAGCAGAAAAAGTGCGATTAGAACTTGAGCTTAATCAGCTAAAAACCATGAGTACAAATGAAATAGTAATATTAGAATCTGAAAGTGAAGATATCTTACGTCAAACTCATGGTCGTTATTTTACAAACCCAAGTTCTATTTTAGATGAGATGGGCCTTTCAAAAGGGAAAAAGATGCCACAACAGTGTTGAGCTCAACAGGGCCACAGGGCTTAAAATTGGAGATCGGTTAACAGTTGGTAACTCCACTTATCCTTCTCGAGAGCAAGCACCGGTGGGTTTCTATGGGCGCTGTAGGTGGGAAGGGGAAGTTCTTTTACTTTGTCGACAGAAGAGGGGAAGCACCATGGCCACATAATCACGCCTCCTATCGGCAGTAAAATCCCTGTATGATCCATAGCTAGTGATCAAGCTCGGAGGTTTTAGATTGTAGCTCTGTAGTCGATATCGGCCATGATTGGAAAGTGATCAGAACCATATCGCTTCAATGCATCTTCAAATCTTTTTTCTCCAGTGAACTCTTGGGGGATCTCATCCACCACACATGATTCGATAATTTTTGTATTATTGCTAGCGTAGATATGATCGATAACCATTGGTTCTCCTGAATTATCAAAGGGGTGAGTGCGATGTTCGACTTTGCAAACTTCCCAAGCATTAGTCATGTCGCTTTTCCATAAGTTGCTATGTATTGGCCAATCAGAAGGGTTCCCATCATTCATATCACTACCCATGATTACTACAGTATTATCACCATCTTTATAGTGATTGATAGCATGTACTAGTTCCTTGCTCTGGGAGATTCGCACGTCACTGCCTGCTTCTGCATCTAAATGAGAGGCAACTATTAAAATTTTTTGCTTGTTACGCTGATCTTGGGCCAAAACCAACAATGCGGTATTGCCATCACTGCTAAGCTGGTGTGTATGAGTTGCAAGGATAGCAAAGCGCGATTTTCGAAGCATGATAGCATTTCCATGATCCATGTACTCTTTTCCTGGTGCCAAATATTGTTTCCAATAATTATTTGTATGAGGGGCGAATGGTAAAACGTGATACTCTTGTTTTGACCATTGATTTTTTAGATGCTGGTAGGAAGTGGCGGTTACCTCTTGGAGGCAAAGAGCATCTGGATTAGTTTTGGTAATGACTGAATCGATTGCTTTATTTCTTACATCTTGAGTAAGAAATGGGCGCATCGAAGGGCGGTAATCATTGGGATCGAGCCAAATATCGCCAAGAATGTTAAAAGACATCACTCGTAGAGTAGAGTTGTGAGTAGAAGTTAAATCATCCTTGCTGGGAGTAGAGGAACACTTACATTGATTTGGCAGCGGATTTGTTGCTTTTAGGCCTGAAAAAAAATTCAAAGATGGGCCGTCGCTCAGACTGCACTTATCATGTTGTAAATTGGCCATCAAAGCGCTTGGAAAATAGGTTAGCAATGCCAATAAAATAACTACAATTAGTTTCATTATAAATACCTCCTTGTTTAAAAGACACTAGGGCATAAATTCATCCATAAAATTTATCCGACTTTCTGCAAATCGAAACATAGTATCATATATTTTTATTTACTTTTTTTTATTTTGACCACTTCACTGGCCGGCCCCTTGTATTTTCTCTCTTATCTTCAGTGAAAGGGGGCGAAATAAGGGAACCTTTCTAGAATAAGATGCTTTAGCAGCAGTTTTGTGCCGATGCCAACTATGGTTGCTACCACACTTTTTGCGTTACAACTAAAGCGCTTGCCATTCGATTCTTAATCAGCAATATTCTCTTTGTTTGATTTTCTATTGTTAGAAACTTAAGAGGGAGCTTAGTGCATGCGTATGTTTTTGCCTTGTCGTTTTCTTTTGGTTTTTCTTTTATTCATTGTATCGTTAAATGTTTTTGCTAATAGTAAACTTACTGAGGTGACTCGTATTGCAAGTGATGTGTCTGCAACGGATCAAGTGCGTATTAAAAATATTTTAGAGGAAGTGGGTAAAAGTTTAGAAGGAACTTATCTAGACCTTTGGCATGGAAATACTACTCTTTTTATTGGGATATCATCTGATGCAAGCAGCTACACACTTCAAGATCATGAATCGTTTTCTCAATTTACTATTTTGCTGAGGGAAAATTTTTCTGAGGAGGAGTTGTTGCATGAAATAGGGCATGTGATGCTCAATAGCTTTATCTTTCGTGCTTTCCCCTATATGATTTTAGGGAAAGAGCAGCTTTTAATAGATGGTGATCATAGAGAAAAGTTGGATACATTAACGGATCTTAAGCGGTTATCTCATTTGATTGATTATGCCAAAGGAATGTGGTTTGGAGAACGTTTTCACGATAGGGCCGTAAAAATAGATTATCAATTGAATGAATTCTTTGCTGATTTATTTGCTTGCTTGATAAGAAAGGATGGGGATACAGTAGCGAAAGCTTTTTTGCAGGAAAATCCTTCTCCTGAAATACTCAAGGAATTGTATCATAACGATCCTAATTTCCGAATGGAAGTTGGCAAAGGGAGATCGTTCACACGAATATGGCTTCGCCATGACTGGGAATTTAATCACCCCTATACTTATTTTTCATCTATCCGCAATGCTGCATGGAAGCTGCTTACCCCTTATCTAGACGATCCAATTTTATTCACGCTTTTAGCGATGACGGTAAATAAGTTTTTATATGATTTAACTTTTGATCCTCCTCGTAGCGGGGAGGAGAGGAAAGAGTACACCCCTGATCTGATCATTGCAGAGTTTATACAAAGTCTACAGTTTTTCATTGATAATCTTGATAAAGTTCGCTCGCGCCCTTAGTAATCTTGAAATTCTGCGCATTTGAAAAATATGTTGTTTTTTCTTTGAATCGATTGATTGCATACTCTTAATTTCTTTTTTATAGTGAACTTAAGCAAAAAGTTTCCTATTCAATGGGATTTTATTTCTCTAGTACTGCTATATGGATCTTTAAGGATGACTCGTAATATTTTAAAACTTCGTATCGCTAAGGCATTAAGAAAAAAATTGAACAAAGGGTACTCACTCTCCGACTTAAGGTCAGATATCATGGCCGGGATGGTGGTTGCCATGGTGGCAATTCCCCTGGGGATGGCGCTTGCTATTGCAAGTGGGGTTCCTCCGCAATATGGTCTTTATACGGTGGTCATTGGTGGTGGAGTTGTTGCCTTGTTGGGAGGATCCAAATTCCAGGTAACCGGACCGACCGCTGCGTTTGTTGTTGTCCTGGCACCAATTGCACATAAGTTTGGATTAGGTGGCTTGCTTGTCGCTGGACTTATGGCCGGAGTTATTATCTTAATCATGGGCCTTGCCAAGATGGGAAAGCTCATTCAATTTATTCCTTACCCGGTGACTACAGGTTTTACCTCTGGGATCGCTGTTGTCATTGCCACTCTTCAGCTGAAAGATTTTTTTGGCCTGCAGATCGTAGAAATGCCAGAGCGCTTTATTGAAAAAGTTTTAACGATCTTTAGGGCCTATAGCACCGCTAGCGTGCTGGAGTTTTCTGTTGGAGTGAGTACCCTCTTATTTTTAATTTTTTGGCCGAAATTAACTAAGAAAATTCCCGCCCCCCTGGTGGCGCTTACGGTGGTCTCAGCAGTGGTGGCACTGGTTAAGATGAAGTTCCCAGCAGTTGAGATTGCGACTATTGGGAGTCGCTTTACCTACGAGCTAAATGGTGTTATCGGACATGGTATTCCAAAGGCCGCTCCACACTTGGGACTTCCATGGCTTTTTTCCACAGCAGATGGCAAACCTTTTGTGCTCTCGCTTGAGACTCTACAACTGCTTTTTCCCTCTGCACTTGCCATCACCATGCTTGGGGCAATCGAATCGCTGCTTTCGGCGGTTGTGGCAGATGGGATGACACAAACCAAGCACGATCCCGATTCTGAACTGATCGCACTCGGCATAGGCAATATCTTGTGTCCATTTTTTGGAGGTATTGCTGCAACGGGGGCAATCGCACGCACGGCCACCAATATTCGTTTTGGTGCAAAGTCACCAATCGCTGCCGTTGTTCATGCCGTTTTTACTTTGATTGTGATCTTGTCCCTGGCGCCGCTGGTCTCCTATTTACCGATGGCATCCTTGGCGGCCTTATTAATGTTGGTTGCATACAACATGTCCGAGATGAAACATTTTATGCATATTTTGCGGGTAGGACCTAAAAGCGATATCACGGTGCTTGTACTTTGTTTTTTCCTGACTGTGGCCTTTGATATGGTTATGGGTGTTAGTGTGGGTATAGGGATAGCTTCCTTCTTATTCATGAAAAGAATGGCCGATGTCTCTTCTGCGCGAATGTTTACGGAAGAGTATCACCATCCACATCTAACTAAACCAATCCCTAAAGATGTTATCTTATACGAAATCGCAGGGCCGCTATTCTTTGGTGCAGCGGAAAATGCTGTAGAGGCCATCAGTAGCATTCAAAGTAACATCCGCGCCGTTATTTTCAATCTGGAGAGCGTTCCTGCGATGGATGTGACCGGCCTTGTTGCTTTAGAGAGCGCCATCTACAAAGTTTTAGACAAAGATCAGCAAGTCTTTTTAGTAGGGGTTAACCCGCAGCCCTTAAAGCTCCTAAGTAAATCAGCTCTAATGAATGTTAATCAAAATTTTGAAATCTGTTCAACCATCCACGTCGCCCTCAACCAATTAAACCAGCAAAATCTCGCCGTATAATAAGTGCGACCCGTATAGCAATGGATATTAAAGGGTTCTGTCGTCTTAAAAATTTAAGCTAAAATTTTTCTATTTAATTCCAATTGATTTTTGAAGAACTTACAAGCAGGAAACCAAAATGAGATACTGTCGTTTTAGAAATATCAAGGGCCACACTGATTGCTCGATAAATACTTCCCTGACTAGACTCGTACAGCACCTCTTGATTTTCATAAGCTATCTTTGTTTTAAGGTGGTCAGTTAGGGCGCATGAAAATTTTTATCCACCAAATTTTTTTATCAGAGGAATGCTAGAATTACTAACAATAGATTTTATTTAAAGTGTAGTAACTCTTCTGAATTGCTCAGGTGGTAAAAATATGTTTCCATTTTTTTAATTTTACTGAATACAAATACTTTATAATAGTAATAGATCGCTCACGCATAAAAACTTGCATGACATTCTAGTGAGGGATAGTCTCTCTTGGGGATTTCGGTATCGTAGTTTTAGAAAAGGCCTGGAGTTGTAATGAGTAGATTGAAAATATGGGTAGGAATTTTAAGTATTGTAATGTTCACAACAAATATCGCAAATGCTATGTATAAGCAAAAAATTGAGGATCAATCAAAAGCAGACACGCAGTGCTCTGACGTTGCTCAAAATCGAGTAGGAGAATCTCAGGTTCTTAATCTCATGACCTCTGTAACAGACGCTTTTGAGGACGGCACGTCCGATTCTCAAAATTCTTTGTTATCACTCCCTATAAAGCAATATCTTGAGCAAGTTGATAACGAACGACAATATGCAACTCGCTACAAAAAAAATGGAGACGTAGATCCTGACTTAGGTGGAAGTGATGGTGGTGTTCATCCAGATGACTTAATTTTCCGTGACACTGGATTATTAATTTTTCAGGATAACCATCCGAAGCCGTTGCCAATAAACGGAATAAACCAGTCAGATTATGTTAAAATTAAAGAACTATTTGATCAATTTGAAAAGAACAGTCTCAATATCCGTATTGGAAGCAGTGAAAGTGCTCAATTTCGAAACCTAATTCTTATGGACTTTGCGATATTACTCACTCGAAAGATGAGTCGAGATCTCATTCTCAAGCTGGTAGACTCAAAAAAAGAGCTGACGATAAGAAGTGATATTTCATGTGCATATAAGGACAACATAATCACAGTGGATCAAAAATGGATTTCAAGTTTTGTTGAAGACCGAGATATTTCAGATAAAGGGCATTTACTCCCGGCCCCTCATTTTATTTCACTTGCACATGAAATGATTCATGCTCTTCATGAGAGTGTTATTGGGGCAAATAATCATACTGAATATATTAAAGCAACTCAAAATATAGAGATGGCCTATCACAATTTGGAAGAGCGATTGACTATTTCTGGTATTGGGTTGAAAGGGCATCCATTAGAACATTTCGATATTCATGAGCAGGGTCTTTTGCAAAGCTTTTCGCTTCCGATTCGACACAATCACATAGGAATCCCTGGCTTTTCTTCATCACCAAAAGAAGTCAGTTCATTCAAATCTCTCTCTAATTTAAGTGATACCGCGATCGTGTTGGCCCAAATTGGGGCCTACCAGGATATCAAACAATGGATCGATGCGCATTTAGATTTGTCATCTTTGAGTGATGAAAATGGTAATACTATCTTACATTATGCAACTAGAGAAGGTCGACTAGATATTGTTAAGTTGCTTCTCGAAACTGGAAAATTTGATATCGAAGTAAAAAATAAGGATGGAGAGACTCCTTTGGTATTTGGAATGTACCAACATGATCATTCAAGATTTAATGTGCGTAAATTTTTGGAGTTCACTGGTGCATCTATAGACTCCCCAAACTCGAAGATGGGCCCTCTTCTACGCGCGGCCATTTTTAATTTTGCCTATGCAGACGAGAGATTATTATCCGAAAGATTAGACAATGTCCTAGTCTTAATTGAAAAAGGGGCCCATTACGAATCAGGAATGGCATATACGCTAGCACATAATGTATATAGACTACAAGAAAGTGATCGGCCTCTTTTAGCAAAGGCCATCAAGAACTTAGATGTTGATCCGGAAGAACTTCAAAGAGCTCTTCTGCTTTCAATACAGACTAATGAGCGTATGGCAGCTCAGGTGCTTTTTCAGGCGGGTGCAAATCTAGATGTATCTAAAATCAAACTGATTACTATGCTAAAAAAAGACTGGGCCTTAGAATTGCTTAAGGAGAAAGTAAACTAAAGTGCCTCTCCTATCCATTTAGAAGAATGAGGGAGATGAGGCTGGAAATGGCCATGAGTGCGTTCATGGCGTCTGCTAGATCCCACAAAAACTGCAATCACTCAAACTACTTGGCAAGGAAGGATCGACCCGCATGTAATGGATATTAAAGTGTGGAAAAAAATTGGCGTTCTAACTCTTGTTTAGTAGCTGGATCAGCTTGTTGGTAGCTAATTTGGGGAAATTTTTTTTGAATGGCATTATTAACGGCATTAACAAATTGATCTCTCCGCTTTTTTAACATTTCAATCCGCTCTACTTTGTGCCGAAGTGCTTGAGTATAAAAAGATTGATCTGCTTTTAATTTTTCAAAATCGTAATTTTTGTAAGTAACATAACTGGGATACATTTGGGACGATAAATACTTATAGATGTTATCTCCACTAATTTTCCAAGATGCCTTTCCTATGAGTTCATGAAAAAGATCGCCGGATCTAAAGGCCCAACTAAAGTCAATTAAAGCAGTATGCGCCTTACACTGAAATTTTTTCGCAAAGGGATCTTGAGAAACGTACCAGATAAGATTTCCCATGTTTTTATTTTGAGCTGCATCTAAGTCCCAGTGACGTGCAGTATATGCAAAAAAACGGTCTTCATTTCCTATTTTCTGAAACTCTTGTTTAGGTAATGCCGAGTTATTCGCCACTCGTGCATGATCTCCTCCAATAAAAACCATCAAGGAGCAGCGTTTACCATTAAACTCACGAAGAATGGCCATTGGCACATTGGAGCGGCCTAACTGTTGATCCCATTCATACGCTGAGACCTCGCTGTAAGCATCAGTATCGCGATCGGCAAGATGAAACTTCATTGCTACTTTGACTGCAAAACACTCTCCAGTGAGAGGATCAATTCTTTTTACAAAGGCCTTCCAACTAGCGTGGTTTCCTCCACCAAGAGATTCAACATCGACAATTTCTCCTTCTCTAAGAATTTTTCTTAAGATATCTTTTGAGCGACTTGCTACATAGGCGGCCTGTTTATATTTGTCAAATGTTGGTTGCCGTAGAGGATTTAAAAGACGATTTTTTTTCTCTTCGTTTACCAAACGTTGGTAATACCAAATTCTTTCTTGCAAAAAGGGTATTATACATTTTTGGCCAGCAATGTTCACAGTCGTCTGTTCAGGAAATGCATCATAAAAATCTGTAATTGAAGCAAGCGAGCTTGTTGTTGCTATTTGCTCTGCAAAGAGAGAGGGCGTTGACATGGTTACCAACAAAAAGCAAAATCCCATTATCCATAAGCTAGTACCAGGTTTCATGCATATCTCCTTACATACGAAATACAAATCAGTGCAAAAGCAAAAAAGCAGGAATAGAAAGCAAATAGTATATAGAAAGAGTTCTCTTTACCAATAAGGCAGTTGTATTATAAGCATAGAATGTAGGATCACTTAAAAAAAATTAGGTGTTTTATTTGATTTCAAATGCTTATCCTTTATGGTGTTAAAACAATAATTGTATTACGGTGGCAATTATATAAGGCGATTTTTCACTATTGATCATATGAAGCAAAAATCTATAAATGCTCTTGTGTCTCTTTTGCAATCACTCCACTTAGAAGAATGAGGGAGATGAGGTTGGGGATGGCCATGAGTGCATTCATGGCGTCTGCGAGATCCCAGACTAGTGGAAGTGTTGTTATAGATCCCACAAAAACTGCAATCACCCAAACTACTCGGTAAGCAAGGATCGATTTTTTACCCAAGAGATACTCCATGGCCCGTTCACCGTAATAGGACCAGCCAAGAATGGTGGAAAAAACAAAAGTTAAAAGACCGATGTTGAGTATCAAGGGGCCAAGGGTTGGAATCTGATTAAAGACAGCGGAGGTTAATTTTGCTCCATTAAGCCCTTCCATTCCCAGCGGGTTTTTTAAGATACTAGTGACCAGCACTAGTGCTGTCATTGCACAGAGAACCACTGTGTCCCAGAAGGTGCCAGTGGAAGAGACGAGTGCTTGGCGAACTGGGTTTGTGGTTTTGGCCGCGGCCGCGATAATCGGTGCTGAGCCTAGGCCCGATTCATTGGAGAAGAGTCCGCGGGCGATGCCATAGCGTGCGGCCATGAGTACACTTGCACCGATAAAACCGCCACCTGCTGCTCGTGGAGTAAATGCATCACTTAGAATAAGTTTGATTGCAGGAAAAAAATATTCTGCATTCATCACCAAAATTGCAGTACAGCCTGCAATGTAGAAGATTGACATAAAGGGGACAAAAAAGATGCACACATTGGAGATCCATTGAACTCCACCTAAAATCACTGCGGCGGTTAAGGCCGCCATTAGTGCGCCTGAAATCATGGGGTCAATGTTAAAGACATCTTTGGTTAGAGTGGCAAGTGAATTGGCCTGCACCATATTGCCGATACCAAAGGCCGCCAGTGCCGTGAAGATGCAGAATAAGATGGCAAGCCACCTTTGATTAAGTCCACGCTCAAGTGCATACATGGGACCGCCAAGCATGGTGCCATCAGAAGTTTTTACTCGATACTTGACGGCGAGGAGTGCCTCTGAGTATTTGGTAGCAATCCCAAACACTCCAGTCATCCACATCCAAAACATGGCGCCTGGTCCACCTAAAGAGAGTGCGGTGGCCACACCAACAATGTTACCGGTACCGATGGTGGCGGCAAGAGCGGTGGCAAGCGCAGCGAAATGGCCGACATCGCCTTCGCCCGAGGGATCTTTGGTAAAGGAGAGCTTGATTGCACGAGGAATAAAGCGTTGGATAAAACGCAAACGGAAAGAGAGAAACAAGTGTGTTCCAAAGAGAAGCAACAACATCGGCGCTCCCCATAGATGGCCGTTTAGCCAGATGATAAAAGCGTGAAAGGCATCCATTGTCTTCCCTTTTGTTTATGATAAAAAAAATGTATCATCAAAAAAAAAAATAATCTATCTGAAAATTGATACTAAACAAAAGCGGAAACACTAATGACTAACAAGAATGCTTTTCCTCTTGTTGATTTTTAGACTCTAAAAAGCACTCTTTATAATTTCTGAAGAGTTGCAGATAAAACTTCAATCGCGTTTTGCATCTCTTTTTTATTCAAGTAGGCGTAACCAATTTTGAATCCGTGTAGGTGTGGCCTATCGGTGAAAGAGTGTTCAGAACTGTGAATGATAATTTTTTTCTTTTCTAAGGCCAACGCCAATTGGCCTAGTGAAATTCGTTTTGGTAACTCTAGCCATAGGCACGATCCGCCTCCTGGTGCTGTCCACTTTACCTCGCTTTGCATGAATGTTCGTAAAAGATCAAGACAGTGTTTGTATCTTATGTCCAACTCTTGCTGCACACGCTTTAAATGGCCATCGTAGTAACCTCGATCCAAAAACTCAAAAAGCACTGCTTCGATAATAGAGGAAACTCCTACGGTGGAAATTTTTTTACAGTAGAGTAAACTCTGAATATTTTCTTCATTAGAGAGAAGATAACCAATTCTCAAAGAGGGCAGAAGTTTTTTGGTGAAGGAGTTCATATAGAGAACGTTTGCTCCACCCAGTGCTCGCAGTGACGGGCGAAATTCAGAATAAGAGAGCATGTCTGAACCCCAATCGTCCTCTAAAATTCCAAAATTGTATTGAATCGACCAGTCGATAATTTTGGACATCTCTTCGCCGGAATAGGAGTAACCTGTAGGATTTTGATAGCTGCTGGTAAGGTAGACCAGGCCTGGTTTGCGGTACTTTAATAAATTTTCCCACTCCTGTAATTGCACCCCTTCAAAAGGTCGTATAGGGAGACCAACGATATTGAGTCCATTCATCTCCAAAAGCGCTTTACCTGTGGAATAAGCAGGATTTTCTGTTGCAATGGTTTTTGATTTTAAACTTCGACAGACAAGATCTAAGGCCTCTTGTGATCCATTGGTCATAATGATATGTTCGGCCTTTGCGGCAATTCCTCGTTTATTTAATCGTTGTGCAAGTTTTTCTCGCAAGGGAGAAAATCCTTGAGGATCGGCAAAGTTTGTGAGTCCTGGTGTTTTTAAAACCGAGCGAAAACAGTCGGAGAGTTTTTTTGTAGGAAGCAGCCTAGGATCGATGAACACAGTGCTAAGATTGATCGCAGCAGCACGTATGTTGTTTGTTCCTGCTCCATTGGAGATAGAGCGCATTTGTGTGAGCGGCACAACTTTGTCATCTATTTTATCAAGAAAATTTTGTTCTGTTTGCACGAACAAACCTTTTCTATTTCTACTTTCAATAAGGCCTTGTGCTTTAAGTTCTTCGTAGGCAGTGTGAATGGTATTTTTTGAAACACCCAACTGATGGGCCAAAACTCTTACTGGAGGTAGTCTGCATCCTTCAAAAGCGGGTCTCCCTTTTAGTTGACGACTAATGGCCATGACAATTTCACTGACATTCCAGCGACCAGGGTGATCTGCTCCAAAATTAATTCTTAAGTACGGTTCCATCGCTGCTTCCTGTTTTCCTGCTCCTGTACCATATATGTATTATGTTCGCTGATCTGTCTAGGCTGCCCCAAGGATTCTTTTTTCTCTGTCCCTCCTAAAAGCAATCTCTTTCTAATAAAGTCACAACTGCATTGTAAAAGTTGGCAATGTTAATGTTCGTTTAAGTAAGGAGGCATTTACAAAAATGAAAAAAATCACTGAAACCAATATCTCTACACTTGATCTTAAGGTTGGGCTCGCAGAAATGCTAAAGGGCGGAGTGATCATGGATGTGGTCAATGTGGAGCAAGCAAAGATTGCTGAAGACGCTGGTGCAGTCGCGGTGATGGCACTCGAACGAGTGCCATCTGATATTCGTGCTCAAGGGGGCGTTGCCCGCATGTCAAGTCCTGATCTTGTGATGGCGATTGCAGATGCCGTCAGTATTCCTGTTATGGCCAAGTGTCGCATTGGACATTTTGTAGAAGCGCAAGTTTTGGAGGCGATTGGTGTCGACTATATCGATGAGAGTGAAGTGCTGACTCCTGCTGATGAATCCCATCATATCGATAAGCTCAAATTCCAGGTTCCCTTTGTGTGTGGGGCAGTCAACCTGGGAGAAGCGTTAAGACGGATTGGTGAAGGGGCGGCCTTGATTCGTACCAAAGGCGAAGCGGGAACTGGAAATATTGTTGAGGCCGTTCGCCACTTACGACAAATCAATCAAGAGATCAAGCGGATCATCTTTTTAGAAGATTCGGAACTGATGAGTGAGGCCAAGCGCTTGGGTGCACCCCATGAGCTTCTTTGTAAAATAAAAAGAGATGGCAAATTGCCTGTTCCGAATTTTGCAGCAGGAGGTGTTTCCACGCCTGCCGATGCCGCTTTAGTCATGCAGTTAGGAGCGGAAGCGGTCTTTGTTGGCTCGGGCATCTTTAAATCGGAAAATCCTAAGAAAATGGCAAGCGCCATTGTTCATGCAGTGGCAAGATTTAATAGTCCTAAAGATATTCTTGAAGCCTCTAGAGGATTGTCTGCTCCTATGGCGGGATTGTTAGTAAATCAAATTCCCATAGGAGAGCGATTAGCAGAGAGAGGTTGGTAGTCTATGAAGTCACTTACCATTGGTGTTTTGGCCTTACAAGGGTGTGTCTTGCCTCACAAATTTCACATTGAAGGCCACGGTGCTTGCTTTAAAGAGGTACGAGCAAAAGAGGATCTTGATGGCATTGATGGTTTGATTTTGCCAGGTGGTGAAAGCAGCAGCATGCTAAAACTGATCAGGGAGTTTTCCCTCGAGGAGGATTTAAAAGCCGCCTTTGCACGCATGCCTGTGTGGGGAGTGTGTGCTGGCGCCATTCTTTTAGCAAAGCAGGTAGAGTCTCCTAGGCAATGGTCCTTCGCTCTTTGTGATATCACGATTGAACGAAACGCTTATGGCCGACAGCTGGATAGTTTTAACGCTACCATTGACAATTATCCTGTGGCCTTTATTCGTGCTCCGATTATCAGGAGTGTTGGTCAGGATGTGGAGACCCATGCCCTCTTTAAAGAGCATCCAGTATGGGTAAAATCTGACACTGTTATGATCACAACCTTTCATCCTGAATTGTACCAAGAGAGGCCATCATCTTTCCATCTGGAGTTTATCCAACTTATTCATCAATTCTATAAACGATAGCGAAGCAGTTGCTCCTGCATTTGAGTGGCGATGAATTTTCCTTTATCATCCTTAGCACATTTAGAGACAGCATAGATAGGATCGTGAGTGTAGAAAAGTATCCACTCCTCTTTCACGGCGTGTTCCAAAAAGATCATCTTTTCGTCCACCATTGTCTCTGCTGCACGATCGTAGCCCATCGTTATGGGAGCATGAACCCAGGGAATTCCAGGAATCAGATCACCACAAAAAAAGAGCGACTGCTTTTCTCCTCGAAGCAGAGTGTGCATCTGTCCCACAGTATGTCCCTGCGTAAAGTGAAAGGAGATCCTACCGTCCAATAAATTTTGCGAGTAGAGACCACTCTTATCAATGAAAGAGAGACGCTGCGACTTAAACAACTTTTCTTGCAATCCCTCAATAAAAGAGGCACGATCGCGTAAATGCGGGTTTACGGCGCGTTTAAAGGCCTCTTCTCCAACAATATACTTTGCTTTGGGGAAGAGCAGTTCGCCTCCGTGCTCTTCTTTGCTTCTTGAGATGGAGTAACTTGGGAGCAATCCTCCGGCGTGATCAAAGTGCAAATGGGATAAGATCACCACATCAATCTCTTGCGGATCCACTCCCAATTTTTTGAGATTTTCAAGCAAAGAGTGCTCGCCAATTGGCGCGATCCCATAGCGTTCGGCCAATTTGGGTTCAAGAAAATCGCCCACTCCTGTCTCTAAGAGAATTTTGCTATCGGCGGTTTCAATGAGGAGGGCCCTGCACGCCAGGTTGATGCGATTTAAATTGTCTGCAGGAAACCACTTTTCCCAGAGGGGTTTTGGAGCGTTTCCAAACATGGAGCCACCATCCAGGTGTTGATAATTTCCTTCTATGGAGGAGATTAAAATGTCGCTCATACTTTTCTCCTTTGTGTAAAAAGTAATTTTTATCGCACAATGGCCACTCTTATCTCTAAGATTATGCTTATCTCATCATTAGAAAAAAAAGTTGGATTTTTTCACTTTTTCCGTCTGTAAATGAATAAGGATAGAATTTCAAGATCATGCTGAGGGAGCAAGGATAATTTAAAATGAATACCAATAATCCAATAACAATGATAGGGATTTACCAAGCGACTAACAAAATCAGAGTGGTCACCGCTGGCTCTTTATTCGATGGCCACGATGCTGCGATTAATATGATCCGAAGAATACTCCAGGCATCTGGTGCTGAGGTGATTCATCTTGGCCACAATCGCTCTGTGAGTGAGATTGTAAATGCCGCCATCCAGGAGGATGTTCAAGCCGTGGCGGTGACCTCTTATCAAGGGGGCCATATGGAGTATTTTAAATACATGTATGACCTTTTCAAGGAAAAGGGGTGCGGGCATATTAAAATTTTTGGTGGTGGTGGTGGTGTGATCCTTCCACACGAGGGAGGGGCCTTGCAAGAGTATGGGATTGCCAAAATTTACTCTCCTGATGATGGGCTTTCCATGGGTCTGCAAATGATGATTAACGACTTGTTGAAAAGATCTGATTTTCCGACGGCGCGCGATTTTGCGGAGTGGAGTGATCAAGATATTCTTAAGATTAAAAAGAGAGATTTCCATACCATTGCCAAATTTATCTCCACTGCAGAAAATTACCCAACGGAGAGTAGCGCTCTTTTTGAGAAGATCAAAAGCTTGATCTCCTCTAAGACCAAGATACCAATTCTTGGAGTCACAGGCACTGGTGGCAGTGGTAAATCATCGATGATTGATGAGATCATTTGTCGCTATCTTCACGACTCTCAAGATAAAACAGTTGGGGTAATTTTAGTGGATCCCTCCCATCGTAAAACCGGAGGTGCTCTCCTCGGTGATCGCATTAGAATGAATGCCATCAATAGTGATCGAGTCTTTGTACGTTCGCTAGCGACCCGACAATCGAATGTGGTGCTCTCCAGATATGTAGAAGAGGCCATCAATGTTTTAACATTGGCAGAGTTTGATTTGATTATCCTTGAGACCTCGGGAATCGGCCAATCGGATACGGCGGTTGCTGATTATGCAGATCTTTGCTTGTACATTATGACTCCAGAGTATGGGGCCGGCACGCAATTAGAAAAAATTGATATGCTGGATTTTGCAGATGTTGTGGCCATCAATAAATTTGATAAAAAAGGGGCCTTGGATGCCCTTAGGGATGTTAGAAAGCAGTTCAAAAGAGGCCACAAGCTCTGGGGAAGTGCCATCAAAGATGATCAGTTGCCTATTTTCGGAACAATTGCTTCACAATTTAACGATCCAGGCACCAACCAGCTTTATGCTGACATTGTTTATAAGCTGTCAAACCTCACTCATAAAAGTAGTAATACTAAATCTGGATTTACTTTAAGCTTGCCTGAAAAGATCCCGATTATCCCACCCAAAAGAGTCAGGTACCTCTCGGAGATAGCAGATACCATTCGTAGCTATAATAAGTTTACCGAGGATCAGCGGCAAATTGCCAGCAAACTCTATGCTCTGGATAAATCGCTTAAGCTTTTGGTCGAGAATAGTGAAGAACATTTGCAGGCACGAACAAAACTGGAACAGTTACGAGATGAACTTTGGTCACAGCTTGATGGTGATAGCAAAGAGATCTTGGAGAGATGGCCTCAAAAGGTCAAGGCCTTAGAAGGGGAGGAGTTCATCTATAGAGTGCGTGGCCGAGAGATTAAAATTGAGACCAACGTGACCACGCTCTCAAACTCTAAATTGCCCAAAATTTCACTGCCTAAGTATCAAGATTGGGGAGATATCTTGAAGTGGAATCGCCAAGAGAGTGTTCCAGGAGAATTTCCTTATACCGCAGGGGTCTTTCCCTTTAAGAGAGAAGGAGAGGATCCAACAAGAATGTTTGCAGGGGAGGGAGGTCCTGAACGCACCAATAAGCGTTTTCATTTTGTCTCCAAAGGGCAAAGTGCTAAACGTCTATCAACCGCCTACGATTCACCTACACTCTATGGAGAAGATCCAGATTACAGGCCCGATATCTATGGAAAAATTGGGAATGCCGGGGTTTCCATCTGCTGTCTTGACGATACTAAAAGACTCTACTCCGGTTTTAATCTCAAAGATGCTGCAACTTCAGTCTCCATGACGATCAATGGTCCTGCGGCCATCATTACCGCCTATTTTATGAATGCGGCCATCGATCAACAGTGTGAGATTTATATTCGTAGTCAAGGCCTGCTTAAGTCAGTAGAAAAGAGGATCAACGAGATTTATAGTAAACACGATGGAAAGCCTCCTGAGTATAGAGGAGAGTTGCCCGAAGGTAACGATGCTCTTGGCCTCTTACTCCTTGGCATTAGCGGTGATCAAGTATTGCCTTCTGACGTTTATCAAAAAATTAAAGAGGAGACGCTCGCTAATGTGCGAGGAACAGTTCAGGCGGATATCTTAAAAGAGGATCAAGCACAAAACACTTGCGTCTTTTCGACGGAGTTTTCCTTGCGGCTTATGGGAGATATGCAGGAGTTTTTCATCAAAAATAGTGTTCGCAACTTTTATTCGGTCTCCATCTCCGGTTACCATATTGCAGAGGCCGGGGCCAACCCTATCACTCAACTTGCTTTTACTTTGGCCAATGGTTTTACCTATATCGAATACTATCTTGCTCGAGGTATGCAGCTAGATGCTTTTGCTCCCAATCTCTCCTTCTTTTTCTCTAACGGTATGGAACCAGAGTACGCCGTCATCGGGCGAGTGGCGCGCAGGATTTGGGCCTTGGCCCTCAAATTAAAGTATGGGGGCGATCCCCGTTCGCAAATGTTAAAGTACCATATTCAAACCTCAGGAAGGTCACTGCATGCCCATGAGATCGATTTTAACGATATTAGAACAACCCTGCAGGGGTTATACGCTATCTTTGATAATTGTAACTCTCTCCATACCAACGCCTACGATGAGGCGATCACCACGCCCACAGAAGATTCGGTTCGTCGAGCGATTGCTATCCAGCTTATCATCAACAAAGAGTTGGGACTGGCCAAAAATCAAAACCCATGGCAAGGCTCTTTCACCTTGGAGTATTTAACCGATTTGGTAGAGGAGGCGGTGTTAGCGGAGTTTGATCGTCTTTGTGAGCGTGGTGGGGTTCTTGGCGCAATGGAGACGATGTATCAACGAGGAAAGATTCAGGAAGAGTCGATGCTTTATGAGACCTTAAAACATAATGGCAAATATCCCATTATTGGAGTTAACACCTTTTTATCTCCCAAGGGAGCAAAGAGCGTGGTTCCTAATGAGGTGATTCGTGCGACAAAGGAAGAGAAGGAGAATCAAATCAACACTCTTCGCAATTTGCATAAATTTCATGAGCAGCGCTCACCAATGCAATTGCAAGAGTTACAACAAGCGGCGCTTCGTAACCAAAATATTTTTGAAAATTTGTTGGAGGTTAGCAAATACTGTTCTTTAGGGCAGATCTCAAATGCACTCTATAAAGTAGGGGGACAATATCGAAGGAGCATGTGAGAGCAGATTTTGTAGTGGCAAAAAGAGTGGGCCCGGAAGATGTTCTGGTGCGAACCAATCCCACTGCTCACACTTATCGCGCTCTTTTACCTCCACCTCACCTGACGCATAATCGGCGAGTATAAACAAGGTGATGTAGTGCTTTTTCTCACTGATAAAGATATCGTTAGTATAAGGCCCTCTTCTAATATTTTTAATCTCAATGCCAACCTCTTCTAGAACTTCACGTTTAGCACACTCCTCGGGTTCTTCTCCAAACTCCAAATGACCACCTGGAGGCGCCCAAGTATGGGCGCCATGAGCACCAACTCTCTTGCCTAGGAGTATCTTCTTCTCCTTGAAAATTAGCACGCCTGTGCCCACACGAACTGCATTTGCTCTTGATGCCATTTTGCTCTCTCCCAATTCTAGAATGTAATAATAGAGTTAAATAACATCCTGGTGAAGAGTGTTCAAAGGAAATCAATGACTCAATTGTAAAAGTTATGAAAAATTAATGTAATACTTTTGTAAATTCTCACGCGCCCTCTTGAAATTTGCTCTACTTTGCTGATTATTAGATGAAGATCATACAATATGATTGTTCTTTACTGTAATACCGGAGATAAAGATGAAATTAAATATTTTGAATAAGGAGATTACTGATCATATTACTCACTCCCAATTTTGTTATGATTGGCGCAATATTTTTTTTGTTCTGCTGTTTATGATTGTTGGTTTTGGGTATACGCCTGTTTACTATTTTCAAAACGATTTTCACTTTACTTATGGGCCGTGGTTGCTCGCCTTTGTTTTGTATTGGGTGGCCGGATTGAGCATTACCATGGGATACCATCGACTTTACTCCCATCGTAGCTATACTACTTCCAAGGGAGTTGAGGCGCTCTTGCTGCTTTTTGGAACGTTAGCTCTACAAAACTCCGCCTTGAAGTGGTGCTATGATCATCGCCTGCACCATCGTTTTACCGATCAAGAGAAAGATCCCTATAATGCACAACTTGGTTTTTGGTGGTCTCACCTCGTATGGATCTTTTTTAAACCCAAGAGCGCCTACCAATATGACGATGCCTTATCTTTTCAAGATAATTTGCTAAATGAGTTTCAGGGTGTAAACGATCTAGTGGCAAATCGCTTAGTGCGATTACAGCATCTGCTTGCGGTTCCTGTAGGCTTCCTACTCTCTTTTCTGATTCCACTGCTCTTTGGGCTTCTCTCCAATAATATTTCAGAGTACCTTTTGGTTGCCGGTTTTTTTAGAGTTGCCATCACTCATCAAAGTACCTTTTGTATTAACTCCATCGCTCACCTCTTAGGAAGGAGCACCTACAACAAAAAAGTCTCGGCCAAAGATAATTGGCTTTGTTCACTATTTGCTTTTGGTGAGGGCTACCATAATTATCACCATGCCTTCCCTAATGATTATCGCAATGGCGTGAAACTCTTCAATTTCGATCCTACAAAATGGATTATCTACTGCTTTTCATTGGTGGGATTAACTTGGCAATTAAGGCGGAAAAACAGTTGTTAGGACTCCTTTTTCCGAATAGGCACCAGTTTAACCTTATCCTCTTTTCCTCCACAGCGAGGGTGTTTAAAGCCACTTGCTTTCTCACTCTTTCCTAAATAGATAATGTTATCATCGTTGGCCAAACTAACCCCGGAGGGAACAAAATCTAGTTTAAGCTCACTTCTTAATCTCCAAGCAATGTTATGATCGGCACAAGAGGTATCACCACTGACACCCACGGCACCAACTCTCTCTCCTTTGGGGTTATAAAGCGCTAATCCCCCTCCAAAGACGTTGACTCCACCGATGCGCTTGCCAACCATAGGATCGTTTTGCTTTCCAAAATCTTGAGCACTCCCTGTATAGGCGACTTGCGTGTCGACTGGGTTTGAGTGCTGTAGTCCGTAGAGAGCACCTCCAGGTTGCACTGCTGAGTAGAGATTGGCCGTTGATAAGGAGAGCTTGTTAAGGGAAAAGGCGTTGCTGGTATTCGCCTTTTGTGCAGAAATAACCCTACTCCCTAACCACTGATCTCCAAAATTATTTCCCGTAAATGCTACCGCACAAACAGTGCCATCGACGGCCACCAGAGTTCCCCACATATCGAGATTAAGCCCTCCATTATCTCCATTGCGAGCTTTGGTTAAAGCATCTTTTAGCTGTTGCCACGAGGGCAGTGTACTGCAATCGAAAGCACTTGCTTGCAAGGTTAGAGGTACAAGACAAAGAAGAGTGCAAATAAATTTTTTCATCTTTTTTCCCTTGATAGAATTGTTGGACACTATTACTTGAGATAATAATAATGGTGTCATTCTATAAATTCCTCATGCTTCGTCAAGGGAGAATGTCGTGGTGATTTGGTTGATGGTAATTGAAGTTAATTGCTTTGTTTCTCTTCCCCAAGATGCCATATTTTCTCCGCCTTAAGACCTAAAAACCAAAAACTGATTCCCAGAACAGCGAAGAAGATGGCCTTGTGTGTAGCATCCCAGAAATATTCAAAAAAACGAGTGTACAGGTTAATAAATAAAAATGTAATCCCAAATCCTTTCGTAACTCCATTATCAAATCGCAGACCATGATAGATTGCCCCACCGGAGGTGAGTCCAAACAAAAGTGACCAATGGAATAACTCCATTTGCTTTATGGCATGCCAAGATTTCATATCTCCATAATTGCCAAAAATAGACATGATCCAAAGTGCAATAAAGAGATAGAGGAGGCCCATGACGAGTGTCGATTTAAAAAAGGGATGAAATATTTTATTTTTTTCAAGAATAAAGGTAATCGCTAAAAGGATGACTCCAAATAAAACAAAGCGTAAGGGATAATTCATGCCTAAATAATAGGCACCCCAACCAGAGAGGTATCCGGTTTCTGTACCCATCCAGCTACCAAGCGAAGTGAGTGAGAACAACCATATGAGATTAGACTTAAAATAAAGACCAAGAATACCATAAATAATGAATGAGAGCAGTAGTAGCAAGGAAAAATGGCCACTTCCTGAATCAAAGATTTTGCCAAGTTGATAGATGGCCGCTGCTGTCGTTAAAACTCCGAGGAACAAGATGGCCTCGTTACTGAAAATCTTGGATGGATTTTTCTTTCTGCGATAATGGCCAAAGCAATAAATCAATGCAGAGATAGTTGTAATGCTAAAGAATTTTACGATGTAGGGTGCATTGAATATCGAATGCAAGAGTTCGCGTAAAATTTCATCTGCAAAGATTGCTCCAAACGCTGTGACAATGCAGATAAGCGCAATCCAAAAGGAGTATTTTGATAATTTTTTCCAATCGAAAGCAATGACTTCTATATCCTGAGTAAGTAATGTTGCAGTTTTTTCATCAATTAGGCCATCTCTATTCCAATGCTCGATAGCGTTGCAAATTATGGAAGCGTGGGTCTTGTTTACTTTCATTAGGCAATTTCTCCTTAAACGACCATATTAAATCAAGTAATATCAAACTTTCGTATTTTAAATCATATACGGTTATAAAATAAATAAACTTTAAAATTTTTTCAATTTTTCAGGTAGGTGCAAAGGTGAAAGAGTATGCTTTACATTAAATTGGATTCTAAACTTTCTTTTTGTTTCTTGATTTGCTTTTCAAATTTATCCATAAAGCGCACATAATCATAGGCATCTTGAAACTCTTTTGTCTTTTGATGTACTTTAATGACTTCAAGCATGTGGCGATACTTACTTGAGGATTTTATTTTCTGTAATTTTGCGAGGGCATTATCGTACTTTTCATTGAAATAAAGATAATGATCTTGAAGCGCTAACTCGCCATCTTCTGCTTGATAACTAAAGACGGGATTTTGCCCAAGTGCTCTTACTTTTTTTGCCTTAAGGTCAAATTCATTGAAAAAATTTCTTAGAGAGGGGATAAATTTCCCTACGAAACTGGGAAGAATATCCACTGACATATAGGGATTATGGTTGCGCATGCTCTCAGCGGTATCCTCATAAAGTTCATTTTTTTGATGAAAGGGAATCACCTCCATCAAGTTATCGTGCTGAAAAGGCATCCAATTTTTTTCCACCAGTGCTTTTCGAAGTTGTAAATTCTGAAACATGGCCTCAGGATCAATTTGCATTGCTTGCACCTGTTTTTGAATTTTTAAGAGGGAGGAGCCAGGAATGCCTAAATTTCTAATTTGAGAGAGCAAAGGAGCATCAACTGCAAGCGCGCGAACTGCTCCTGTGGCCGCGACTGCATTATGGGCCGTATGAGCGCAATTATTATAAATAGCATCCCACAAGTAGTCATCAGAAGGTTTTTGCTTTCCTCTCCACAAAGTATCTTTAGAATCTTTTAGTCCATGATTGAGACCATTTAAGTGTGTTACCACCTCACTCATGACCTCTTTGTTAACGGGTACATTGATACAATATAAATACCTGGACAATGCTAACGCGTAATCGGTTCCAAAACTAAGTTTTGCTACAAGCTTACTACGTTCAAAGAGAGCGGCCTCTTTTTCCGCTTCCGTTGTAGCACTTGCCAGCTTTGCTTCGATTTGTCGTAATTCACTAGTTTCACTTGGAGATAAAAAATCTTCTTTGATAGTAATCCCTGAAAAGTAACCGGCACGCACATCCTCCTCAATAATATCTTGATATTTTTGCTGATCAAACATCTCTTTCTCATTCTCCATTCCTCCATAAAGGAAATGCTTTAGTCCAGGCGTTGCAATGTAAGCTGTGTTTTTATAATGTCCATCGCTAGAAAGACCTACTCCTATATCGGAATCGTTCAAATCTTTCTCTGCACAAAGGCGCAAATCGGGCAAATGTTCTTGCTTAGGATTGTGATCCATGCAAACTCCTTTTAAAAAAAACACAGCATGTCCCGTAGGCACCCCTTCGCCAATATTATGATCCAGTGGTCGCCACTGAGAAGATGAACAAAACTTGATATAGTAAGGGTGTTGTTTGTCATAATCAGCAGGCAATGTAGACATCGCTGCACTAAGCGGACTGATCATTAGCGTATTGATCACAAATGTAGTTGCAAACGTAAATAGAGAAGTCATGGAGTGCTGCCCCTCTCTCTCTCTTTTGATTTTTTTCATCTTCATCATTGTTATTCCTTGTTAATAATGGATTGCTAAAATGCGATCTATTATACATGGAAAACAGTTACTATTTGAAAATTGTTTTTTAAGTATCTGGAATATCAAGGTGATAGCAGAAAACGCAGAAAAAAAAGTACATCAAGTGACAAAAAAAATTGTCGCTTTCCCTAAACTGTTTTTTTACTAAACGGTGAAGCTTAAGTTAGCGCCATTGAATGACATGATCACAATCACTGCACAGTTTATCCCAAGTGGGAGTACACACTACCAAATGAACACAAAGGCCATCCCCTAGTGCATGTCATGAATTAGTGCAGGTGTATAGTTTCTTTACATACAAGATTTGGAAATTATGGTTATTATCAATTGCTTACCTCATTTCAAACTCACTCAATGACTCGGATGGCTGTTTCATGCGTGAATGATACTACAGATTCTCATTTTTAAAGGGCCGAAAACACCTAGAAAAGCTCTTTAATACTTAAGAAATGGTGAAAATAGTTGGCATCGTTTAAGTGCTTGTCGGGACCGTACTGCGATATTAAAGCCTTCTCAAGAGTGTGACCGCGAGGAAGGAAGGGGGAGAGTAGGTCACATTTTTTTTCGACCTCCCTAATGATCTTCGTGGTAATCGGCCGATCGTGGTATTTGATTTCACATAGGGTGATGGTTTTGTCGGCACGAACGTAAATCAGATCAATTTGAAAGCCGCTGCTCTCCTTCTTAAAGTAAGGACCAAAACTTATGACTTGATCATTAAAGCCCATTTTAGTCGCAAGATATTCGGCATTTTTTAGGCAAAAATTTTCAAAAGCATGACCTAACCATGGTTCCCACTGGTCTTTGACCAGAAGATTAAAGAGATTTTTAGTTGCATTTACTTTGATGGCCTTAAGGTTTTTTTGCATATATTTAAAGTAAAAGCGCAAATACTCATCGGTCAGTTTGTATTTTTTATTTTTACTGTTTAAGTTTTTTTCATACGATGTATAACAGGTGATAAAGAGCGCTTTTTCCAAGTTCGTGAGATAGGAGAGTAGCCCCCCTCCAGAAGGGATCTTAAGCGCTTTGGAGATGCTTAATAGATCTAGAGGCCCCTCTTGAAGGAGGCGAATGATTTGTTCATAAGTTTTGTACTCTTTAAATTGACTATAAAAAATTTTTTCGTACTCCTCTACAAGGTCACCATTTTGGGTAAAACAGAGAGTATTAATATTTTTTTCCAAGGAGTGATTTGGGTCAAGGGCATCGATATATTTGGGAACAGATCCGATAATCAGTAGGTATTTGAATATCTCTTCTTTACAGCGTTTCGATCGTAAAAGCTTCATGGCCTCCGAAGGATAAAGTTGTCCCAGGCATATCTCCAAATTGATTCGCCCATAGAGTGCTTTTGATTTTATGACATTTTTAACCATATAAGAGGAGACCGAGCCACATAAGATAAGCAGAATATTTTGTTTCTTCCAATGTTGGTCCCAATACTTTTTTATTAACGAAACCAATCGTCCCTGGTTTGCCGCTAGCCACTGAAATTCATCTAAAAAAAGGACCCATTTGTGATTTTGCTTAGAAAAGAAATCAGTTAAATAATCAAACACCATTTCCCATGTATTAAAGTGAACATGCAAAAGTACTTTGTCCTTGAGTTGCAATGCCAGATCATGCGTAAACTGTGTAATTTGCAATGGAGTGGTTTCGTTTTCTAGACCTTCAAACACAAGTAGACGTTTGTTCTTAGTAAAATGCTCAACTAAAAAGCTCTTGCCAATTCTTCTTCTTCCATAAATAGCAACTAACTTGGATGTTGTAGCATGATAAGCTTGTTCTAATTGCTTAAGCTCATGGTTCCTTCCAACAAACATAGAGGGGGCCTTTTTCTAGAGGTGACATTATCCGCAAAGATAGTTTATCAATCTTTGTTTGCGGATGCAACTGTTTTTAATCGCTTTATCCGCAAGGATAGTTTGTTAAACTTTGTTTGCGGATACATGACATACGATAGCACCCTGTGTCCTTTCTTGGTCACCGGTTCATGCCTAATGCCTAAATAAATAGGTGCTTCCTCAGCAGAACTTGCATCTGCAGGTAACTCTGCCGCAAGAGAGGGCACCTGGATGTGCGTTTCGGTCCCCAAATTATTTCGTTTGCTCTCTCTCTCTCTCTCTCTCTCTCTCTCTCTCGCGCGTAGCAACCTCTCTTTGATCTCTTCAAGATTAGAGAGGTTAGTATCCCTTAGGTAAACCTGAATGACTTTTAAAAAAATTTGTTTTTTACTGTTCTGGGGCATGGCTTCCTGTGAAAAGTATAGTATTTTCTTCTCATGGGCAAGAAAGACAACATAATCATCGAATGTTCAGAGGAAGATATCCAAATCGCCATTAGTGAAGTTAAGGCGAGTGGTTTATCAAACAAGAATATTATTCACTGTCTTTCCTCTGTGATTAACCTCAGCTCGCTTCTACAGAAAAAAATATTTCTATCGAAAGGCTCATTCGAGCACTGTTTGATAAAAAAAGTGAACGTCGTGTCACTCCTGATGACATTACTCCGATCAATATCGCCACTGAGAAGATGAACAAAACTTGATGTAGTAAGGGTGTTGTTTGTCATAATCAGCAGGCAATGTAGACATGACTGCACTAAGCGGACTGATCATTAGCGTATTGATCACGAATGTAGTTGCAAGCGTAAATAGAGAAGTTATTGAATGTTGTTCCATCTTCATCATCTTATTCCTTGTTAGTGGATTGCTAAAATGCGATCTGTTATACATGGAAAACAGTTACTATTTGAAAATTGTTTTTTAAGTATCTGGAATATCAAGGTGATAGCAGAAAACGCAGAAAAAAAAGTACATCAAGTGACAAAAAAATTGTCATTTTTCCTAATGAGTAGTGGCAATACCTGTTGTCCAACGATTCTCCTTTAAAAAAAATATATTCAAAATGCTCTAAAAGGTGAAGTTTAAGTTAGTGCCATTGAATGACAATATGTATTCTTCCGACATTATCACAATCACTGCACAGTTTATCCCAAGTGGGAGTACACACTACCAAATGAACATAAAGGCCATACCCTAGTGCATGTCATGAATTAGTGCAGGTGTATAGTTTTTTTACATACAAGATTTGGAAATTATGGTTATTATCAATTGCTTACCTCATTTCAAACTCACTCAAGTCACTTTAATTACGAACAAAAATAGCTCCATAGGCATCACAGATATTTTGGCACTTGCATTGCACAGAGCTAGTCATAACAATGATTAACTATAGCAAGAAGAACGTTTTTATTGAGGGATTGAACATGAGAGAGTCTCTGGAGTTATTTCATACTTGGAAATCCGAAAATTGCATTCGCAATCTTACAACCCTAATCGACTTTATCTTCAACAATAAATCATCAGCACAAATTTATTTAGGAGCAATAATTCATAGATTTGATCTCTTTTCTGCAGAACAGATTGCTTTTTTTATTAAAGAGCTACTAAAAAAAGACACGAAATATCTAGTAAATAAAAAAATGCTCCATCCATGAGAAAATTATTGATCGCGATAAAGCTAGGTACTGTGATCAATAATTTTAATTCTCTCATGGATTCTAGTTTCTTTTACGTTGTCTATTAGTGCTTGTTTTAAAGGGATTAAAAATGACAAAAAAACATAGGGGTTTTTAATGGAAAACAGAATGGATATGTTCGTTTTAGATAGAAATAATTTGCTATTTACTATAGGAAGATTGTTGGAAAGATTGGGGCATCTTTTTCAGAAAGAGATTACTGTTCAGCACAAGTTATTACTCCATTCCTATAGCTATCAACAAACAACAGATTATACCTGCGGGCCTGCCTCTTTGGTTACACTCTTACATTATTACGGTTTTTACGGTGATGAACTGATGATAGCGACAGAGATGGGCACTCGCGACAGGTCTCATAAAAATCCAGGCACATCTCCTCAGCAGATGGTTGACTGGTTAGAAACCCATGGGTTTAGCGTTGTTTGGGGAGAAGAAGCTACTGGAGATAGAGAAGGGTTACGAATCATAAGAGAATCCTTGATCAATAGAAATCCCATTCTCGTTGAGTGGATAGACTGGGGTGGGCATTGGGCCTTAGTGGTGGGATATTTATCTGGAGGAAAATCAGACGGTAGTGAAGACACTATAATTCTTGCGGATCCAGCTGCTCATTACAATGGTAATAAATCAGGACTTACTTACGCAAATGCAGAAAGATTTTATTCAATGTGGTTCGATGCCTTCTGTTTTGAAAAAATCATGAGGAGAACGTATATAATTGCAACCCCACGGCAAGGACAAACACAGTGATGGTTAAGTATATTCTCTCCGCAATATATGTGTTTGGCCCAATTTTATTACTCAGGATGTTCTGTCCAGATAACTATTTTATTACAGGCATTCACGCTCACATCTCTGAGTTAGGAATTAGTTTGCTGTTGCTCAATAAAGCATTTAAAGAAAGAAAATTTTTTAATGCCGAGAACTCTTTAGCTTTCGCTCATATTCGTTGGTTGCCTGTTTTTATCACAATGCTTGTGGGAGAGATAATCTATACATATACTCTATCGGTGCCAAATAGAGGGGCGCAAACAATTATAAAAATAGATGCTTTGCTTTATGCAATTTTTATGTCTATTATGGCCCTAAATATTTTTTTTGATTATAAAAAGTATCTGAGAGATAGGGCCTCAATAGGTAGTATAATAGTTGTTAGTTTGTTTTTATCTATTGTTAACTTTAAATTTATTTTGGTGCCACTGTTTCAGTCGGTGGAGTTTCAAACATTCGACCACTACTTTACTGAGATCTCTTATGCACTAAGTGAGGTCTCTATAATCGCCATGTTGCTTCCCTTGGTTTTTAGAGTTAACAAGATAGAAAAATATCTTTTCTTGCAAATGCTAATTCTTATGGTGGTTTCCGATTTAGCAATACGATATCAGACATCTCTATTTGAGCAAACAGGCATGCTAATGGGCTTCGAACACGGTTGGCAAATTAGTATTGCAGTAATATTTTTATTATCATTGAAATATGATGATCTCTTTAATACCGATAATTTGCAAGTAACTACTTACCATAGTATTAGAACTGGTTTATCACTATTTGTGTGCATCGGTGGTATATTGCTGATGCTACTTATGGCATATCTCAAGCTGTTTCAACTAAAGGATGTTTTTTGCCTGACAAATTTATTACTGATCTTATACTTTATTTGCTTCTTATCTAATTTATTGGCGATACTCATCTCCTCTAGAATAGACCTGATTTCTAGGATTCTTGAATCGATGGATACAAATGTTGGCAAAGATATTGTAAATTTTGCACCTCCTGTGAAAACCTTGACTGGCGTGAGTGAGGTAGATAAAATTCTTAGACGCTATAACATTCTAGTTGAACATACTAATCACATTATTAATAAGCACCTTGAGCAATCCAAAAAAGTTGCTCTTGTCGAAATTTCATGCCAAGTTGCGCACGATATAAGAAGTCCATTGTCGGCCCTCAATATGATGGTTAAGCTTAATTTGCAAGAGCTGCCAGAGGAAAAGAGAATTATTATCCGCCAACAAATTGAACGCATCCAAGATATTGCTAATAACTTATTAGCAAAGAACAGGGGGAGTACAGCGAGCACCAATGACGTAAAAGCTGTTAGAGTGGAGCTGCTATCAAGTATTATTGAAGAGATTGTAACAGAGAAACGCTTGAATTTTCGCTCACGCCTTGGTTTGACCATAGAAGGGGATGTTTATGATAGTACTAGCTATGGTCTGTTTGCAAAATTTAATTTTATTGAATTTAAGAGAATAATATCCAACTTAATTAACAACTCAGCGGAAGCTCTAAAAGAGGGGCATGGGAAAATAGCTGTTAGATTAACGTCACCTAATTCTAAAACAGTAAGCGTTGTGGTAGAGGATAACGGCAAAGGTATACCTCCAGAGGTGTTAGCGAAACTGGGGCAAAAGCATATAAGTTATGGGAAGGAGAATAGTAGTGAATCAGGAAATGGTCTTGGTTTAAATCACGCGTACACCAATGTACATTTTTGGGGTGGTGAACTTTCTGTCGAGTCAGAGGTTGGTAAGGGAACAAAAATAATTCTCTCCCTGCCAAGAGTAACACCGCCAAAATGGTTTGTCCCCAGCATAGAGTTAGAACCAGGTCAAGCTGTTGTCATCTTAGATGATGACCAAGGGATTCATCAGACGTGGGATAATCGCTTTAAGGATCTATCGTTTGAAAATAACAACATCACAGTTGTGCATTTATCAAACCCAGGAACATTTAGGGAGTGGGTGAAAGCGCATAATGTAATATATCAGAAAATTTTATTTTTGAGTGATTTTGAACTTTTAGGATACACCATCACTGGACTTGATCTCCTGGAAGAGCAAAACATAAAAGATGCTATCCTAGTAACTTCTCACTATGAAAACCATAAAATTAGAGAGAGGTGTGATAGGTTAGGAGTGAGGCTTATCCCAAAGATGCTTGCAGGCTTTGTTCCTATAAATGTGCTTTTGAATGTAGACTGTCTCTCGGTATTGCCTCAATTAGAAGTGCCATCAGTAAACAGTAGTAGTAATACCGATATTTATGAATACGTCTACATTGATGATGATAAGTGGTTGCGAATGGGATGGGAGATGGCCGCGAAAAAGAAAAACATCAATCTACTTACATTATCGACTACGAATGACTTTGAAAAACATAAAGATAAAATTTCGAAAGAGAAAACGGTGATCTATCTTGATAGAAATTTAGGTGAGAATGAGTTAAAGGGTGATGAATTTGCAAAAATTCTGCATGTGGATGGGTATCAAAATCTTAATTTAGCAACGGGAGAGGATGCTGATTTATTTACTAACTTAAGTTGGTTAAAGGTGTATGGAAAAGAGTGCCCTTTTGAAGAAAATGATTGGTAAGAAGGCATGCGCTAGGATCCTGAAGTGGTGTTTTTTAGAAAGAGGCATACAAAACATTTTAAGGCGGTTACAATTCAATAGAGTTATGTTCATACTCTTTATTTTTATTAAGAGGTAACTATTCTTGAGTTTTTTACAAGGACTTTTAAGATTGAGGTTGTGTTGCACTTTTTTTCTGGCCTGCTTGTTGGTGATGGCCACCCATAATGGTTTGTGGGCCATGGATGCAGCTTTATTAGGAGGAGTTGATAGCGGAACGAGTAGTAATGGCCTTAATCACAAGGCCAAGAATCTTGGGTATTCATTAGAGGCATTAGCGCATCTGAAGATTTTTTTATTACTCCATGGAGGCGCTTTCTACTTTCAAGACTCCTCAAAAACTCAAAAAATTACCTCTAACGGTGGGTCTGTCTTGCAAAATTTTCATATCTCTCCCACTGGTTACGGAGTGGATTTTAAGTTACAGTTCTCGCCTCTCTTTCTTCGAGGTGGGTATGGGTCTTATCAGGCGGAGGCGAGGAGAGTTAGCGACTTTGTTGGCAGAAACTATAGCTTAGCTAGTGGCAGTGGTTATCATCTAGGGGGGGGAATTATGGGTAAGTTGTTTGGAGTCTTTAGTTGGGTCGCTGCTATCACCTATCGTAACTTAGAATTTAAAGAGATCAAAATGAAAGAGAGTAAAACTAATTTTGTAAAGTTACAAAAACCATGGGAGCGAGAGGTGTACACTTTTGCGCTAGGATTAAGTATCGATCTTTAAAATTTGTTTGTAGTTAATGATGGAGGATTATGCCTAAGAAAAGTCGATATTTTAAAAGCGGCCTCTTCTTTTTTTACTTAGTTGTGCTAACAGTTAGTAGTTGTGTTGAAAAAGACCATGCAACTAGTGAATCGACAGAACTTGATATTAGCACTAATGGAGTTGATTTAAGTAATGCTCCCCCTCGAGGGAAAACGCTCGAAGAGTGCAATAGCAGCAATGGAACAATGTACACCGAGAGTGTGCCTAGTAATCAACAAAGAAAAGCAGAGAGGTATTACGCCTTTGGGAAAAGCGAGGACTCTTTTTTCACTACCAAGGCCACCACTACTCAGACAAAAGATCTCTTTTCTCTCTCTGCAACTAATCCGCCCAGCTACCTTCCCTTTGAAAATGGCACGGCCGCCTATGTTAGTCAGGGCTTTGGAGGAGCATACTCGCACAATACAACTGGAGGTTACTACTCTTTAGATTTTCCGGTAGATGAGTGCACTCCAATCCTAGCGGTGGGGGAGGGGCGAGTGATGGAAATCAAGGAGGATTCGAATATAGGAGGGACAGATCCTATGTATGGTAACTGTGCAAACTATGTGATCATCGACCACGGTGAGCAGGCCTACGGGGTCTATGTGCATATGTGCAAAAACTGCGTGCTTGTCAACGTGGGAGACACCGTTGCAAGAGGGCAAACCATTGCTTTGGCCGGAAACACTGGCATGTCAACGACCCCTCATCTCCATTTGCAAATCAACGATTTTGCAAGCGGGAACTCTTCCAATAAATCTTATATTCATCAAGGTGGAGAGAGTATTCTCACTCAAGGATCGACCTACACCTCTGTCACCACTGAGGGGACGATTCCTTCATCGTTTGTGAGTTCCTACATCCCTGCGGAGAGATTTAGTGGTAATAAAATTGCAACTATGTCAACAATTGCTTGGTACCAAGGGATATCGAAGCACTCGCCAATAACGATCACTGGAACTGTTTCCGAAGAGACAACGGCGACAACCTATGTGTATGCAGGTTTACTCAACTCCTCTGGTAATGCCCTTTATTACACCTATGTGGCCCGCTCTGGAGCAGATTATAGCATTGTATTTGATCCCTCTGCCAACACCAACATTGCTGTTGGGGGAAGCTACTATTTTGCAATATCGACTTCGTCCAGTGCCTTATCTTGGTATACATCAACTGGAGTTCAAGTGGTCATTGGGGAGTAAGCTAGGATTTTGATCATAAATACGAAAATTTTAACTGCTATTGACATCTCGTTAGTTATGTCTAACATTCTCTTTGGTATGGCCAACTTTCATATGGCCTAGCTCGTATTAACACTAGAACCAGGAGAATAGATAAATGAACTTAAAATTTTCATTACGACCACTCCTCTTTTTCTTACCCACTTTACTTATCATAGGAGCGCTCAACACTGCCACTGCCACCGCTACTGCTACTACTTCACTGACGCTGGCCTCAAAGGAGACGCTTAAACTTTTAAGCGGCTGTTTCCGAGTCACTTATCGCTTTGTAGAAGATGGAGTCCATGACAGTAGATTTGATCTTGTAGATGGTAAGGAGTTTTACGAGTGGATTGTACTAGAGGAGAGTGATAATGCTCTTAGCTTTCAACACTATGGTGTTATTGGTGAGCAGGCCATGAAACACTGGCGTGAAGATTGGTCAGAAACAGCAGATCATCTCTGGACACAAAAGGTTTACGATCCCACAGGAGAAGAGTTGCGTTATGAGTGTACCGCCCCTATTGCCTTTCACCAGTGGCGCTGTCATGCCGGTAAAGCAGCAAGGCCTGTGATCCGTGATCGTGGTCGCAGCGATTATGAAACCTTGGACAGAGAAAATATCCTACAAATCACAGCTGCTGGCTGGGTTCAAGTTGAAATTAATAATAAGCTCGATCGAGACAATGTTATTGTTGCTAACGAAGTTGGTTTCAATGACTACTCCCGAGTTGATGAGAGCAATTGCCAACCGGCCAAGGAACTATAGAAATGAGTCTACAGATCATAAACCAAGAGATTGAAGAGTATTGTTTGAAGCTTATGCATGAGGAGGAGAGTGCTCTCTTAAAAGAGTTGTCTAAAGAGACCTATGAAAAGATGCAAGACCCGCAAATGCAAGTCGGTAGGCTAGAGGGTTCTTTACTTCGATTCTTAACCAGACTGATTTTTGCGAAGAGAGTTTTGGAGATTGGAACATTTACTGGCCACAGTACTCACTATTTTGCAGAAGCAGTACCCAGTGATGGAGAGGTTGTTACTTTGGATATTGATGCTGTGGCCACAGAGATTGCCAAGCGATATTGGTCACGCGCTCCTTATGGGCATAAAATCCGATTGATCTTAGGGGATGCTCAAGTATCTTTAAAAGAACTTAGGCCTCCCTTTGATCTTATCTTCATCGATGCCGACAAAGAAAATTATATTCAATATTATGAGAGTGCCTTTCCTCTCTTAAGGAGGGGAGGTCTCTTTATTGTTGATAATGTTTTGTGGTCTGGCAAGGTTTTAGATCCTAAGGATGTAAGCGATCATGCTATTTGCAAATTTAATCTCCACATTCAAAAAGATCCACGAATCGAATCTCACTTACTAACGGTAAGAGATGGCATCTACCTCTTAAGAAAGCTTTGAATCGATCCTCTACCCAAAATCTGCTTCTATTCGAAGTCTTGACTATGGCCAAAAATATTCATTCTATCCCTGTTAAATTCATGAGGTTAAGAACATCATAGCACCTGTCGCCTCTACACAATGAGCAACGTGTCTATTGCGGTGACAATCAAAAAGGAATGTGGCGAATGTGGCACCGGAACTGGCACGTGGCAGATCAAATTAAACGTTTATAAACTTTTTTCCATGAGTCAGTAATAAGAAAGCTTTCTTCCATATCATTAACTATCGTAGTAAATTTAGAAAATGGAATTGCAAAGGAAAGAATGCCACTTTCAACACAAGGCCTGGCCGTCACATCGAACATTCCCAGGATAGAGCGTGGATGATCCGATCTTTCTTCTATGTAAGGATAGGTTACTATGCTACTGCAACCTGCAGAGAAGGGGGCAATCACACTGTTTGGATCAGACTCTGCAAATCCAGCGAGTGTAAACAGTGCCGATAAAACGTCGGCAGGAGCAAAAAAGATAACTGCTTCAGGCCTTTCTGACTCTTCAAGTTGCGCCCATGGTTTAAAGGCAATGAATTGCTTTGGCGCCTGAAAAGTTGGTGCTTTCATTTGCCAGGCCTTTACAATTTCTGGATTTTTTTTGTAGCGTTCGCCTTCTATCTGTCCAGGAATACCACAAGAGAGAAAATGTTCAAATCCAGGTCGAATATCGCTACTGAAACCAAAAAATTTCTTTCCTCCAAAGCATCCAAATGAATCCTTGCCAAAAGCAATTGCTTTTCCTTTACGGACTTTGTGAAGCGTGGCGATCAGGCACACATGCTCTTTGGAGGTCGCTACAATATCGATACCATTGGGTTCATCAGTAAAATAAAAATAGATTGGCATCTCGGCCTTTCCAAAATACTTCTGCCATAGCGATGAGAATTTATCTCGCATCTTCATGTCTCCTTTTCACCGCAATTCAATTTCAAGCTAGTTTCATACTTCTAGTTAAAATAAAAAAATAAAATTTACTCTTTGGCCAGGAAAAACTCAATTAGGAACGCTCTTCCTAGGGTCAGGCGCTATATTGGCCAAGTATTTCAGATAATCACTATTTTGCTTTTTCCAATGGCCAATAATGGTTCTAGCAAACAAGCGGGTGATGAGATTAGATACCTTATTGCCGAACTTCATTGTGCTTGTTAATAATCCTCTAAGAATGAAAACCAAAGAATAGAAGTCTTCGAAGGCAGCAATAATTTTATTTTGCAAATCGAGCGCAGAGATAAATCGTGGTTTGAAGACGACATGGAGAGTATCGTAGTATGCCCACTGCCGGTGAATCAGTCTATTGCCGCTTTCCATGTCATTATAAAGTTGAGTCCCTGGAAAAGGGGTTAGGGCCAGGTATTGAACAGTTTCCATTTTGTTTTTTTGACAAAAACTCACAGTATCATGGAAGGTTTTTGGTGTATCAAAATCAGATCCGAAAATGAACATTCCATGAATTTGAATTCCATGAGAATGTATCTTTTTGATATTTTTTTCAATTTGCTCCTGAGTTTGAGCTTTTCGGTATTGCCGTAGAACCAAATCATTCAAAGATTCAATTCCCATGAATACTTTAAGGCAACCGCTCTCTTTCATCAAATGAAGTAACTCCTCATCATCGGCGATGTCCGTTCTGGTTTGAGCAACCCATGTCTTTTTAATCTTTTTTTCTATCATGAGAGTGAGTAACTTTTTAATTCTTGTTTTATTGGCCGTGAAATTATCATCATAAAAGAAGATATGTTTGGTCTTCGTAAGCGAAAGCTCCTCTACTGTTTTATAAAGATCCACTGTTCGGTATTCTTTGCCAAAGGTTTTAGTGACAGAGCAGAAGTTGCAATTGAAAGGGCAACCTCTTGAGGTAATAATAGGATAAATGCTATTTTCTTTGTAATTATGTAATAAATTAAAATCAGGGAAAGGAATTTTATTCAAGTCTTTCACCAGTTCAGTATTAATAAGCTGTTGAGAAGAACCAAAGCGCAAAAGATCAACAATAATTTCTTCCGCCTCACCTTGAACCACAAAATCAGCAAACGCCAGTGATTCTTTAGGTAGCAGCGTCGGATGAATGCCTCCAATGATGACTTTTGCATGAGGATTGTTTTTTTTAAACATTTTAGCAATCGCATGTCCTCGTTCCACGGTAGGAGTGAGCAGACTTAGCAAAAGAAAATCTCCTGTAAGTTGCTTGGTGTACAAGCTATTCTTAGAAAAATTCTCGTTATGAATCAGAACGTCAAAACCGGCCTGCTTTAGAATTGTTCCTAAATAGAGTGGCCCTAATAAGGGTAGTGTCATGTATTGAGCAAACACATTGGTTTTTGGCCCGAGTGGTTCAACAATAATAACTTTTTTTGACATATTTTCTCCTTTGAACGCTATCATTGATTTTTATGCAACAATCTCGCCATTTTATTCACTACATATTTAATGCAGCAATGAATATTTTCATGGTGCCCTCAAAGTTGAACCCCAAAGTTGTCTCATTAATTTCTCATAGGAATTTTATTGACGATCCTATCCCATGAATTTCATACCTGTCATTTTCATAGTAATGCTTCCTCGAAGGTTATTGATATAATGAATTATCTCAGGAGGAAAAAAATGAAAAAATTTAGTAACTGCTCACACCCCTCAACCTTCACCTCTCAACCAAATGCTGTTAGCTAAGCAACTTTCAGCATCCGGTAGAGGGTAGATGGCTGAAGGGTGTGAGCAGTTACAAGTAACTCTTGATTCTGGACCTGTCCCTACAGGTGATTAAAAAATGTGTTTAGTCTCTTGCTATATTATTGCTACTGGAAATGAAGTTTTTTTTGTTGATGACATTACTTCTATAAGTATAAAAATTGCGATAACGGATACTACTGTATTTGATAAATTGCTAGAAAAAGTGCCATGCTGTGTAGGAGGGAAATACATATATGCAGATAAAGTTGAAGCTGATGGAGTTGTTGTAATTAATCCGGATGGTTTAAATACTTTTAGTAAAATATATAAGATGACAGTTATAAGAGGAGATGAAAAAATTATTTTCAGTCTATTATCGAACCGCAATTCTGGAATTTGATGGTCAAATTATTGATTATTCATAAGCGAGGTTTATTGATGTTCCCCTTATTGCGGAAATTCTCGAACCAGCGGTATTTCTTTTTTTTTCGACACCAGGCACAGGTGTTTTCTTTTCTCGATTCTCCTCCATGATCAGTGGCACTTTAGTCGCAGATCGCTATGTTCGCTGTAATAGAAGATAAGTTTATTGTTTTGAATAACAATATGTTTTATAATGTAACAAATTGTTATCAAAGGGCATCTTGTGACAACTTTTTTGAAAATACGTAGAGATTTGCGCAGAGGGCATTTTAAACTAACAATTCATGCTCGTGAGAGAATGGATGACCGATCAATTTTTGAAGGAGATATCATTAATGTTGGACTTTCATGCTTTGATCAGTTCTATAGTAAGAAACATGAATCTTATAATTTCACAGGGTATGCTTTAGACGAGAGAGTTGTAACTGTGGCCTGTGATTATGATAATGAAACTCTGATCATAACTATGTTTTTGGAGGGTGATTGATGAAAAAAACAGATCTTAAAAAATTTGCGGGATTAGAGTATTTGACGATAAAAGATGTTCCCATTAGAAGTTCTAAACATGGAGATGTTATAGATGTCAACTATGGCAAGTTAGAGCGAATGGCGGCAAAGTTTATTTTGCAACAAAAGATTCCTATTCGGGGAAAAGAGATCAAGCTTTTGCGATCAGTAACCAGAATGAGCATGGCAGAACTAGGAAAGGCATTGGGAGTCTCTGCTAATGCAGTCATGCACTGGGAAAAAGAGGGAGATAAACGGTTACTTCCTATCAATGAGATGATCGTGCGAGCATTTTTTTGTTCAGAACTTGAAGTAGAGTTTCCAAAATGTTTTGATGACCTAAAGAGCAATCTCAAGAGAGCAAAAAAAATTTTGCTAAAGGCCAGTTGAAGCATGAGTTGGAATCCAATCTTGCAGAAGCTTGATCTATCAATATCGCTTTGAGTGTTATGATAGTGAGTGTTCACCTTTTTTTATATTTTCAAAGATGACACATCAAGATCTTAGAAGTAGAAATGGAATTTTGGCATCTCTTCTCTTTCAAAAATTTCTTTATGAGCATAACATTTCAGCACCAATGGTTATAAAATCAAATGCTGGGTATTTTGTAGAAGAGCATTCATCTGGATTCTTATCCCATGCCATAAGCAGCGCTCAGGGTAATATTCTTCGTATGGAAACTCTCCCTCTCGTCGTTTTTGAAGATTGGGGAGCACAGTTGCCAAATTTTTACGGGGACATTTCGAGTGTGGACTTACTCATGGTGATCATCGTGATGAAAATGTTTTTATGGAGCAGCAAGGTGGCGCTGTAAAAATTAGTTTCATTGATTTTGATGAACCGATCTACCATTGGTATGCGGCGGATGTGGTAAGACCTTTTTTTGACTGGTATATTGAAGGTTATCATAAAGTTTGCCCTCAAATAGACTTATCTATAGAGCGATTGAAATTTTTTTTACTCTTTAAGGCCCTCGATATTTATCTTTGGACGCTCAATAACTGGCAAAGTAATTGCTCACCCAAAGGAGAACCAATTCAAAAGTGGATGGAACCAATTAAGAAGGTGATCTTGATGCAATCGTTTTAAAAAAGGCAAAAAAAAGCCATCAATGAAGATGGCCTTGATCCACGTTCGCAGTCTATTATCGAACTGCAATTCTGGAATTTGATGCTCAAATCATTGATTCCCCGTGAGTGAGGTAAATTAACACTACCCCCATTGCGGAAATCCTCGAACTAAGTAGAAGGAAGGCTGCGCAATAATCTTTTGACATTATAACCTTATGTTGTTTAAATTAACGTAATGTTATATTACTAATGTCAGAGGAGGAAGGATAATGGCCGTTTTTTATAAAATTGCCAGAGATCTGATGAAAGGAAACTTTTCATTAATACTTCATGCTGAGGAGAGGATGGATGAAAGATCCATTTTTGAAGGGGATTTGATGAATGTTGGTAGAACTTATTTTGAAAAATATTATCACGAGAAGAGAAATTCATATAATTTTGTCGGTTATGCTTTAGATGAGAGAGTTATAACAGTGGCATGTCAGTATTATGGGGAAACTTTGATTATTACCATGTTTGAGGAGGAAGAATGAAAACCACTACAATTAAAAATTTTGCTGGACTAGAGTACTTAGTAATAAAAAATGTTCCTATCAGGCATACAGCGGCAGGAGATGTTTTAGCAGTTAAAAGAGGTTTTTTGGAAGAGTTGGCCGCAAAATATATTTTAGAAAACAAACTACCTCTTCGAGGGAAAGAGGTAAAATTATTGCGATCAGCGCGCCACTTAAGTATGGTGGAATTTGGTAAGCAGTTAGGGGTTACTCATAACGCTGTAATGAATTGGGAGCATGAAGGTAGTCGTAGATTATTACCAGTTAACGAGTTGGCCGTCCGTCTTTTCTTTCTTTCAGAATTTAATCTAGATTTTCCTAAAAGTTTTGAAGATGTAAAGTGCTATGCTGATTTACCTAAGAAAAAGGTGATATTAAAGGTTGCTGCCTAAAATGGTAGCTGTAGCTAGAGAGGTCTAATCATGATGCCACAAGGACAGCTTCATCATATTGAGATCTATGTTTCTAATTTATCTTCTTCAATCCGATTTTGGTCATGGTTTTTGTGTGAGCAACTTGGATATCAAGAGTATCAAAGATGGGATCAAGGAGTGAGCTATAAAGCGAATGGAACATACATCGTTTTTGTTCAAACTGAAGCAAAATATCTTACCCCCTCGTACCATCGCTGTCGAAGTGGCCTAAATCATCTTGCTTTTTATGCTAACTCAAAAGAGCAGGTGGATAAAATTACGATTGCAGTAAAGGAGAGAGGAATGACTATTTTGTACCAAGATCGCCATCCCTATGCTGGTGGGAGCAGCTATGCCCTTTTTTTCGAAGATCCAGATAGAATTAAAATTGAGTTGGTTTGTGAGAATATAAAATAGGCAAAAAAAAAGCCATCAATAATGATGGCTTTTTTAATTGGTGCACGTTCGCATTCTATTATCGAACCGCAATCCTAGAATTTGATGGCCAACTTATTGATGATTCGTAAGAGAAGCCAATTAATGCTCCCCCCATTGCGGAAATTCTCGAACTAGAGTCGGTCAAAATGTTCGGTCTTGCTTTTTTGCTCAACTGTAACTTTTCCGTCGCTCTTTTCTACTCTGATAAGTTGATTCATGGCCCGTTGGATTTTTTTGTCTGGAGTCAATATTATGAGTTCTGAGATTGAAGTGAACTTTTTTTCCAGAGTGTTTTTGTCTAAAGAGTCAATCACTGCTTCATGGATTAGCGTCTGTCTATCTCGTGACCACATCCATCTCTGCAGGCTTGTGTATTTTTCATATTGGTCGTCTACTATTGCATTATGAAAATCCGAAGAGAATATAGTATCTGATTCAGCATAAGCATTGCCTTCAGGATCCAAAAAGGTAAGATGGTATTTTTCACAACCGATTTGATGCCATTCTACAGTTCCTGCTCCGACCAAGGACTTGAAACTCAAATTTGCACAATTCTCAGAGTTCGCAAAGGAAGATGTGATTCCTATAAAGCCAATGAAGATAAATATAATTCTGAACATTAAGAACCTCTTTTGTAAGAAGACAAGTGATCTAGCCTACTTTTTTCTTTAAGCGTTTTAGCGCTTTCTCGATTAGTTGAAGATCTTCGACTACTGTAGCATTGGCGGCGTTATCTTTTTCCCACTGTTCAAGTAAAAAGTGATTAAGGAATGTTTGATAGCCAACTTTAGCTTCTTCTGCTTTTTCTTGGAGCCATAAGAGTGCTCTTGGGTCTAATCGAAGATAAACGGCGGTTTTAGTTCCTTTTGGAACGATAGCGCCTCTCTTTCCTTTTGAAAAATCGTAATTACTTTTCATATTGTTTTTGCTCCGTTTTAGTTGCTTTCCTAGCTGAGATGATTCTATAAACCTCTTCTTTCCCCACATATGTGCGAATGGTATAGACGACAATCAGTAGTCTACTTTTTATCGAGTATCCGAGGGCAATGAACCTTTCCTCAGAGGGATCGGAATCATGATCAGGAATTTGGATGGCATGAGGGTCAAATAAGGCAGTGGCCGCTTCCGCAAAAAAGATGCCATGCTTTTTATAGTTTCTTTGGTCTTTTAATTCATTCCACTCAAAATTCACGGGAAGTGACTCCTGATGAAGGTTGTATATACATTGTATATATTAGGAGTTTGTTCGGTCAATGTCTTGTTGAGGATTTTTTTTAAAAATTGGCAAAAAAAAAGCCATCATTGAAGATGGCTTTTTTACTTGGTGCCCCCTCGCGGAATTGAACCACGGACACAGGGATTTTCAGTCCCTTGCTCTACCGTCTGAGCTAAAGGGGCATTCAATGTCGGTAACGTTGAAACAATATTCTTTCGAGGATCATTAGTCAAAAAAAAAATTAATTTTTTTTTTAGTCTTTTTAATCTTTGAGACTGTAGAGGAGTGTTGCGAGCATATTGAAACGTTGAATTCCGCGGAGTGCAGTAGTCTCTTTGAAACGGAAGGTATAATTTGGGGGATCAAACTTAAGAGTGTTATCGAAGGAGAGGAGTTCATAGAAGTGTTGGTAGAGCGATTTACGATAACCAGTATTGTAGAGTTTGATTTCGAAGCTGATAGGAAGCTTTACTTTTAGGGGTGCAAACTTTTTTTGTAAAAGTTTTGCACTTGCTTCTTTTGCACCTTTGCGAAGAAGAGCGCTTGCCTCTGCCAGGGGGAGTGAGAGCACGGAGTTTCGAGCAAAACTTTTCTTAACGGTAACAAGCACAGGAGCGGAAGCTGTGCTCGATTTTGAGAAGTAGTTTGCCTCTAACACCGCCTCATCGTCGCCGCTTAGAAAGACAATGGGGACGCTGTAGTGGGCCGCATGGATAGCAGCAAGAGAGGCCTCGTTTGCGACGACACCGTTGATTTTGACTTCAGCAATGTTACTGGAGAAGGTGTGGGCGAGAACACCACAGGAGTTACCACCACCTGCGTGGTAACCGACGAGGAAAACTCCACGTACACTCTTTTCCAGAGGTGCGACCATAGAAAAACTGGTACCCCACCCTTGCATCAAGTAAGCACGGGGATGAAGAGAGAGGAGGTCTACATTGTTGGCGCTGCCATGAGCGTCGCGAACGACGATTTTTGCGTCAGGATCGGAGTCTAAAATGCCCTCGACGACGGCATTAATATCAGAGGTCATATATTTGCATGCAAGGGAGTAGTGTTTACCATCGCTATTGGAGTAGCTGGAGTCGACAACGCCGGAAATTCCTTCGATGTCGGCAGAGATGATGTAAGTGTTTTGCATAAATAGAGATCCTTTTTTATGTATTTGAGTTGTTGATTTATTTCGTAGTGACTTTTTTATAATCGCTGGTAAAGGCCTCAACTCCACGGTCGGTGAGAGGATGGGAGTAGAGATCTTTTAAGACTTTAAAGGGAACGGTTGCGACATCGCTTGCAGCGAGTGCGGCCTCACGCACGTGGAGTGTGGAGCGAATGGAGGCCGAGAGAATTTTGGTGGTAAAAGCATAGTTGTCGAAGATTGTGCGAATTTCACGAATGAGTTCCATGCCATCGTGGCCATGGTCATCTAAGCGGCCAACAAAGGGTGAGATGTAGGTTGCACCACACTTGGCAGCAAGGAGCGCTTGATTGGGAGAGAAGACAAGGGTTAAGTTGGTTTTAATGCCATTTTTGCTAAACCAGTTGAGCGCCTTTACGCCTTCTATTGTCATTGGAAGTTTAATGACGACGTTTTTGTGAATTTGCGAGAGTATTCTTCCTTCTTCAATCATGCTTTTGGCCTCGGTCGCTAGAACCTCGGCGGAAATGGGGCCATCTACGATGGAGACGATTTCACGAATCACAGCAGCAGTGGTGCGACCAACCTTTGCCATCAGCGAAGGGTTGGTGGTTACACCATCGATAATACCCCAGTCGTTTGCACAACGAATCTCTTCAATATCGGCAGTATCAATAAATAGTTGCATAAAAAAATCCCCTTTTTTTGTGTTTTCATGAAAGAGTAACCAGGAGAGCATATAACAAAGTTAATTGCTCTACAACTTCCTAACTCTTCCTATCTTTATGTTTATGAGGGGGATGAAGTATGATGAGAGTATGAAAACGACGATACTCTTTCTCTTTTTCTTCCACTTGATCCCAGGAGCTCTACTTTGGGCCGATGTGGTCTCTCCGGTGCTTCCAGAGAGTGGAGTGGCCTCACGCGATATGGACTCTTTTTTGGACTATAAGATCGATTATGAAAAATTTTATGGGCGGGTGAGCGATCGTGATCGTAGTGGTAATGTGGTGAAGATAAAAGTGGAGAATAACAACACCAAATTTTTTCGAGTTGGCGATAAGATTAATCTTGCTACACCCAATGATCCCGACGATATTTGTGAGGCCTTCATACGCGATGTTGAAGATTACTATATCGCCGCCTACATTCGTGATTTAGAGGATTGCAAAGGGAAGAACGAGGTGTTTCGCATTGGTAGTACTCTGAATATGAGTTCAGAAGTGCTTAAAGAGCGTGTTTTATACGCTTCCCAATATCGTTATATTTTGTTAAAGCAGCACAAGGATCTGCTTTCGCAATTAAGCTCAGTCAATAACGATATCGCTTTTTATCAGCAAAATCGTGTGCAGCTAGTGGCCGAGTACGATAAACGAATGGCAGAGTTACAACGACAAAAGAGCGAGGCGCTCGATCGGCTGCTTTGGCAAAAGGGTGAGAATGTGAAGCTGCAACACGCCCTGATGCGCAGGCTGGATATGCTCGATGAAAATATTAAATTTTATCGCATCGAAAGAGAGGAGTATATCACCGATCGTTGGCATCTCGACCACGATACGGGCCTGCCGATGGGCAAGCGTCCACAAGATGAGGTGAAGGTTGAAAAAAAGTAGTTACAGCGTAAAGGGTGTGCATGCAGAGAAGGATTCACAAAAATTGATCGAGGTGATTGCCGCTAAAGTTCCTATCTCCAAAGTAGTCATTAAAAAAGTATTTACTGCAGGTGGTGCTTGGCTGAAGAAAAAGGGACGGCGTGAGCTTTTGCGGGTTCGCCGTGCAGATACACTGCTTGCCTTTGGTGATGCCTTTGAGTTTTATTATGATCAAGATCTCTTGGAAAAGAGCGCTCCTCTCGATGAGTGTTTTGTCTTAGAGGATAACCCTCGCTTTTGTGTTTGGTTTAAGGCATCAGGGGTGCTCTCTCAAGGAACAAAATATGGTGATCACTGCTCCCTGCTTCGCCATCTTGAGGTGCAAACAAAGCGTGAGATTTTTTTGATTCATCGGCTCGACCGCGAAGTTTCTGGTCTTATGGTCTTTGCTTACACTCGTGATGCTGCTCGCAGGCTCTCCATGCTGTGGTCGCAAAATTTGGTGGAGAAGCGCTACCTTGCTTTAGTGTATGGCCATCTTAAACAGAGCGAAGGAGAGATCACATTTCCTCTCGATGGTAAGTCTGCAAAGAGTATCTATAAGGTGAGAGAGCTGCGTGCAGATATGACTACACTGGTAGAAATTAAAATTATCAGTGGACGCTTACATCAAATTAGGCGGCATATGCAGATGATTGGACATCCGGTGGTGGGGGACCGTGAACATACAGGGACGGATGCGCGAGTGATAGAGCGTAATAAGGATTGGCGGTCTTGGCCCGCACTTGCAGCAATTTCACTCTCCTTTAGCGATCCCTGGGGACGCAAGGAGAGTGACAAGCGCTTTCATTACGAAATTGATGAATCTTTATACGTAAGCTTTGCAAAGAAGTGATCGTGGTAGTGGTACTGATCGGCCAACTCCAAGTAAGGTTTGAAAGAGTAAGAGGGAGCAACTCCTAACCACTCTTTGATATCACTCTCTGGGTGTTTAGCATGCAACCATTTAAAGATGCAGGCCTGACGAAGTGATTTTGGAGTAATCTCAATCTTTAACTTTTTCTTTAACTCTTCAAAGATAATCTCTAGGCCGCGAGGTGAGAGTCCTGCTGAGAGAATACGGTAGTGATTGGCATTGAAGAGGAGTAAGGACGCCTCACTCTCAAGATCTTCATGACTACTATCGCTAGCACTAAGAGCTTGTGCCGCCTCTAATGCCTTGCCAATACGGATTGCTTTGATCTGCTTTTGCTCTTTAACAATCTTGCTTAAGTTCTTAAGAAAGAGGTTATAGAGATCGGCAAACCCCTCTGGTAGTGGAATAGAGTAGGGGTCACGACGAAGAGGAGTAACCATTACGCGTGATGATTTTCCAAGCAGAATGTGTCGCTTTTGTAGCATGGAGAGTTCAGAGACTTTAAGACCACAGCCGTAAATGAGCATCACAATCAAAAGATTTCTTTGGGAAAGCAGTGCTGGGAAGGGAGAGGGGTTTTTACTCTCATTTAGCAAGTGATCCCAAAGTGTTTGAATGTGATCAATTAAAACCGGACGTGGAATGTCCAAAAATTTTGGACAAGGAGAGATTTTTTTCACCGGGTTTTCTTTGATAATATTCCGTCCAAGAAGATAATCAAAGAAGATTCGAAGTGTCTGTACTCGCCGGCGACGCGAGTTGGTTGATGTGTACTTTTCCTCAAGAAAACTTGCATACTCATGAACCTTGGTCAGATTAAAATCGTTAAGATCGCAAATGCCATCCACTTTTTTGAGCGAAAGAAATTGATTGAAGCAATTGAGATCGGTACGATAGTTCTTGACGGTGTTCACGCTTTTGCTAGCACTGACAAGAGAGAGGAAAAAATCCTCTTGCAGCTTCGCTAGATCGAAGGAGCCACGTGAGTTCAGGTCAACTGTCATACGATTACCCTTTATAACTTCCTATCGAACAACCCTTCTTAACACTAATCCTAATTTAGAGGGCCATGTTACTCGAACTGCGTTCACTTCGACAACACAATACTTTGCATAAAATATAAATAAAACCAACGCTTACAGATGAAAATTCGCTGCATTGGTAAAAAGTTGCAGAAAAAAATGCAGTAGGGGCTTGAAAAGTAATGGTTCAAAGTGATAAAAGTCATTTTCAGTTATATATTAATGAGAACCTTAACAATTGAATAATGTTTAGAGTGAGATACTACGATGACCTTCATTGCTTCTAGCTTAGGCAATATATGTGAAATTTTATTTGCAAAGACAAAGGGGTCTTACCATCGTAGTAATAGTAGTAGTAAAGAACACTCACTCGAAACATTTTTAAATGCACTTCTGGAAAGTCCTAAGTGGCAGGCCCTAGAAAACTCCTTTGGGCACCACTTTAAAAATCACCATCTGCTCTTACAAGCACTTACTCATCGTTCTTTTATCAATGATGGACGAGGAAAAATTTTTTCAACCTTAATAGATAATGAACGACTAGAGTATCTGGGCGACACGCTTTTTAATACGCTCATCTCTATTGAACTTTTTAAACGCTTTCCTTTATTACGAGAGGGAGAGCTATCAAAACTAAGAAGTGCTATCGTCAACACCCAAACGTTAGCAGTTTTTGCCAAAAGTTTGTGCCTTGATCATCTGGTACTGATGGGACGCGGAGAGATTAAAAAGGGTGGCCATTTCAATGAGCGAGTATTAGCGCAACTCTTTGAGGCCTTTGTGGCAGCGGTATATTTTGATTTAGAGGGAGATTTTAATCTTTGTGCAAAGAAGATGGTGAGCTTTTTAGATCGCTTAGAACAAGAAAAGATAATTACTATTTTTGATGAGCGTCTGTTGGAAGATTATGATGTGATCTCACGCTTACAAGAGCAAATGATGGTGTATAAGTGTTTGCCAGAATATAAAGTTGTAGCAGAACTTCCCCCGTTTACAGTCTCCTTGCACCTTTTTGGGAAAGAGGTGGCAGTGGTAACTGAGAATTCTAAGAAGAAGGCCTATCGCAAACTTGCAAAGTATGCTTTGGAAAATAAATTATATAATAGGATCTAAAGACAAAAGAACAAAAGAAAGGAGAACCCCATGTTAATTTGTGATCAACATCCAGACAATCGCTCGATTACGGTTGGTGTATTAGGAGAGCCCAATGTTGGTAAGAGTTCACTTATCAATTATCTGCTAGGACACGACCTCTCGGCCGTGACGGCAAAAGCACAAACCACGCGTAATCAATTTCATTGTGTCTATCATATTGATCGTGTAGAGGTGATCTTAGTAGATACTCCCGGACTACACAACTCTGCTCAAGAGCTCAATCGCCGTATGAATCAAGAGTCTCTTGATGCTCCTACTCGCACCGATATCAACCTCTTAATTATCGATGCTACTAAAAACATTGGGCATCAATTGGCGATCTTTGCGGATAAATTTAATCTAGTCACGATTCCTCAAGGACTAAGCATCGATCAGCGCACTTGGCTTCGCAGTCAATTAAAGTCGGAGCGAGAGGATTTGCGTTCAATAGTAACCGCTAACTTATGGGTGGTATTTAACAAGAGTGATCTTGTGGGTATGGAGGGGATGAAAGAGGTATTCACTCAAGAGGTAGCGGCCTTTTTTCCTGGTAAGGTGGAGAAGTTTTTCTTTGTGAGTGCGCTTACTGGTGATGGTGTTCATGAACTCACCTCAGAAATTTACGATCGGGCCCCGAGTGCTGCTCACACCTACCCCGATGGTAGTATGTCTAATAAAAATGAGCGCTTCTTTGTTTGCGAATACATTCGTGAGCAAGCATTTATGCTTCTGCATGAAGAGGTTCCTTATGAGTTGGCGGTAGTCATTGACCGTTTTGAGGATTTTCGAGACGAGAAGGATGCAAAGATTGCCGTACATATTGATGCCACTATTGTGGTCAATCGTCCTTCACAGCGAGGAATTGTTGTGGGCAAGGGGGGGGCCGTGATTAAGGACATTGGGACTAAAGCACGGACGCGCATAGAAAGTTTACTTGGTGGTAAAGTTTATCTTAATTTGCATGTGAAGGTGATTCCTCGTTGGTTTCGAAACAATAACGTCTTAGAACAAGTAGGGTTAAGGCGGGCCAAAGATTCGATTCGCGTGTGGAGAAAACGAGAGGGCGGGCAAGTAGAACATGTTCGACACGTTTAAGTTCTTTAAGTGGAGAAAAAAATGAATCAGAAAATACCCTTGATTGTTTTAATTGGTAGGCCAAACGTAGGCAAGAGCACCCTTTTTAATCGCTTAATGCGCAAGCAAGACCTGGCGATCACCTGTGATACTCCGGGAGTGACTCGTGATGTGCGCTATGGAGCGATCAATCTCGATGAGATGCGCGCAGAGAGTGCACGTGATGCTTTTTTAGTGGACACGGGAGGCTTTTTTCCCGAGCTTACCATGAGTATTCCTGACGAGGTAAGAACCAAGCAGGAAAAGTTAGAGGCCTTTTGGAGTTTAGTTAAAGAGAAGAATGAAAAGATTATTGCTACCGCTGATCTTATCGTCTTGGTAGTGGATGGACGAGAGGGACCGATGCCTTCAGACCTGGAGTTCTCGCGCATGATCCACTCTTTTGGAAAGGAGTTCATTGTCGTAGTTAATAAGTGCGATAGTGAAAAGCAAGCAGGATTAGAGCACGATTTTTGGTCACTTGCACCCAAACGGGAAAATTTGCTCTCCACCTCTGCGGCCCATGGATTAGGAACAGAGGCGCTAAAGCAGAGGCTGCAAGAGTTTTTGATCGAGCATGATGCCAGTGAGAAAATGCAACCCATGCATTCACTTACTCCAAGTTCACGGGTAGTGGCAAACTTAGCAATCATTGGTGCTCCTAACTCTGGAAAATCGACACTGCTTAATCGTTTGCTGGAAAGTGAACGCGCGCTTGTAAGCGATATTCCTGGCACCACAAGGGATCCGGTCGAGGGATTTTTTGATCTCTATTTTGAAGATCCTTCTAAGCTTGGAGAGGAGTTTGTAAAAGCAAGCGAAGGCCCAGATGAAAATGAAAATGAAAGTGAAGGCAATCGCTGGTATTCGGTAAAGATTGTGGATACCGCTGGGATTCGTAGGCAACGCGAAGTGAATGTAGGACTAGAAGTGGAATCGGTATTGCGTGCACTCAAAGTGGTGGCAAACTCCGATATCGTTTTACTCTTAGTGGATGCTGTGGTGGGAATTAGTCACCACGATAAGCGGTTAGCAGAGATTGCCATAGAAAAGGGAAAATCGCTGATTTTGATTTTAAATAAGATCGACCTTATCTCAAAAATTGAGCGTGATCATAGTGAGTGGAAGAAGTGGCAAGAGGAGCAGCGCTGCCGTTTTCCTTGGAGCTATGTTAAGCTGCTGCCGTTGTCGGCGAAGACGGGCCGCTATGCGGGAGAGTTGAAGAAGGTGATCCGTGAAACCATCCTAGTGCGTAGGCAGAAGATTTCGACAGGGCGATTAAATCAAGCGTTGCAAGAGTTGCTGGAGCGTAAGCCACTGGGTATGAAGGTTAGAGTGGGTAAGGGAGATAAAAAGAAGAAAAGTAGTCGTTTTAGAACTGGTCTTTTAAAGGTCAAGTACGCCTCCGTGGTGAAGATGGCACCGCCAACCATTTTGATCTTCTCCAACTATGTTCGTGACATTCCCGAGCACTATCGTCGCTACCTCTCTAATGGTGTACGCGAACACTTCTCTTTTTCCAACACGCCAGTGCATTTGATCTTTCGTAATGGTAATGAAAATCGCGAGAAAGCGAGCGATAACTCTAAAGCAAAATAATGACTTTGCAGCGTCCCTTTACCTGTAAACGTGAACCAAAAGGTGAACCAAGACGTAAAGAGGATAGCTATTGTCATTATCATCACTTTTTGAAACAATAGTTGCAAAAATGAGAATCGAGCAAGGGGATTTTATGCCAAATATTCCAAGTTTTCATAATTTTTCTGCAGGCCATTTAGAGGTGATTGCAGGCCCGATGTTTTCTGGAAAGACAGAAGAGTTAATTCGCAGGGTAAGACGGGCACAGATTGCACGAGTGAAGGTGCAAGTGTTTCGGCATGCCATGGATACTCGTTACGATGATAGCGATGTGGTTAGTCACTCAGCGCAATCGCTAAGTGCAACGCCCATTAAGAGTGCTATAGAGATTTTTCAAAAGCTTTACGACTCTACTCGCATTGTTGCCATCGATGAGGTGCAGTTTTTAGGAGAGGATATTATCCCTGTGGTCAAGAAGCTCACCTGCCGTGGTTATCGTGTGATTTGTGCCGGCCTTGATCTTGATTATCGAGGCATACCTTTTGGGCCAATGCCCATCTTATTAGCACTCGCTGATGAGATTGTGAAAGTGCACGCCATCTGCACTATTTGTGGAGGGATTGCTACACGCACGCAGCGATTGATTGAGAGTGAAGCACAAGTCGTGGTTGGGGCCAAGGAGTCGTATGCTGCTAGATGCCGGGCGCATCACGACTATAATCCAGCAGAGGAGGACCTGCTTCCACACAAGGATGAACTAAGCGATATCTACTCCCTCTTGCCACCGAAGGTCTCCTCTCTTCGTAGTAGTAGAGAAGGAGAGCAGGCACATTAGTATGAAAAGCAAGACTACAAGCAAGAGTTTTAAAGAAACAGGAAGTGTGCGCGTAGATCTTTTGGGGGGAACCATTGATCTCTATCCCATCTCGCTCATCTTATCCAATGTGGTGACTATCAATTTGGCAACTTCACTAAAGGTCGAGGTGAAGCTGAGCGCATGCAAGCACAAAAGTGAAGATGCAGTTACACTTATATCCAAAGATTACGATCACCAATTGATGCTGACAAAATCACTTTGGAATCGATCGCTCTTTTACGAGGAAGAGGAGGGTGATCGTTTTGGAAAACTAAAATTTCTTGTAGAGATTATCAAGACCTTTCCTTTTGAAAAGATCAAAAATTGTAAGATCGAGGTGAAGTCGGCGATCCCTGCAGGGACAGGGCTTGGTGGTTCTTCCGCCATGGGGGCAACACTTTATCGGGCGCTTGCAAAGTATTGTGGAAAAGCGATCAAGAGTGATAGTGAGATTGCCAAGGCAGTGGAAGTGGTTAAGGCCCTCGAGAGTCGGATTTTGGTTGCAGGCCCTGCTGGATATCAAGATTACTATCCTGCACTCTATGGAGGTGTCTTGTCCTTGATCCCGCTTCCTGGAAGTGTAAAGGTGGTACAAGCGTATTCACCAAAGCTTAAACAGTTTTTAGAAGAGCATATCACCTTGGTCTATTCGGGTATCTCTCGAAACTCTGGAATTAATAATTGGGAGGTGTATAAGTCCTTCTTTGATAAGAGAGAGGAGAGCGATAAGAGCGCGAGCATTCGTATGCGCTTACAGGCCATTGCCAATTGTAGCTATGAAGGTTTTAATGCGATCAAAGAGGGGCGCTATCACGATCTCTTATTGGCGATTGCCGAAGAGGGGGAGCTGCGCAAAGGGGCCGCTTCCGGCATTGTGATTAAAGAGATGGCGGAACTTTATAGTGAACTTCGAACAGAGTTTGGCAGCGATAAAATCTTAGGCATGAAGGTGTGTGGGGCCGGTGGTGGTGGATGTTTTTTACTGTTGCATGAGAGGGGAGTGCAAAAGGGACTTCTCGAAACGATTAAACGCCATCGCATGCAGCGGCTCGATTTTAAGATTGCTTTGCCTCTGCTTTAATTTAACCAAGAACAACAAAGGAAAAGAGTAGACCGTGGAAAGAAACAAAGTTGCCGGTCTGAGTTTGTCTGGGGGAAGACACGAAAATTTTTATCTTGTACTCTTAGAGCATTTCCAAGAGATGGATCGCTGGTTTTTATCTTCGCTTACCGCATTAAAAGAGGAGGAGCAAGATGGAGAGAGTAGTGATGAGATGATGAGAAGGTGGGCGAGTAAGCACCAATGCAAAATGGTGGTCGCGGACATTCCATTATCACTGCCCTTTTGTCAAAGTTGCCATCTTCTCTGTAAAGGAGAGGAGGTGTGCCCAGTTAGCGAAGTAGTGAGTTTGCGAGAGGTGATTGCGAAAATGTTAGAGAGCGATCACCAGCGCTACAACAAAAATCCCAAAGCGTATGAAAGGGATCGCAATCAAGACGATTTAATTTGGAGTGATCAGCAGGTGTGGGATAAATTGAGTGATCAGCATATCCTCTCGCGCGCTTTCAAGCGGCGTCTAAAACGCGGGATTGCTCCCTATTGGAATCGTCCCATTGATCTTTGGCTTTGGGGAAACTATTACGATCAGATGCTCTCGCTCTTTCAAAGTGCTTACGATTCTTTTGGTGCTACTTCACTGATGAAACTTTTTAAGTATCAATACTGGAAGCGCTATAGTTTACAAGAGATTGCATGGTATGAGAGTCATGCGAGTGTAGTGCTTTTAGAGTTACTGCGTGTGCAGATGATTCCTTTACAAAGGGTACGTGAACTTTGTCACTTGGAACTAGGTGCAAACGCTCGTTTGAAAATTATTGAGGAGATCGAGAGGAAGCTTAAAATTTTTATTTACCAGCACGATATTGAGACTATGGTAAAAAATCCTAAGGCCTTTGCCTCCTTTTTATTAGCGCTCTCTGGAAAGCAGATGCTGCATGGGCGAGCACGAATGGCCCCAAAATGGGCCTTAAACGATCCTCTCATTGAGATACCTTTGGCGGATGATCGTAGTGCTCACTTTATTGCTCCGATTTTTTAAGTGCGAGCATCTCTTTGGTTGTCAAAAAATAGAGCAGTGGAATAGGGAGTAACCAGAGTATGGTAAACTCTTGGTGATAGAGAGCAATGGGAAAGAAGATGCAAGAGAGCACAACTCCACTTACAGATAATAAAAAGATGTAACGCTTGCTCCACTGTGAGCTTTCACTATAATAAGAGTAGTAGGTAAACAGGTGAAAACTTCCCAAAAGGACGATCATAATAATGTAGGTTAACTGTGATTTAGAGAGGAGATCTGCCTTTAGAGCTTGTAAAGCAGATTCTTCAAGCGTGGCAAGCTCTTCATTATGTTCGCTTATAAATTTTTCAACAATAGTCGGGATCGTCGGATAAAAAAAACACCAGGTATAAAGAATAATGAGGAGGTCGCTTATCAGAGGGAGTAATGTGATTTTTTGTTTTGAGTTCATCGAACTATCCTGTCACCTTTTAAGTCTTGCACTCCAATTGATTAAAGGGGTAAGAAGATTCTTTTGTAATACTCCAAGACCAATCAATGTTGGCGCGGTATTAGTGTCATATATCCATGTTAATCCATCAGGATCTACCTGATAGTATGATTGGTATTGTGAGAAAAGGGAAGTCTCTACTTGCAAATTTTCAAGGGGGATAGGCATACCATTCGTGTATTGCTTAAGCGAAACTCCACAAAGATCAATAGAGGGTAGTGGGAGTAGTTCACTAGGAGAGAGTCTGTTTTCTACAGTGGATGGTGATGGCCGCAAGGGGGTGACAATTTTATGACTGCTGCCTTCAAGAGAGAGGTGACCAATCGCTGTTCGTTTCAGCTCGACTAAAGTGCCAATGGTATTTAAACTTTTTGCGATGTCGGCAAAGAGGCTGCGGATGTAGGTGCCAGAACTCACAGTAGCGGTAAATTCGATCGCATAGATGGTGGGCGCCATGCTGGCATCTGCCTCTGCTACCTCGGGGAAATAGTCGGCAAGGCTTGCCTTAAAGATTGACTTCACCTCAAGATTTAGGATCTCTCGCCGCTTCTCCTCTTTGGTGAGCAACTTGCCTTCGCGTGCCCACTTGTAGAGTGCACGGCCTTGAAATTTGGCGGCAGAAAAGGAGTGGGGGGATTGCATATATTCGCCAAGAAAGTGGTTCTGTAACTTTTCATTTAATAGAGAGATTACATGAGGGTGCGAGGGAAAAGAGAAATTTTCATAACTGCTGATTGCTGTCGTTGGATCACCACTAGGAGTGGTAACGCCAAGCAGTCCAAGAGCGTGATAGCTTTTGGAAAAAAATTGGTGGGTGTAGTCGCTTAGACGAGCGGCCCCACTGCAGGCGATAAGCAGCATCCCTGTGGCAAAGGGATCAAGCGTTCCCAGGTGACCAATCTTGTCTTTAGTAAGGGGAATACTCTTTTTGAATTGCCTAATGATATCGAACGAGCTTAGTCCTTTAGGCTTATCGACGATAAAAATGCTTGGAGGGAGAAGCTTATATTCACTCATCAGCACCTGATGAGCGTGCACGGTCGAGTAGCACTGCGATCTTTTGTTCGGCATCGTACTGGGCGTCGTAGATGAATTTAACCATAGGGACTTGTCGCACTGAGAGTTCTTGGGCCAGGTGGTGGCGCACACGACTAGCAATACCGCTAATCGCACTTTTGGCATCTCCTCGTTTGCTGGTATCAAAAGTGTCCCAGTACACCTTTGCCTCGGAGTAATCGTTGTTTAATTCGATCTTGGTAATCGAGACAAAGGTGAGCCTTTGATCTGAGAGCGATTTGCGAAGGAAGGAGCTGATGATTTGCATCAACTCCTCTTCGTACTTTTGCTTTTTAAATTTACTACTAACGCTGCTGGCGCTAGCATTTTTACTGCCACCTTTGGTACGGCCAGCACCTTTGGTACTACTATTATGAGTTGCCATTGTTTGCAGTTCCTTCAAGCGTACGTTTTTTTTCTTCTAGTGTATAGGCCTCTAAGATATCGCCGATTTGAACCTTATCGTAGGTGTCAACGGAGATACCACATTCGTGGCCATTCTTAACTTCTTTTACATCATCTTTAAAGCGTTTCAGTGAGGAGAGCTTTCCTTCGTGAATGATCTTACCGTCACGGAGCACACGAATGTTACAGCCGCGTTCAACTTTGCCATCAACCACAGAGGAGCCAGCAATCATACCAATCTTTGGTACGGTAAAGACGTTTCTCACCTCAACACGGCCAATATACTTTTCAATCCGTAGTGGAGTAAGTAGTCCTTCAAGTGCAAGCTTTACCTCATCGATGAGTTCATAAATAATACGATAAGTTTTAATGTCTACACCTTGTGACTCTGAGATTTGGCGAGCAGTGGTGGTTGGTCCTACGTTAAAGCCAACGATAAAACCCTCTGCAGAGCTTGCAAGCTGCACATCTGTATCAGAGATAGCGCCTACGCCGCCGCCAATAATATCAATTCCCACCTCTTGGTTGCCCAGGTTTTGTAATGCACCTTTGATTGCTTCGAAGGAGCCTTGAACGTCACTGCGTACAATAAGTTTAAGGATCTTTTTCTCCTCTTTGGATTCCGATTTGGAGGCAAGAAAGTCTTCCAAACTTACTTTGGGTTTTTGTAGTTGCCCACGTTCTCTACGCATAGTAATACGATTCTCAACAATTTTCTTGGCCTCACGCTCGTTCTTCACAACGTTTAAACTCTCTCCTGGTTGAGGAGTGCCATCAAGGCCTAAGATGATCACTGGGGTAGATGGCCCTGCTTCGTTTAAAGACTCTCCTCTATGATCAAGGAGGCCACGTACACGACCTGAATTCTCTCCAGTGACCACGTAGTCACCTCGTCGAAGCGTTCCACTCTTAATCAGTGTAGTGACCAAAGCTCCACGCCCTTGCTCCATTTTTGATTCAATCACGGTGCCTATTGCGTTACCTTTGGTAGGGGCATTTAACTCCATGATCTCAGCTTGTAGGAGAATGCCTTCAAGCAGTGAATCGATGCCAATTCCCTTAAGGCCGGAGACGGGAACATATTGAGTTTCACCACCCCACTCTTCTGGGGTGAGAGCAAATTCAAGCAGCTCATTTTTTATACGATCAAAATTCAAATTCTCCTTATCTACTTTGTTGATAGCAACAATGATAGGAACCTCATTTTCTTTACAAAATTTAATCGACTCTTTGGTTTGTGGCATCACGCCATCATCTGCTGCCACCACTAAGACGACGATGTCGGTAAGTTTGGCCCCGCGCTCGCGGATTGCCCCAAAGGCAGCGTGTCCTGGAGTATCGATAAAGGTGATTTTTTGTTCGCCCACTTGTACAACATAGGCCGCCACATGTTGGGTGATTCCTCCCGCTTCTCCTTGGGCCACTTTGGTCTTTCGAATGTAATCGAGCAGAGTAGTTTTTCCATGATCAACGTGGCCCATGATAGTAACCACAGGCGCGCGATGAGGATGGAGAGATGCTGACTTAGTCTTGGTAGGAGCAGCTGCTTTTTTATTCGCTGATGATTCTGATTCTGATTCTGATTTTGGTGTTGCTGCTGATGCTATCTTTGTTTCTACATCGGCTACTTCTTTTTCGGTGTTTCCTTGCTCTAAGATGTCTTCTTCTTTAAAGGATATATCCTCAATACGATATTTAAAGAGTCCTGCAATATCACTTAAGAGCTTGATCCCGAAGTAGTCATTTGCGCGAATTAATAAATTTAAATCGAGGCATTGATCTCTCAGGTCTTCAAACTTTATGCTCAGTTTTTGTGCTAGCTCTTCGGCCGTTAATCCATTATGCACATTAATGACTCTTTTCGAGTCTTTGAGCGCTGTGATCTTAGTCTCTTTAGTTGGTCCTGTGTACACTTTTTTTCTTCCTACTGGGGAGTAGACAACTTTGCCTACAAGTCCAATGCTGTAAGATTTGAGTTCCTCTTCGGCACGCATCAGAGTGATGTCGCGTGCTTTAGTTGCCTTTGCTGCCTTTGCCGCCGCCAAAGCAGATGCAGCAGAGGCGTGTTGGGACTTCTTGCGAGCTGCAATTTGCTCTTCTGTAAACTCCTCTGTAGGAGGCACTGTCTCTGGATGTGTTGATGGTGATCCAGGGGGTAGAGTAGTGCGCTTGACAGTGCTTCTAACTCCACCGCCAGTGGTGCTTCCACTTCCTGGATGAGTTGATGATGAAGACGGCGACGATGCATTAGCTGCTGCTGTTTGCGAATGTGGCCTGCGGACAACATCTCGGCGTGGTGTGCTGCTGGTCGCAGGGGCAGCTGTGCGGCTTTTTGGTGCTTCGGTGACTTCGCTTTTTTTCGGTGGAATATAGACTGGAGTGAATGTGTGCATTTTCTCTTCGTAGTAAATCTTCTCCTTTTCTTTTGGAGGAGCTTTGGTTTTTGTTTCTGCAGCAGGAGTGGGCGTAACAACCGCTTCCACTTTTTTAGTAGGGGCAGCAGCTGGTGCTGTTGGCGTTGGTGGTGTCGGCCTATAGACCACTCGTAATCCTCTGGGGCGTTCTATCTCATCTTTTTCTTTTTCTTTGTTTATTGGCGTGCTCATGGTTGCAGTGCTAGTGGCTTCAAGCGGTGCCCGCTCACTAGTTGAAGCTTGACTCTCCTCTTGAATAGTGGTTGCAGCAGTAACTTCCTTCTCTTCTTTTTCTTTTTCTTTTTCTTCGTGTTCACGCTTGCTTTCCTGTGCTTCTACTGGAGGATGCGAGTGATCACTGCTCTCTGCGAATAGCTCTTCACTGCTCTCTTTTTCATCAGCACCGGTCATTGGGCGAGGGGGGGGCGTTTCAAAATCTTCTTCGCTTTGAAGTAAGGTACCCACTTTTTCCTCTTCTTCTCCCTCTTCAAGCACTCCGTAGCGATGAGAGAGGGGTTCCCCTTCATCGTGTCCTGCCGATAAACCAGGTGCCTTCTTGCGAACAATGGCCTTCTTTCTGGTCGTGGTAGTAGTGGATCCTGGTGATGGCGCCACAGGAGTTATCTCATCATGCCCTTGCGGTGGGTGAGATGACTGCGCCTGAGTATCAACAGTTACTGGGGTGCTTACTTTCTCTATAGAGACCTTTTTCTTGGCCACTTTGCTGCTTTTTTTCTTTTCAGGGGTGTTCGACCCTTTAAGTTTCTCTAGGAAGAGAGCAATCTCTTCATCACTAAGTGTACTCATATGGTTTCGCACATTAAAACCCAGGGATTTTAACTTTTCGACAAGGTCTAGTGCGCCTATGGACATTTCATTTGCCAGTTCAAAAATCTTTTTAGGCATTGCCTTCCTCACTCACTCTTTATTAAGGTTGCTGCTTACACTCACGCTTACGGTTCCTACTTAAGTTTAAATGCTGCCAGTTCCTCCCTTAAGCGTTTTTCTGCTTCAGAAAACTTATCAGAGCTTGACTTCTCTTCCATGCCAGATGCTTTATTACTTTGAACACTTCCCTGTCTTGCGGGAACGGCAGAGGCAGAGATAATATCCTCCTCACTATCAATGTTAGTTTTTAAGGTGCCTTCACGACTTACTACATTGACTTCATCGAGGATACGAGCAGCGGCATCGGCATCGACACCGGTCATTTTCGTAAGCTCGGGAATGCTGATGCTTCTGAGTTCATCAATACACATATAACCGTTATTGATAAGCATTTGTGCAGTAGATTCTGAAACAGAGTTTAATTGTACCAGGTTTTCTAGCCCGCGTTTAATCTTCTCTTGCAACTTACTTTTGGAGATAATGTTAACTTTTCGCCCCGTTAAGATGGCCGCCAGGCGCACATTTTGCCCACGCTTGCCGATGGCCAGGGAGAGCTGGTTATCCTCAACAATCACATCCATGGTGTTCACTTCGTTGCCTTCAATGATCGAGGTGATCTCTGCTGGGGCAAGTGCTGAACGAACAAAGGTTTCAATATCGGGAGACCACTTCACAATATCGATCTTTTCCCCTTGCAATTCATTGACAATATTTTGTACGCGACTTCCGCGCATGCCCACGCAAGCACCTACTGGATCGACCTCTTTATCTTGAGTATAGACAGCAATCTTGGCGCGATGGCCTGGCTCTCTTGCTGCCGACTTAATCTCAATTGTGCCTTCGGGAATTTCCGGAACTTCGATTTCAAAAAGTTTAACCAAAAACATAGGAGAGGTTCTTGAGAGGCAAATCTCTGGACCGCGATTGGTCATGATGACTTCGGCAAGATAGGCCTGCACACGATCACCTGGTTTGAAATCCTCCCCAGGGATGGTTTCACGCTTGCCTAAGATGGCCTCTGCTTTCCCTAGGTCAATAATATAATTTCCGCGCTCTTGCCGCCTTACAATGCCCGTGACTAATTCGCCTTCACGGTGCTTGAACTCTTTAAAAAGAATTTCCCGTTCGGCATCTCGGACTTTTTGTAAAATAATCTGTTTCACTGTTTGTACATCGACGCGGGTAAATCCGGGGTTTTCGATTTTTAATCCTAGTTGGTCGCCAATCTCAGAGTTCTCATCGAGAGTTTTTGCCTCTTCCAGAGAGATTTCTAGGATAGGATCTTTCACATTGGTTACAACGTTTTTATATTGAAAGATCTCAATATCATCATCACGCTCGTTATATTTAGCTTCATACTCACCTTGAATTCCAAACTTGCGTTTGGCGGTAACTAAGAATGCTTGCTCTATGGCAGAGATAATCACTTCACGCCTGATCCCCCGATCTTTTACCAGTTGGTCAATGATTCTTCCTAATTCTCTAAAACTCATCGAAGTCCCTCGGTTATCTGTTACAGTTACTATATTCTTCTTTTAAAACTTCAAATCTGGATCAAGATTGCCCTTAGCGATCTCTTCGTAGGTGGCACTCCACTCTTGCCCCCCACTTTTTATGACAATCCCTTGCTCACTAGTGCTTTGGAGTACCCCTCGTAATGTGTTGCCCTTTTTGATTTTGAGCTTAACAATTTTACCAAGAGCACGATCATAGTGGAAGCGCGTTTTTAAAACGCGATAGATGCCAGGTGAGGAGACCTCTAACACCATTCCTTCATCAACAAAGTCGCTGGCTTCAAAGATAGGTGTGAGTTCATGATCAAAACTTGAACACTCATCTAGCGTAGCAGCATCAGTCTGTTCATTTAAAATAAAGATGCGTAAGGTGGGAGGGCGCTGCCCCTTATACTCTAGATCGTAGAGGATAAGTCCAAGCTTTTGGGCCACCTCTTGGCAGATGTTCCAAAACTTTTCAGTGAGCAACTCTTTTTCCATTGCAATCTACCCTTCCTAAGTTAAACCACCGTAATAAGCTTACTTTACTTCAAACAATACCCATTGCCCCTCTTCACGCTTCATTGTTTGAAGAGAACCATAGAACCTCTCAATGTGATGCTGATTAAGGCAAATGAGAATAAGCGCATGCATGCAATGAAGTGCAACGTGAAGGGCACTTTAGTCATCTATCAAAAGAAGAAGAGAATGGCAATCGCAAAAAAAGAGCACAAAGAATTTAGAAGCGATGCACTTTTTAGGGGATCATGGGTAGAACATGATAACAGCATCCTCACCATGAGAGTAGAAACTTTTTTTGCGGTGAAGAGTGCGGAAATGGAGCTTTTGATAGAGGGAGATAGCGGCACTGTTATTGGCCCCTACTTCGAGATAAATTTGTGGAAAATCGTAGTAGAGCAGCTGTTTCATGGCGAAAGTGAGCACTCTTTTGGCATGCCCTTGTCCTTGCTGCTTGCTAGAGGTGACGATTTTTAAGAGGTGGGCCACCTTGTCGTTAGCGAGAGTAAAAAAGAGGGCCATGGAGACGAGTGTATGCTCTTTAGTAAGAGTAAAGAGCGTGTAGTTTTCTCCTTGTTCATGAAAGAGCGTTTGCCACGATTTTATGGACCAACAATAGTGATCCATCTCTTGGTCAAGAGCTAGGATGGCCTGCTGAAGTTCACAAGGAAAGGCGGGGGAGTGGTGAGTGTTTAAGCTTATTTCCATAAAAATTCGGCAGGGATTTGGCGATTTAACGTATTGACCATGCTATTGATCGACTCTTCAACTTTTTTATCATGAAGAAGCAGTTTTGCCTTTTCTTTATCCGGCCCAGGATTTTTTGAGAGGAAGAGGCTTACTTCCATCTCTGAAACCAAAAAGAGTGAGGGGTGGAGCTTTTCTTGCAAATAATCCTCTGCTTTTAGGTAGGGCCGTAGCTCTTTTGGATTTAAGTTTTTCAACCCTTCACACCCTTTGAGCTTTGATTTGGTCAAAATTTCTTCACTAGAGAATGAGGAGGTTTCGTTTTTGCTTTCAAGGTGTTTGGTAAGCTTTAAAATACGTGCTAAACGATCAAAGTAAAGGGCATAGGAAGAGATATTTTCTAAGTTTACTTTAGGGATGGGGTCTTGAAAGAGATCCGAAAATTTTCCAAGAAGGAGAGCATTAGGCCGTAAACAGCGAAAGAGAGTAAGCTGGGTGGCGATCTTTTCGGTATCGCTTAAGAAAAAGATCTTGTCGGAGAACTTAAAGACAGCAATATCGGAGGTGATGACGTTTTCGCTGGCACTATTTTTAGCAGTGGCCATTGCAGCTTCCATGGTGGCCGTAAGAATTAAAAAGAGGATTAAAAGAAGAGCTTTCATAATCTACTGTAATCCTATTATTGTTATGCTGGGGTACTGATCTCGATGCCGTAGATGTTACCTTTGGTATCGAGTTCGTTATCTTTATGCAGACGCACTTTGATTTTTGGATTAAAGGCGTAACCGCTTGGTCCACGAATGATATAGCTGCGTTTGTTTTTTCTGGGCTCAATGAGTTTACGGAGGCGACTAACACTTGTATAGATGAGTTTATCGTGAACAAGGGGATTGTACTCATCTCTCCATATGGACTTGGCCAATCCCTCTTTGTCGTAGTAGTCCCCTGGATGTTGTGCGAGCAAGAAAAGAATTTCTAGAAGAATAAAACGGTGTTTGAAATCAATGGGTCCTAAATTTCTTTCATAAACCATACGATTGGTGTGATCGAGAACGATATCCACATCAACACCGGCAACGTCGCCAATTTCGTGATTGATCGTTTGCTGCAGTTTGCGGAAGATTTTACTATTGATAGAGTGTTGGGCCAGCTCAAAATGGGTGAGCGATTTGTTGAACTCTCCCATTTTTTTGTAGACGATTCCCATGGAAGTAAGGGTGCGCGCATACATGTGCCAACAAAATTTATCTTTTAACACATCATTGGCCGCCTGGTAGCTTTCAATCGATTTTTTATATTGGCCAACCTCTGCATAGATATTGCCATAGAGGTAGTACATCGTTCCTGTGAGGTAACCTTTATGAAGAATCTCTAGAATTGCTCGTAAATCATCGAGGTATTGCAGTGATTTTTCATATTCTCCTCGGTTGAAATAAGATAAGGCAAGAGCGTGCATGGCCTTGGCCAACACCTCTGGTGAATTCTCCTCACGTGCCTTGTTGGCAGCAAGAGTAAAGGTGTTGATAGCATCTTGCAGATTGGTCCTATAGGAGCTGATGATTCCGTCATTGTAATAAAATTCGGCAGTCAACTGCCTCGGATAATCACGACGAACGCGTTCTAAAAATTTTTCAGAAAGGGAGATATACTTTTCGGTTTTTTCTTGATCGAGGAGTTCAGCAGCAATGCGTACGAGGAAGCCTAAAACTTTAAAGGAAAAAAAAATATCCTCGGGGTAACGCCACTCTTCGACACTTTTTAAAAAATATTTTTCCGCGGTTAAAAGATCCGCTTTGTCGTGGTGAATTTTTCCAAGGCGATAGTTGGTATTTGCCTCACTTGCCTGTATGATTAACTCTTTCACTGCTATTGTCCATGAGAGGTTTGGTTGATTGATAAAGAACTGCGTTTAATATAACGCCCTAAGCAAGGTGAGGCAATATGATTTTTCGTTAAATTGCTTTTTTTTTAATTTCACTGTATGAATAGATTTTATAGTTTGTATTTAATTTTTTTTGAAAGGAAAAAAAGGAAATTGTTTGTATGGGACAGCAAAAGAAAAATTATGATCAGCACGATATAGAGACTATCCGCCATTCTGCTGCACATATTATGGCGCAAGCAATACTTCGGATTTTTTCAGGGAAAGGAGATAAAATTCAATTGGGGATCGGCCCTACAATTGAGAATGGCTTTTATTATGATATCGATATGAATCATCGTTTAAGTGAAGAGGATTTTGCGCGTATTGAAAGTGAGATGCAGGCGATTATCAAGAGTGATTTGCCGATTGAGCGCAAAGTTTTAAGTCGTAGTGAAGCTATACAATTTTTTTCAGGCCAGGGGCAAGAGCTTAAGGTGGAGTTAATCGCTGGTTTGCCTGAGGGAGAAGAGATTGGCTGCTACGTGCAAGGGGAGTTTCATGACCTGTGTCGAGGACCGCACGTAGAACGTACCTCACATGTGCCAATGCACTTTAAGCTTTTAAGCGTGGCGGGTGCTTATTGGAGAGGGCGTGAAGATCAAAAGATGTTACAGCGAGTGTATGCAACCTGCTTTAAAAAGGAGCAAGAGTTAAAAGATTACTTACACTTTATTGAAGATGCTAAAAATCGTGATCATCGAAAATTAGGAAAGGAGCTCGATCTTTTTCTCTTCGATCCCCACGCTCCTGGGTCGCCTTTTTTTATGCCCAAGGGAGTGGTCGTTTATAACGAGCTTATGAATTTTATTCGTCGTCTTTATCATCGTTTTAATTATCAAGAAGTGATTACTCCTCAAGTGCTCGATGCAGAACTTTGGAAAACCAGTGGACACTACGCCAATTTTCATGACGATATGTTTTTTACCAATATCGAGGAGCGAGAGTTTGCGCTTAAACCGATGAATTGCCCAGCAGCAATGGTGATGTTTAAGCACTTTAAGTTTAGCTATCGTGAACTGCCTTTGCGCTTTGCCGATTTTGGTCGCCTCCATCGCTATGAGAAGTCAGGGACACTTGCTGGATTGACTCGCGTACGTACTTTTATCCAAGATGATGCCCACATCTTCTTGGCCCTCTCGGATATTCAGCGGGAGATTAGCGACTTAATTGAAATGTTCTTTATGTGCTATCGCCACTTTAAGTTTACTGATGTCAAGGTGAACCTCTCTACCCGTCCTGAAAAACGTATGGGCGAGGAGCGCAGTTGGGATATTGCCGAGGAGGCACTGCGAGAGGCATTGGCGGCCAATAAGTGTGAGTACAAAGTGAACGAGGGAGATGGTGCCTTTTATGGACCAAAGATCGATTTTCGAGTGGCAGATGCGCTTAAGCGAGAGCATCAACTGGGAACCATTCAACTCGACTTTCAATTGCCTGAGCGTTTTGATCTGAAATTTGTAAACCCAAAGGGAGAGATGGAGCGACCAGTGGTGATCCATCGGGCACTCTTAGGATCGATTGAGCGTTTTTTTGGTATCTATTTAGAGCATATTGCTGGCGCCTTCCCCTTCTGGATTGCACCGGAACAGGTGGTGATTGTGCCAGTGAAGAACGACTCTGAGGCACAAATTGCTTATGCCGATGAACTACATGCAGAGTTAAAACACAAAGGTTTTCGCTCACGTGTGGATGCAAGAAATGAGTCGATGAATTTAAAAACTAGACAAGTTCAGACTGCTAAGGTTCCATATATGCTAGTAGTAGGTGATCGTGAAGTGGAAAAGGGTGAAGTGAGCGCGCGTCGTTATGGGGAAAAGAGTTCAAAAACCTTATCAAAAACTGAGCTTATGGAGCTGTTCTCCACTCTAAGCGAAGAGAAAAATCCATAAGGAGGGAGAATATCCGTGAAAAATGTGTTGCTATTGTTTGGTGGAGGCGGCACTGAACACGAGATCTCGGTGATTTCGGCAGGCCATATCTATGAGAGTTTAAAAGCGGCCAGTGAGTATCAGGTGTTTGCGGTGGAGTTGTTGAAGGATCGTACGCTGCGCCTTTATAGTGGAGAAATTGGTGTAGGTAAAGAGAGTCGACAGGTTGAGCTTTCAGGGTGGGGGCGGCTCGAGCTTAAGTTTGTGCAGGATAAAGAGCATAAAAGTTTTTATCTCGATCTGGTGATTCCTTGTATCCATGGTTATCCAGGAGAGACGGGGGATGTGCAGTCATGGTTTGCTCTCTTAAATCTTCCCTACTTTGGCTGTACTTCCGAGGGGAACATCTTGGCCTTCAATAAGGTGAGCACTAAGCTTTGGCTTAGTAGCCTAGGGATTCCGAATACTCCTTATACCTACCTTGAAGATCAAACGGATGAGTGTTTCAAGCGTGCAAAGAGTTTTTTTCAAGAGGCCCAAAGTCAGGGTGCTCTTGGAGTTTTTGTAAAGCCGTCTCATCAAGGCTCCTCGGTGGGGTGTTACCGTGCGCTCAAAGAGAGTGAGTTATTGCCGGCAATTAAAAATGCCTTTTACTACTCTCCCTACGTGCTGATTGAGAAGTTGCTAGATGCGAGAGAGCTGGAGATTTCAATCTATGAATATAAGCGAGAACTCCACGCCTCTTATCCCGGGGAGATTATTACACCCGACCATTTCTATAGTTACGAGGAGAAGTATTCACAAGTCTCTAAAACTAAAACGGTGGTGAAGGCAGAAGCTGTGAGTGAAGAGACGGTTAAGGCCATGCAGGCCTATGCGCTTCGTGCTTTTAGGGGGCTAAAACTGCGCCACATTTCGCGTGTTGATTTCTTCCTCACTACCAAGGGGGAGGTTTATTTAAATGAGATTAACACCTTTCCTGGGATGACCCCAATATCGATGTTTCCTAAAATGATGGAACAAAATGGTCATCGATTTAGTGACTACATCCTCGATTCTTTGGCCGCGATCTCTAAAAATTAGCTATAGCTTGCTGCTTGCACCTGCTCCTTTCAATGATAAAATAGAAAATGGAGAGCGTAGGTGTAGGAGGAAGGTGTATGCTAAGTCAACTCTTTTTGTCTGGTCTTGAGCGTAAGATTATCTTGGCACTCTTGGTTCTCTTGTTGTCTTCGCTTACGGCGTTTGCGGTCTTTTATTCCAGTATTGAAAAAATTAATGATGACGCTTTTATTATTGGTGCCTTTGCGCAACAAAATACCTTAGTTGAGCGTTATGGCCGCGATCTCTTTTACTTTGAAGAGACACAAATGATGGGAGAGGTCGGAAAAACCATTAAAATATTTGAGGGAAACCTCAATGCTCTTCGTGATGGAGGAATACTCGAAATCGATAAAAACACCTCAGTGGTGATTGAGAAGGGAAAGTATCAAAGCAAAGAGATTATGCGTTTTTTAAACCAGATTCAAGGTGATTGGGAAGAGATCAAAAATTTTGCAGGAGTGGTGATTAGTGGAAACGATAAGAAGGAGAACTACACGAAGATGGTTAATCTCTTAACAAGACTTAGTAATAAGTTATCCACAACAGTGATCGCCTATCAGAAAGAGAGTGAGCATAAGCTTCAATTTGTAAAAAAGGTTCAAGTAGTGACTCTCATGATTTCGCTGCTTATTTTTATTGTTATTTTTCTTTACGTGCGTATTAAGGTTATCTCCTCTCTTAATAAGGTGATTACACAGATTGCAAAGGCCTCACAAAATGTCTTAGAGATCTCTAAAAGTGTGGATAAGATTAGTGAGGATTTAAGTTTAGTTTCAAAACAGCAGGAGAGTTTGGCCCAGGATACAGTGAGTGCGGTTACAAAGATGTCGACGATGGTTGAGCGCAATGATGCCCATGTGGCAGAGTCAAAAGAGTATGCGGGGCAGGTGAAGAGTAAGGTTGAAGATGGCAGTGGCATTATTTTAGAGATGGATCGCTCCTTTTCTGATATTGAGCGGGCGAAGGCCAAACTGCAAGAGATCATCAACATCATCAATACCATCGTCACTAAAAATCAGGTAGTGGATGAACTTGCTGATAAGACCAAGATTCTCTCCTTTAATGCTGCCATTGAGGCCGCGCGTGCCGGTTTGCATGGCAAGAGTTTTGCCGTAGTGGCCAGTGAGATTCGTAAGCTTGCGATGGTTAGTGGTAAGGCCGCAGAGGATATTCAAGGGTTGCTAACTGACAGTCGCGGAAGTGTCTCTAAAATTGTAGGCCAGATCGATGCTAGCGTGGATGCAAACTTAGATGTAGCAAAAAAATCGGCGGAAATTTTTAATGAGATTGTCTCTTGTATTGAAAACATGAACACGAAAAATAAGTTGATCGTAGAGACCTCGAGTGAGCATAAACTTGGAGTTGAACACACGGTTAAGGCCATGGAGCTTTTAGAAAAATCGGTGCAAGAGACTCGCGATTTAATTGCCAAAACAGTGGGCTCGATCAAGGAGCTTAAAGGATCGGGAGAGAATTTAGAGTTTGTAACCAAACAGCTGGAGCAGATCGTTTATAAATCTTAAACTGTAACTGCTCACTCCCTTCAACCATCAACTTTCATCCAGATGCTATCAGCACAACGGCCGTCAGCTACTAATCAGGAATATTTCCTTGTAATGCCAGACAAATGGCCTCAAATGCAGAGTACCCTCTGTATCTCATAGATTTTAAGTAGCTCGTGATTCGACAAAAGTGCTTAGCGTATTCAAGTGTTCTAAAGCAACCTGCCACCTTTAGCTTTACTTTGGATGATCTTAAATCCCGCTCAGATCTATTATTTGTAAAGTCTACAGATTTATTCTTTGCAAATCTTAAGACAGATTCTTCATATTCAGAAAGCCTTATCCATAAATTTTGAGCATCAGTATGCTTGATTCTTCCTCTAAGTCCAGTTTTCTCTGGGAATGGTGGTAGTTCGTTCACTGCTCTGGTGAGGATGTTACGATACCTAGATTGAAGTGTTTTATATTCGCTATCTGTTAAAATTCTTCTCTTCGATCGTTCACCAACCTTGATAGCAGCTGCTTGAAGTAGTTTCTTCATTTTCGTCGCCCACTTTTGCCGAGTG
>JADGAN010000028.1 GCA_015231955.1 Oligoflexia bacterium | reverse complement strand
GCTAACTGGCAACTGTCCCCGCTAGCTTCACACTGGAACTGCTAACAAATACTGCTACCAGCCACCCTGCTACCTGCTTGCTGGATTTGTAAAACTGTTTTACTGGAATCCAGTTTAAACTTACAAAAATTTTTGTATTGAGCATTTGTAATCATATTCTTCTTTAACATTTCTTTTAGAACGTCTATAGGTACTTGTTGTTTAATCTTTTCATTTAATTCATACGAATGCCAACTGTACGAATGCCAACTGCCATTTCCTTCAGGCACCCGCGCCGGCTCCACATTATGCACATGTGGTGTGTCTGATGATTTATGACCAGTGAGGTTGTTTGGTTTTCGCGATATTGCCAGTTAATTTTTATGAAATCTAGTTCTTTTGTCTTTATGGCTGCTTCGGTGCTGTGTTTTTAAAACATTGATCAACAATTAATCTAGCTTCCTCTATGTGAGTTTGCAATAAAACACAATTTATTTTTGTACCAACTAATGCCTTGCCAAACTCTATGGTAATTTTTTTATTTTCTTCATTACCGATGACGAAGAACAAAAAATCGTTAAATTTATCTAATGCCTCGACAATATATTCGTCAGCATCGACATCGCTAGTTTTTTGTAATGCTATTTTTGTTATTTCTTTTTTTCATAAAGTTTATGGTTCAATAAATCCAATTAATTTGTTAGTCGCTTGATTAAATCTGGCACAATAACCATTGTCGAGTTTGTATTCGATAAAATTTATTACAATTCAAATTCTTCATCATCCATTGGTAATCTACAGATAGAACCATCACAAAGCAGTTCTTCTTTGCCGAAGTGTTCCTTGTAATCATCAAAATACTCTTTTTTCAAAAAAGAAATTACATGGTGAGTTATCCACTTTTCTATGGTAAAATCTGGTGACCATCCTAATCGTTTAAATCCATCACAAAGAACATATGTTGCATTAGCAGACCAATATGTCTGGTAAATTTCTTTAAAATCATTAAAATCATCCCAATCGGAGGTAAATAATTTAATTGCTTTCTCTGTAGATATTCTTAACATCGGGACACCACCATCGCCATCACCAACGACTATATCTCCTTTTAATCCGAATTCAACGTCTTCTTTTAAAATATAAATAGGAATTGCTGTTTCTTTGCCATCAGCACATGGTAAGAACAATCTATCAAAATCACACTTTATGAAACCAATACATTTATGATTGAATGAATCTATTTCAGACACATCTATCTCCTAACTATTGCCCTAAAAACTTTTTGTATTGAGCATTTGTAATCATATTCTTCTTTAACATTTCTTTTAGAACGTCTATAGGTACTTGTTGTTTAATCTTCTCATTTAATTCATACGAATGCCAACTGCCAGTTCCTTCAGGTTGAAATTTTATGATCTTACCATCGTAGATATTAAATCTTTGCTTCTTCAATTCGGAAGCAATGGATGTATCAAGAAGTTTTTGGCCTGTTTCTATGTCTTGGATAGGATTCTGACTACCAAAACCACCAGGGCCATGCTTTGCTGTTGGTGCATACTTATTAACTTCACTTTCTGCTTTAACCCCAGAACTATCCTCTTTTTTATCCCTTTCATCGTTGCGATTTTCCTTATCGCTATTATTACTACCTCCGCTCCCACCGCTCATAGCGACAGCGTAGTTACCCAGTAACATTCCAACAGCGCCCATACAAGGCACAAACTCAACCGTGCAGGCATTTATGGCAGCAGGAAGAGTGATTGGAGCAGTTGTTCCCCCAGTAGCGGCCAGCAATCCTCCTGCCGCAATAGCTGTTCCTCCACACGCAACCGCGCCGGCCCCACATGCTACCCCAGTTGCTGCAAAATAACCACGATCATGCATTTCCCTTGTTGTATCACTAAATCGATCAGAGTGGCCTTTCCAGTAATCGAGTAATTGCTGTGTTTTATCGAGTGCCTCTTGGCCTTTTGCTAACAACTCATCAATAGTGCTGGTGGTAGTTTCTTGTTTCTTTGATAATAGCACGGCCGCATCAGTTGTTGCATGAGAACCATATGACATAATAATTTTGCCTAAGTCTAACCACTCTGCATAGTCACTATAGACGGAAGGGATAGTGGAGAACTCGCTATAGGTTCTATTGAGATTTTCTAGTTGCGATAATACTTGTTTTTGCTTATTGGTTGTCTTTTTGGAATCCCAACTATTGATATGCATCTTTAGACGTACAGAACTTTGTGAGTCAAAATTCCTCAGATCACCATCTATAAATTTTCTGAGAGAAGGATCAACAGGGGAGGTTTGTAAAAATCCATAGCGATCCAATAGGTCGGGATTGTAGAAATTGATTGGATCGTTATCTAATTTCAATTTGCCGGCAAACATCGAGTCAACTTCTTTAAGGCGATCAGAAAAGTTATAGCTCTTTTCATGGCGGCCCTCAGAAGTGTCGGGATTAAGAGAGGAGGATGGTTGGTCTTTTGGACTTGTTTCCTTCTCTGGGATCTTCTTCTCTTCTTCCTCAAGGGTACTTAGGCCTTCTGCAAGCGCTTTTAGGCCTTGTTCTAAACCAGCAAGATTTTGCTCTATAAAATAGTAATCGAGGCGTCCGTTGAGTCGCTCTCGATCTTCTTTTGACATAAGATTAGCTAATTTGTATCGCTCAGGAATATTGTTATAGGATCTCTTTGTTCCTTCTGTGACTGCTGTGTTAACAAGGCCATTGGCGGCTCCTCGCAGGGCCGCATCGCCAACATCGCGAAGATCAACATGATGTTCTATGACTGCTTCATTAATGAGTTCATTCGTTCCAGAGGTAAGAGCACTTCTTACACTACCGGTAGCAATTATCTTTGGTACAGATGCCTGTCCACCATTTTTTATACTAATGGTGCTGGCCATTCCTGCTCGCAAGGCCATAGCAATAAAGTCTGCAGAGGTATAGCTTTTATCGTTAAGGATGATATCCCCGGCATCGTTAACCGTACCTTGGGCCAAATGACTTGCAAAGGTAGCTCCTTTTCCAAGAGCGGAGCACATCTGCACTTGCTCGGCCACGTATCCAGCTGTGGCACCGACAATAACACTTTGGGTAAAGCTTTGAAGTGTTAAAGTTTTTTTCTCGATAAATCGATCTGCAATAAGATTGGCCAATGCTGCTCCAGCGGGGCCAGAACCACAAGCAGAAGCAAAACCAATCAGTGCAGTTCTTGCAACGTTTTCAAAAGAGGCAGCAGCATCAAGGTAGTGAATTCCCTTATCTTGAATTTTAACTGTATCATCCACCATTCTCGCAAGATCTTTAGAGATTTTACTTAACACCTCTTTGTTGATTTTTTTAGTGAGCTTTTTTTCTAAAGTGACCGTATCTTGAATGAGTTCTATTGCTACGGTTTTCATCCCGTCATATTGTTCTTTATAAGTACCCACTTTATAAAATTTTTTAGGATTATTGATGTCCCAAAGAAAGTTGACCTCAGTATACATAAGAGACATAAAACGATCTAAATATTTCTCACTTCCTTTAATGTTTTTGGTAATCGGTTTGGATGCCTCTCTAAGAATTTTTTCACCTGCTTTTAAAACTTTATGGGTAATTTTTTTTCCATGTTCGCTTGCTTTAGCAATCCCGCCCACTACGCCTACAAAAGGTTTCATGATTCCACTATAGGAGTGTTTTGAACTGCTTTGAACAGTATCCTCTAGGTAATCGATTGAAATCATCTGTTCTGGAAATTTTATATAGACATGTTCATCGCTAAGCTTAGTACCCTCTATCAATAATTTTTTGCCATTTACTTGCAAATTACTGATATCCATCTTCCCTTCACCACTATCCATATAAACTTCACTTGCGTCCATTTTTGCACCGGCATAAGTGGTTCTGGTGGTTGTTGTTGTGGTGGTTCTACCGTACCAGGATCGATGGGAACTTTGCGAGACAAACACTTGCTGAATAGGAGTGATCACAATTCCTTTTTTGGTTTGAATAACTATTTTTCCGGTTGCGCGGGTGGATGCTGCAGTATCTTGATAGCTTCCATCCGTGGAAAGAATAAGAATGTCTCCACCGCTTTCAATCGCCGAGATGGCAATGCTACGGTCATCAAGCTCTTCTCCATGCCGAACGATATCTCCCTTGGCAACAATCTGCACACTCTTTGTGGCCTTGATAGCGCTTCCTAATTCCAGATCAACATGGCCATCCGTGGCCGTTAAATCAAGATCACCATCGGCCGTGATAGAGATGTCCTTTTCTAAATCAACAGTAGATCCACTAAGGCGTAGCCCATGCTTAGCATTGATGTTTTTTTGAATAATGATGGGTTCTGTAGTTACAACACTTAATCCTTGCGCTTGGATAGAGTCTTGACGATCAATGACTAAAGCGGCAATAGCATCGCTATCCATCTTTCCATCCATCATCACCCATCCATTGGCCTTTAAGCTACCTCGAATATTTTTTCCTCGATCGCTTTCTAATTTGATAATTACATTACCATTGTTCGAGGGTGTTTCAGCAGCAAGCGGAGTTCCTGTCGCTTTAATGATTCCATCACTAGAAAATGCTCCTGCCACTTGAATTTGTACAAAATTTCCTTCGACATCAGAGTTGTTGGCCAGGGTAAGATCTTGAAGTTTTCCAACCGAGGTTCCTGCGGCATTTAGGATATCTCCTCCAATAATAGTGCCGGCCCCACCTTTAATTTCTCCTCCAATAGTTGTATGGGTTCCTGAGACTACCGTGGTTCCCGCAGCGTTCAACTGAGATCCAGAGGCCGTATGGATTTTATCAGTGGCGTAGATGTGTAGATCTTGATCGGCCTTGATGGCACTCTTCTCTTTTAATTCGACTAAATCTCCTGTGATTAAAATGTCGCCTTTTCCAGTGATCATCCCACCATTGCCGAGCTTTAATTCTTTTCCATTAAAAGTTAGTAGTGCTAGTGAGTTTAGTGCACCTTCGATTTTAGCAAAATCACTGCTAAAATCCACACGATCACCCTCTACACTACTATCTTTAGCAATATCCAAATTAGTGGATTTGATTTTGATTAGATCGCTTTTAACATCGGAGCCTTTAATAAATTCAACTTTTTTTGCATTAACGATGTTAAGCGTTTTACTCTCTTTAAAGCTTCCAGCAAAAGAGATCTCACTATCAGGATGCACATATGTGGTTGATGCAACCATAACTTTTCCATTCTCTTTAACCATTGGGGAATCAATAATCTCGCTGGTACCACTGCGGGTACCATTAAATTCAACCCCGCGTGCTCCAGTAAAGCGTCCAGTCTCATAAGTAATTTTGGAGTCTTTTTCAATAACAACTTTATCTTTTGATGACGTCATTTCCATGCGACCTTTAGTCTCATGGCTTCCGTGAACTTCAATACGACCTTCTGCCGTAACAATAGTGGATTTGCCAGAAGAACTTGTACCATCAAGAGCGATACTTCCACCACCTACAGAGGTTATTGAGATATTGTCGCCCGCGCTTAAGATATTAGTTTTATTGGACACGATATCTGTTGCAGTGAGTGTAATATATTGATTGGCCATAAGTTCAGAATCGAGATCTAGCTTTGTAGAAACCTCAATAAGAATACCTTGTGCCGATGAAATTTTGGTTTCAATGCTTGCTTGCAATGCTTTAAGGATAACGTTTCCGCTATTACCGGAAGTACAGATTTTCCCTTGAATATTAAGTTTTTTGCCAGCGGATAATAGCGTATCTTTTTCACTAGAAATGAGGGATACCTTGTCGGTATCCAAGTCGTTGTGTGAGATAAATTGTACACCTTTGATGTTTTTAAATTCTGAAGTATTACTTTTAATATTTGTTTCTTTAGGAATTGTAAACCACCCACTACTACTTAAGCTTTTTAGCGATTCATTTAATCCACTTGTTGTAGACATAATAGAAGAGGATAGGACAATCCCTCCATACTGTACTTTGGCCATTTTCTCATCACGTGTTGAGATACATGCTCGGCCTAAAGAAAAAATTGTTCCATTATTAATATTGACACTGTCCGCAACTAATGAAAAAACTTCTCCGGCAAAATAAAATCCACTTTGCAAGTCAGCAGTTCTCGCCCAATAAGAAGCCCCTAAACGTGCGACAACTGTCGATTTATCAATTAAGCGTTCATCATTATTTAAACGATAAACACCATTAGAGAAAATCTTAAATTTTTTACTCATTTCAGAGGATTTTGCTGTGATAGAGATATCATTATTACTGCGAACAATCCCGTCGGCCAATAATTTTTTTGAGGCCATCAAAGTGAGTTCATTTTTGCTACTTATGATAGATTTTTCTTTTAGTGTAAGTTCCCCTGATTTAATTACTATTAAATCACCTTCAACCTCCATGTTGGAATAGAAAAAACTTGATTGAATATTCATTTTTTTTACAATTATTTTTCCAGGTTCCAAAATAAAATTTTCGACTTTTATTTCAAAATTCACAGGGGCGATATTGTTTCCACTGAGAAGTAATTGTTTGCCTTTGATTTTTAAACTATGGGGGAAAGTGGCATCTTTAACGGCAACTGAGTCTGCTGAAATAACGAGACTTTGCAAGTAGGTGCCAGAAAACATTAAACTTCTATGGGCACTAGATTCTTCATAGACGTAAACCACTCTACCCATGATCCCATCATCTTTACATTTTATATTACCTATTATCTTTTGAGGATCTTCATTGTCGTAGATAAAAACGGATTCACCTTTTGTCATTAATTCTTGTGAACAGCTAGAATCGACCGTTTTGCTTGATATTTCTATTGGTGCTGCAAATACATGAATTGGAAGTATGGAGAGAGAATATAATAGGAGAAAAATTAAAAAATATAAAAATAATTTCATTATAAATACACCTTGCTGGGACATTAAGATTCGGTCTTTTACAAAATATCGGAAGTAACTGCAATAAAAAAATTATTATAAATTTTCTCAGATCCTTTATTAATAGGTATTTTTAGCGATTTCCAAGACTTACCTGAAAAAAATTCACAATGACTTTAGGGAACAAAATTTTTACTTGTAAGGTGACCTAAAACTTGATAGACACTTGCGTCATGGAAAATTCAAAAAAGATTACCCTCTATTCATAAAAGGAGATTTCAATGAAGTTAAAATTAGGATTCCTTGCAATTGCTTTAATAATTCCTGTCATAACTCAAGCAGTAGTCGGAAGAGATTATTCAGAATTGAGAAAAGCGCTTAAAAATGACATTATAAAGTGGAATAAAGGAAATAGTGGACTTGCTCATTTAAAAGAATTTAGCGATCGATTCACAGCACTTGCTAAGCTACGTTGTGGCGAAGATTACGGTACCTCTCAATGTCAAATAGGGATTGAACATAAAACAGTTATATCGGGGACAACCATTTGGCCTTATTTTAAATTCTCAGAGGAGGAGGATAATGATGTTCAGGCGGATTTAGGAGTTATAATCCCTTCTCTAGTAATTTCAGATCCGGAAGTTATTAAGGAGCTAAACTTTCGATGTACGGACAATACAAGGCTCAACTATGAGAAAAAAGAAATAAAAGTAGTTAACCTTCCCAAAATAGTTAATCCATTCGACTCTAACATTATCGTTCAAGAAGAGAGTATTAGGAAATTTTCTACTATAACTGGAGAGTTGGATAAAGATTTTTATTGTCAAGTCCATGCTTTTGATGACGACAATAGAGAACCAGTTGTAGAGGGAACTAGTGATTTACATGTAATTGAAGAAAGGATAAATCCTTCAAGATATTTGAAAATCAACGATGCTGGAGAATGTACTATTTTAGATGAGATAACTGGAACTTGTAAGGTGAGTGAGTTTTTTAGCAGTGACAGTGAGCGCGACAAGGAAATTTATAGTGTTAAAACATTAAGAGAAAGAGAAACTGAAAATTCAATTTATTACGATTCATCTATTCCATTACGAGAAGGTATTTATGAGTATATTGGCGATCATCAATTACGTAGGGTCAATGATCGATTATTACCAAAAGGCGAATGCAAAATTTATGTTACCAGAAATCGGCCCAAAGACTCTTCTACTACGCCAACACTTCTTTTAGAAGGTGGTATTCTCAAAAGTTGTATATGGAAAGGCAATCGTTTGGATGTAAGAGAAGTGGACATTGCAGATTTTGATACATCATTATTAGCAAATGTTAATTTTAATAAAAATGCTTTTACCATTCTTAACTCAGATCAGTGTGATTTAATTATCAAGCAAGGCGGGCATGATCTAAAAAGAGAAACTATTGCATTCAAACCTGAAGAAAATTATTTTATGATCAGTTATGCGCAAGATGTTCCCGCTAAAAAAAGAGTCAATGATTTGCAGTATCATACAATAATTGAATCTATTGACTTTGAAGATCAATTAATTACCCCCGATCTTTTTGAAGGACTCGACATCAAGGCCCTTGCAAGAATCAAGCAGATTGTTGTTGCAAATTGGGAACAACTTACAAATATTACTACCATGAACTTTATTAAACAAAAATTTGTTGGAATAGAGAAAATAAAGATTAAACCATATAGATTTTTCCCAGAGCATCCTGGAACAAGAAGTAATTTACTTTTGTCTGCAATAGAGAAATTTGAACATATTCTACCTATGATTGAAATAGAGACACCACCAATTCCCATTAGTCTACAAGAGCACTTTTATTTCAAATTAGGGGATGATAGTAATTCAAAAATAAAATATGCGATAGCAAAAGAGTATGGAGATTTAAATGATAATAATTTCGATGAGTGTCTTAATCTGAATAGGAGTAAAGGTGCAAATGATTTGCAATGCCACTTAAATCCTAGCAAGGAAAATCGAATCTATGAATTATCGTTCGAGAAAAGTGATGGGAATAAAAAAATAAAAATTTCAAAAAAGTTTATAGCAAAATATAAGAAATGCAAAACGTGGCAATATAACGAAGGTGAAGGCGATGTTTGTGGAGTTAAAGAGTATAACTCCAGAGAAGATGCTACCTGTGGGTATGCCTATATCAATACTGGCACTGGCCCTGAATGCGGAGTTCATCATTATTTAACTGGGCGAGGGGCTGTTTGTGGAGTGGAAAACTATAAAAATGGAAAAAATATGGCATGTGGTGCTGATTTAGCAGAAGTACCAAGCCTTACTATACCTGTAGGTACCGAGCATGCGCATAATGTTAACTGGTCTTGCAAATGCAGAGGCTATGATGAAGAAATTGGTGATTGGACTGATGTAAGGGATGGATTCAGGATTTTAGTATGCGGAAAAATAAAAAGCTGTAGACACCCAGAAAATGGAGTAGAGAGTTACAGAGAGTGTGCTCATGCAGCTTTCGGCACTATATATAACAGCTGCCAACATACAAATTTTGGTTTTAAATACAATACTTGTGCTAATGCTGCTTTTGGGATCAAAAGTTTCAATAAATGCCGGCATGAAAGTTTTGGCAAAGACAAATGCGTGGAATACGAGAAATAGCTTAGTCTATATTTAGCATGGAAGGATCTTTTATGAAGGCAATAAATTTTTCAAGGTTTATAGTGTTCAATGCTTTATTCCTATTGATTAGTTGCAATAGTGGAGGATCTTCTTCCAATACTGGTTCCACAGGTGCTACCGACAATTATACTGCAAATGAAAATGCTAGAATTACTCCCAATAGTAATTCAACTAGTGACAGTTCTCAACAACAGAATAAATTACCTTTGGAGTGCACGGAACAAAAAATCTATGACAATAAAACAAATTCATGTGTATGTCCTGGCAACTCTGTAAATGATCCATTGTCAGGATTATGCCAGTGTTCAGAAGGAGACAGGTTTCAACCACGAGTAGGTTGTGTTCATATCTGTTCAGAAGATGAAACTTACAGCGCTATTCACAAGCAATGTATAAAAAAATGCCCAACAGGTGAATTTTATGACATCTCAATTCTAAAATGCAGAAGAGAATGCATACCGGAAGAGGTGTTCAGTGCTTTAGAACAAAAATGCATTCCTGTTTGTAAGGGAAACTCTTATTGGGAGAGAGAGAAACAAATGTGTGTTCAGGGTCTTCCTCTGAAAGTAGGAAGGTCTCTTGATCATCAATTTTTACCTCGACTTCTAAAGGACAATTCTCCAGTATTGAAAGTTTGTTTGAAAAATTCTCTCTATACTAGGGATTTTACAGAAGGCGAGAAGTCAGTCATTATCTCGAATATTAAAAAGTCGGTTATGATCTGGCTAGAACCTCTAAGAAAATTCACGGCACATAAGTTCATTGAAGAAAAAGACATTGATGTCAAAGTATCTTCTGAATGCTTACAACATTACGATTTTCATCAACCTATATGGCTTATGATCTTTGAAATACATGTGGCCAATGGAGCAAGTTATGGCATTGGCCAAATCAGTATGGGCATAGAAGAAATTGCAGATCTTCCAACTTACGTACATGAAATGGGACATTATTTTGGCTTTGATGATGCATATGTGGCCCCAAATAAAACAAGAGAAGACGGTAAAGCATCAGCATGTCATATTGGATACGATGCCTCTACAACTGTAATGTGTGTCAATGATGACCATTTGAAAGTAGCAGATATAGATGGAATTAAGCGGGTGTATTGTAATTATTATCCAGAAGATCTAGATTGTAATAAATCTATAGAGACTCTTCTCGATGTTGAAACAGGAGAATTATTAAAATGTTCACTTGGATACAATGCTGGTTGTAATTTTTATTTAACAAACCATTGGAGTGCCAGAACCTTAGATAGAAAATTTACTCCTGCCATAAATTTTTATAACAATCAATTTACTTTTGTTAGGGACAGAACATCTGATAGTTACAAAGAAAGGTTGCTCAATGGTGAAATCAGAGAAATGAATGTACCCGATAATGGTCGTTTCTTTAAAAGCATCCAGTTCAACAACGGGAAACATCATTTTTCTCCAGAGCAATGCGCCGAGCTAGAGAAAATGGATGCTAGTCCTGGTCGAGGAGAAGAAATTTATATTTCAAACAATTCTTATTCGTCGTTGATCATGGATGCAATTGCTATGCGTTTACTTTCAGATGGAACTATCACGGGAGGAAAGGATACATTTAAAAATATAAACATAAGCAAAGAAGAATTAAAAAGCCTTCAATGGAATTTATCTGGGGAAAATATTTCTAGATTTGTTGTGGATTTTATTAACAATAAAATTTCCGGAGAAATTAAAATTGATTCTCAAGGTAAAAAAATAATCGATACAGCTCTTTATGATGTAAAAGAAGACGCAGCCGGAACTCACTTGGAATGGAAGTGCAAGATTAACAACCTTATAAAGTATCAAGTTACAAAAAAGATTAAATCAGAGAAATATCCCAACCTGATACTCGAATATTATTAATTACCTACTCTTGCTCGTTTTCTGAATTCCTAAAGGAAAAAATTCAAATAAACCAAGCAAGAAACACAAGACGTATTTATATGAAACGGTGATTACGCTATACGATTAAAACGATCTAATTTTTAAACTATAGTCCACCCTGTGCTTTTTTTCTCTTTAATGTCTTCTCGAATTCCCCAGAGGAGACCAATACTACCAATTATACTAAGAAAAATTCCGATTACTAATGTCTTATTCACTAGTTACTTCCTTTGAGTTATGGTTGATATCTTGCTTGATCGAAGGGCCACTATCGTGACTGCTGATTTAAAGTTTCATCAAGCTATTTTCTGAAAATAACGAATTTTGAAGTTGTTTATCGAATTCCTGCTTGGTCATGTTAATTTTTTCTAGTTCCACTTTTAATTTTTTATCTGAGATAACTTGTTTAATAAGACTGTCTTCATTCTTGTTCAGTGTTTTTCCTCCAAATCCCTCTGACAGACCAATAATGGCCAACCCTATCGTTCCAGTACTAAGCCCCATAACTCCATGAGAGAATCGAACGTTGTTCTTAAAAGTTTCTTGTGCAATAGATTCACTCCAATGCCCACTTGGATCAACCAAATTACAGGGTCGAGAAGAAAGAGAAGGTGAATGTATTTTCATAGTGTTAGCAGCAGTCACTTAGACAGCAGATAGGAAATGAACAGTAATACAAACATTAGTCCAGAAAATAGGAAGGGTAAATTTCTAAACAGTAAAATTTTTTTCCTTAATTGTATGTGGCCTTTTCCTTTTGTTCTTCTGATTCACTTTTTGTTTTTAAAAATAGCAGCAACAGGAACGACAACATTGAAACCAGCTGCCTTTTTCGAGAGCTTTGAGAAATTGTCTTTGTATTTTAGAATATAATCTAACGTCATTGAAATTGACATTACTATGGAGAAAATAATAAGACATCTCGCGGGGCCGTAGACACCAAGAGTAATGATGAGTGAGTCGGTTTCTAAGAGCTTTTTTTATAATGCCAGAGGCTGATAACTGAAAACTGGTAGTGCAAACGGAAAACTGCTAACTGATGCCGCTAACGGCTACCCTTCAGTGTGCTTAAGCACACTGAAGCCCTCGCTACCTGAATTATTTGACGAGTTAACTTATTTCCAGTTTAAGCTTACAATAATAGCAACACAAGGTAGTTCTTTGCAATATAATGGAGCTATATCAAGGAAATCTGCCATGAAAACACGTGTGCTTTTATTACGACCAAGATACTCAACGCTCATCTCCCCCTTTTCCGCGTATGGATTACTAACAATAGGATCCATTATAAAAAAAATGGCCCATACGGATGTGAAAATCATTGATAACAATTCACTTTATAAGTTTTACTCGGATGATGATCTCTTTCAAATTATTGAAGAATACAATCCTGAGATTGTAGGCATCAATATTAACATTATGAATGCTTATAATTCCTATGATTTTATTAATCAGCTAAAACAAAAGTTTCCTTCGGTCATGATTCTTGCAGGAGGGATTCACTCCTATAATAATGCTAAAGAGATCGCCCTGAAATCTGCTTGTGATGTTGTTATTAAAGGTGAGGCGGATATCACAATTCAAAAATTGATTAAACAGTTTCAGATGGATAAGAAGAGTGATTTTTCCAATATCACAGGATTAATCATTAATGGGCACGATACTGGGCCTACGGAGTTGCTAACTGATTTGGATCAACTACCCTTTATCGATTATAGCATTTATAATCTGGATGATTTTGTAAAGTATAAACAGGATCATCATTTTATTACCAATGTTGTAATCAATCAGCGAGGTTGCCCCTACACCTGCACCTTTTGTAGTGCTGATTTCCTCCACTCTCGCTACCGAAGACATTCTCCACAATATGTGGCCAAACATATTGAGCACCTCTATTCCCAAAATTCCTATCATAGTTTTTTTATCGCTGATAATAATTTTACATTGAATACCCAATGGGCGATGGAGGTATGTCAGGAGATAAAAAGGAGAGGATTAAATAAGTTAATCAATTTTGAGTTTCAAACCAATATCAAGTGCAATTTCAGTGATGCTTTGTTAAAAGAGTTGTATGGGGCCGGCTTTCGAAGAATTGAATTTGGGATTGAACGCTTAACTGATGATGGTATGAAATCGGTTCACAAGTATGTTCCGTATGAGGAAATTGTCGAGCGGCTTGAAAAAATCAGGTATGCTCAGTATCCCTTTGAACTGTTTACGAATATCCTGTTAGGTTTTTCTTTTGATACCTTGGATAGCTTAAAGAGAGAACTTACTCTGTTCACTTCAGTAAAGAGTTACTTTGATGCGATTGGAGTGAAGTTTTTAGCTCCCATTCCTGGAACAAAGGAGTATTCATCAAACATTCATTTAAAGGGTGTTAGGGAGTGGTATCTTCAAGACTCTTTTACCAAACTAAAGACCTCTTTTTTTCAGATGGCAATGTTTGATTATACGGGTGCATACTTTTTAAATTATTTTAATCTTGATAGAAAGATCCTCCGGGAAATGATCGCCATTCAAATTCACTTTATAAATCATACGATAAGATCAACCAATCAGTGGTTGATCATCCCTAGATATTTTGAATTAATTTTGGTCTTCCTCTCGCTCATTCTATTTAGAATCAGTCCTTCAATTGAGAATTTTGTTTTTTATCCGGTAGTCAAATTAAGGTTTTTTTTGATGAAATGGATCTATGCAAAGCTGTTCAATGAAATGGAGCAAGAAATATTTTGTAGCAAGGAATTAAAAGGTCATTTAGAATAAGTTGCTACTCTTCATATTCCCCCCGTATTCATGTCGAGGCTTAAGTTTTCAGAGAGCTAATTCTTTCATAAATAGGGGTAAGTATTTTTACTTGATAGGCGCTTAAAAAAGCTGAGGCAAGGGTAAAGCTTAAATTGAACTTATATTTTTCCGGAATAGAGCAGGTAGAGCAAAGTTCAATTTGATGACGGTTTTTTTGTTGATGATGCTTCCTGATGGTGTCCAATTGAGGAGCGTTCCAAATCTCAAAGACCGATTGTTCTTTTAGGTCTCCGAGACAGATTTCTCGCTCGTAATCGATACAACAAAGAGAGACCGTTCCATCGCAACAGACAAACATCATATTCCACGGCCAAAAGCAGGGTCTTTCCAGATTTTTTTGCACCACTTTTTCAGCATAGGTATTAGAAAAAGGTTTAAAACGAAATTGAAAGATTTTTTTTTGCTCTTCTTTGGTGAATAAGTTTTTAAAAGCGGCAACCTCATGGGAATTTTCTGGCATATAGATCATTTGCAGACAAATTTTGGTTGAGGATTTTACTTTTAAAATATTTTTTATGTTGTTTATCAGCTTATTAAAATTTCCGCCCACTCGGATTTTCTCATAAGTTTCTGCCGTTCCTCCATCGAGAGCTATAATTAAATAATCTAGTCCACACGAAAGCAACTCCTCTGTTAAGAGCATCCCGTTAGTGGAGAGGCAGGTTCGAAGTTTTTTCTGATGGGCATAGAGGCAGAGTTTTGAGAGCTGCGGGTGAATCAAACTCTCACCGGTGCCATGAAGATAGAGGAGTTCGGAGTGTTCACTGATTTCATCGATGATTTTTTTAAAAAGATTGCTATCTAATAACCCTATTTTTCGCTTCATCTTTTTGTGAGGACACATAATGCACTCAAGGTTACAGGCATTGGTTAGCTCTAACACCACCTCTTGGGGGTAAAACTTTTGTTTGGAAGTAGCGAAAGTAAAAGCATAGAGCATTTTGAGGCGATTAATGATTTTTTTCATATTCTCTTAAACAACTTTCTAAGTAGGTAATATTGAGTTCCTGAAAGTCTCCTTGAGGCATGATGGAGAAGGTTTGTCCCTTGATGATCCTTCGAGGACAGGGATTTGTGCCTAAAACATCCAGCACCTGAATCACAATTTCCGCTGGTTTTCTACAAATCTCCAAAACGACTCTAGAGTGTGAGGAGGGGCACTGAAAGATGGCCGCATTGAAACTCTTGCTATAAAAGGCCAATTCACCACCAGTCGCTAATGTAAGGTAGTAGGGGTAGGTGACACTCCAAAGAGAGGCACAAGGAAGAGGCGTGCTTAGCTCTGACCCGAGATTGCAGACACGCTGTTCACTGCTTAAGCCGCGTTCATTGCTGAAAATATGATTTTTCAAGTGGTCGGGGCAAACAGCAACGTCGGCCTGATCAAAAAGAAGAGAGGGGTAACACGACCTAAAGGCAGCAGGACAGATCGTTTTTCGATCTTCAAGGTTAAAGAGATAACTCTTACCCTGGTAGATAATGCGAGGTAATCGACTAATTCGTCCCATCGGTAGCCAAGAAGAGAGAATGGTTTTAATGAGATTTTTCATCTTTTCGAGAAGAGAGATATCGCTTGTGACAATCTCCACCTCTTGATCTCTAAGCTTAAATTTATTGGTAGGAAGTTTTCCTCCATAAGCGGAAGCTAGTAAGTAGGGATAGAGTAGGAAAAAAATATTTTTATCCATCCCAGTTGGAACCAGTTGCTTACGAAAGGAGAGATCGCTTGTGCGATGGTATCTGCACTTTTGATCGAGGTGAACAAGATAAGCACTATTGTTGGATTTAGGAGCAGTGAAGAGTGGATCTAAAGAAGGGCGTAAAAATTTTGGTATTGAACTTAAAATCTTGGCACCTAAACCGATGGTAAGATAAGACCTCTTATTCTCCTTGAGAGCGAGGAGAACTTTTTTTGCAACATAATTGGGATCCATCCCCTTTTTAGAGGAGTTGCTGTTGTCGCAGCTTCGATGAAAATTGGTATTGGTATTGCCAGGATGAACTAACACTACCCGAATGCCGTAGGGTTTTAATTCGGCCCTTAGGGCCTCGGAGTACGATGAGAGCGAGGCCTTGGCCGCTGAATAGAACGACCACTCCGGGAAGGCGTAGTTTGCTAGAACAGAGGAGATGTTAACAATGGTGCCTTGCTGTTGCTTGATCATGAGTGGAGCAATTTTATCGATTATTTGTACCTGAGACCAAAAATTGGTTTCAAAACATTTTCTTCGAGCAAGTAAGGGAGTGGTAAGAGCATCACCAGTTAATCCTGCACCAGCATTGTTGATTAGAATATCAATTCGAGGGAATTTCAGAGTCACCTTATAGAGAAGATTTTCCACTTGAAGTTCATCATTAAGGTCACAAATAAATTTTTGAAAAGGAACCTCTTGGGAAAAGTTGCGGCCAACTCCAATTACGGTAGCGCTGTGACGAAGTAATTCGAGACAAAGTTCATACCCGATCCCTTGAGAGGCACCAGTTACGAGAATGGTCTTATCTTGGAGGATGTTGGTCATAACGGACACCTTTGAAGAGATACTTAAAAACCATTTTAAGGTTGCTAAGGCTAGTGCCTCTTAAGAGCAAGGCCCTCTCAATATCGCCAATGCTTCGACAAGAGGTACACTGAATTAAGTTACTTCCAATATGGGTGAGGGCCCTCTTCATCCCATGCTCTCTCCAATTCAGTCCATTTTTCCAGGTAAGACAGCACTTGTAAATTTTTCCATCAACATCCACAAAGGCGTTATACTTTCCATAATTGCAAGGAACCACCCAGTTTTTTTGAGCTGGGGTTAGGGAGTCTTTTTCATAGATGGTGTAGTGGCCAGGGAGTGGCCAGTTGAGAAGGTGTTCAAAACATTTTTCAGAGGTAAAAACCAAATACCCTTGTCGCTTGTAATTTCGATATTTTGTTAAGAAGCTTTGGATCTCCTCTTCTGTAAAGGCGATAAAATCTGGTCTCATCTCCGGTCGAAGCATAATCATCGAAAAATTAAAGGGGAAGTGATATCTCTTGGAGAGCTTGGCCACATAATCAAGACCGATTTTAATATTGTATTTTGTTAGGACAGCATGAATCCTCGTTTTAATAGAGTGTGCTTTTAAAAGATCCATCCCTTTTAAAACTTGATCGTGGCAGCCATCACCTCGAACTATGTCGTTGGCCTCTTTCGGACCATCCAGGCTAATACAAACAGAGTCGCACAGCTTAAGCGCCTCTAGGTGATTTGAAATAAAGTATCCATTAGTCACCAGTTCACACCTCATCTTTTTTGTTTTCTTGATATAGGAGATGATGATGCCAATATCTTTGCGGATCAGTGGTTCTCCTCCCATTAGGATGATGTGGCGACAGCCATGGCGATAGAGTTCATCAATCGTTTCAAAAAGATCAGGAAGGGTCGGTTCCTTTTCTTCCTTTAAACTATCTAAATCGGAAAAACAGTAATCACATTTCAGATTACAAAATTTAGTTACTTGTAAGTTGACCGAAACAGGCCGAGGTGATTTCGTTACTTTAGCGAGAACCACTTGATTAACCATCCGAGTGAGAGTGATGATTTCTGATAGTTTCATTTTATTTTTTCCTTTTTTAAGATGATCCCCATCTCTCCCATTGGAAAACAGATTTTCAAATTATAAATATATTTTGAAAAGAGAGTGCAAAAGCGTCCAACCGCACTGATCAAAAAGTGTTCAGAATATTTGCAGAGTAAATTTCCAAAATAAGAAAGTGAGATGTTCTTGATGACGCTGAAGATTTTAAGGATAACGAATTGCTCTGCTACCGCTGCAAAATTTTTGGGATTAAAGTAATGAAGGTGTTCCATCTTGTAGTGAGGCCAATGCTTTCTCATGAGGAGGTGAGAGAGCGAGTTGGTATTGGGAGTAGCGATCAAGAGGATGCCATCCTCTTTTAAAATTCGAGAGGCTTCCGCCAAGGTACTTTTAATATCGAGAACATGTTCAATGAGATCGGACATCACTATCACATCAAAGGAGTTTGCCTCAAAGCTCATCGACTCCAAGGTGCCCACCCAGGCGTTGTCGGTTATCTTTTTAGCACTTTCAATAGCGACTGGATTTAGATCAATCCCATAAGGAGTAAAACCCTCCTCTCTGGCCAGTTTTAAGAAGCTTCCAAGAGCGCATCCAACATCTAAAAGCGCCCCAGTGGTCTTATAAGTTGTTATTTGATTTAAGTAGCGCTTGAATGTTGCCTCTTTTAGTAATTTTAGTTGGCCCTCACTAGAATCTTGCAGCCAGGGGGAGTAGTAGTTTTCATTATAAAGTTTTTGTAATTCAACTAAACTTGGTTTTGGGTAAAGATACTCAAGAGAGCAGTGATTACATTTAAAAAGAGAAGAGCTTTGCTTTTTAAACTTAAAGCTAACTTCATGGCACGAGCAACTTGGACAGGGAGCAGGCCTATTGAGGATGGTTAAAAAATACATCCCCCACCACTCTTTTAAGAAAAAATTGAGGAACGAAGATATTTTCAAACAGTCTAGGAGGTAAAAAAACTCAGTTAAGATAAAGTATAAGAGTCCAAACTTTAATTTTTTGGTGAACTCTCTGGAGTAGGCGGGATTTAAAAAAGTTGTTTCAGCATGGGAAAAACCAACCTCTCTGGCCAGCGCGACCACCTTTTTGGATGAGAGATGCTTCTCCTCCTCATCAAAATAGACATTTTTCTTTAAAAAATTAAAGCTCATCAGTAATTTACGAGGGAAAAAATCGTGATTAGGTTCGAAAAGGAGTAGGGTCCCACCCTGCTTTAAAGCATAAAACGCTTCCGTTAAGCATGCGCGCTGATCGCTCAGATTAAAATGGTGAAGTGCAACCCATAAGGCGGCCACATCCATGGAGTTTTGCTGAAAGACCGGGTAACGAATGTCACTGCAAATTTTTTTAAACTCGGAGGGTGCTGACTTTAAAAAACGAGCAGAGATGTCCACTACATAAATTTGGGAATCGACACTAAGCTCCTCTTTAATCGCATTGGCGAAGTGACCACCTCCGCCCGCAAGATCGGCGAAGCGTAAACTATGGTCAGGGAGATAGGGTCTTAGTCGCTTCATCGCTAGTTTAAAAATGGCCTCTCTAAAATAACAAATGCCAATCAAGGGAATAGATTCAAAAGAGGAGATTTCACCAAGAGCACTTTGATCCAGAAGTTCACTCTTTAAAAGGTTAACGACACTGCTTTCGATAGGGAAGGTCTCCTCTCCATCGCTGGTTTGCCATTGACCTTGATGAAAGCACAATCTCTTTCTCGAGGTTGGGCTGATCATGATCTCCATCTCCATCTCATGCATGGTTACGCCTTTACTGATAAGAAGCAACAGCAGTTACAAATAGGTGGAGTCTTATTATTCCTCATTTGATTTAAGAACTCTTGGTGTTGCTGATTTCCTAGAATTTCTTTTATATCGTAGTCATGATCTCTAACGTTTCCAATTTTTAACGACAAACAGGGGATGACATCGCCACCTGGCATGAAGGTGATGAGCGACCAGGGGATCGAGCAAGGGTGGTAGATATCTAGAGGTGGCATTTGATGAGCGAGATACTTTTCTATCTTGGGCCCGCTTTCCGCTACGGGATAGAGAGTGAGATGAAAATCCTTCGAGGTGTATTTTTTTTTGATCGACATCATCAGATCAGCAATCTTTTTAGGGTGCTTGTAGGGTTCACTCCTAGGTAATCCCGCCGATGATAGATTGCTGAGTGAGCTATACAGACGATGAGAAAATTGAGCGTGATGCTCACTTTTGGCGAAAGAGATGTTGACCGTTTCTGCCTGTAACTGGTGTTTACAGAAACCTACAAAATCATCCAACTGATCAATAAACTCATCGATCAGAGTGAGCTTGATGGTTAAGGAAGTGGTCTTACTTTGGGAATTACTTTTACAGCGATTGAAGAATTCAATATTTCGACAAATTTTATCAAAGGAGCCGGCGGAGTTTCGAGAGAGATCGTGAACGCTTGCGAAACCATCGAGTGAAATTGAGAGATTTCGAAGTTTATGTTGAACAAAGAGTTCGCTAAGCTCCTCACTAAGAAGCAGCCCATTGCTATTGATGGTCACTTTAAATCTTTTGGCCGCGGTGGTGAAGATTTTTTTAAATCCAGAGAAAAGTAGTGGCTCTCCTCCGGAAAATCCAATCACTGCTGGTCGCTTGATCTTTTCTATAACCTGGCACCACTCATCGGCGCTCAATTCATGAGAGGGTACAGTACCCTTGTCATCCTCAAGAGCAGTAGAGCGTTGCCAACAGTAAGAGCAATTTAAGTTGCATTTTTTTGTAAGGTAAAAATAGTATAGCAAAGGTCTTGGTTTTGAAAGTCTCACTCCTTTGCATAGGTCACCGTAGGAACGGATGAATTTATCTGCTAGCGCTTTGTTGAACATAAATTATATTCTCATAGTGTTTTTTAAAAATTGTTTGCACTTTAGACATTACCTCCGCTTCAGTAATATCCCACATACAGGAGTTCTTCTTACATTGAACAAATCCTTTATTATCAAAAACATTCACACAAGGACTGCAATAGTGATTTTGATAGATCACTTCGACAAAGGGATTGATGGGTTTATAAAGAGAGGGTGTTTCTGGGCCAAAGAGAACGACACAGGGAGTGTTGCTGGCGCTGGTAAAGTGGGCCGGTCCACTATCATTCGTGACCATCAGTTCAGAGTGTTCAATTAGCGCCAGCAGTTCGCTGATGTTGGTTCTTCCTGAAAGATCCACCACCAAATCTTCATAAAATGACAAGCGCTTTTTTAATTGATGGACGTAGGGTGCTTCTTCCTTATGGCCAATCAAGACAATTTTTTTATGAGGATACACCTCTAAAAATTGTTTGCAAAACTCATAAAACTTTTCTGCTGGCCAGTTTCGGTAACTGCATAGGTCACTACTGTTGATATTCACAATAATATAGCTTTGATTAGCGGCCAGTTGTAGTTTTACTAGGACGCTGGAGTAGTAAACTTCGGAAAAGGAGGGAAGCTTAAAGGTGAAGGACTCTTTAGAGTCTCTTACTCCGATGGCCTTCCCTAATTCATAAAAGATCTCTGAGATGTGGCGATAGTGATTGAAATTTACTTTTACGCTTAAAAGTTCTCCGCGGTAAGCGTGCTTGGAGTAAAAACCTACTCGACACCTGGCCATATAAAAGATCGCTAGAAGGATGGAGAATTTAGCAAAAAATTCCAGATCAACAGAGATATCGATGCGGTTTCTTAAAAAATAGGAAAAGTACTTTGCGATATCGTAGGAAAAATAGAAGAAATTTTTTTTTCTTACCGAGTGGATGATATCAACACAATTTAATATTTTTACAAACTCTTGGTTACTATCAAAGGTAATGAGATGGATTTTGGCATTCGGAAATTTTATTCGAAGTTCTTTGAACAAAGGGTAAGCGAGAAAAATACTACCAGCACCGAAGAACTTAATACAGAGCAGGTTTTTAACGTCGCCAGGGTTGACTTCGGCGATATTTTTAGTGGAAAATATCACTCTTCTAACCATTAAGATTTGTGCGAGAGCAAAGCAAATCGGTACACCAATGATTTTATCAAGTGCTCTCATAAGGCTCGTTTTCATTACTTTATTTTTCCAGAGGTAGGAGTCGTTTGCAAGAGTAAAATCTTCTTAGTTCTGGGTGAGAACAAAGTGGATGAGATCACCATAAAAAGTACTGGTGCAGAGGGCATTTTCAACAGCATATCGACTGGGCCCGTAGATCATAAAAACGCCAAGAATGGAGAGAATGACCAGGGCCCACAGGCGACGCTTTTTCTCTTTGAATTTTTCTTTAAAGAGAGAGTCGATCGCTAAGATGCCGATTAAAACGCTTAGGGACATTCCAGGATACAAGAAACGAGTGAAGATCCACTTGTCACCTTGAGAGGAAAAAAGGAAAGAGACCACCGATCCAACTGAAAAAAACAGAGTGGTAAAAAAATAGTTAAAGTGGAGGGTTTTGTTTTTGTACAGGGAGAGGGCCAAGGTGAGAAGTAGCAGTGGCCAAAAGACCAGTTTTAGAAAGAGCCAGAATTGAGTCTCGTAGATGGTTAAAAAGATCTCTTTCTGGACACCACTAGAAAGTAAAAAGGGCATCGCTACACTTAGGGGTGCAACTCTATTGGCAAAAAGCCCAGCTGTAGAGACACTAACACCCCCTTGACACCCTTTCGGTTTTTTATCTGGATCGTGCCCGACATAGAGAAAATTGGAGGTGGCTTCCGGTAGGATCATGGTGTGACCCGTGCTGTGCTCTTGGGCGGCCGGAGCTACTCCAGGAACTTCTACTTTCGATTGGAACTCTTTGGGTGCAAGCGGTCCTCCCTGTAGTGTTCCTAGAAAGGTTATGAAAATACAAAATAGAAGGATCCCGGCGTCTCGTTGCCAATAGGTCGATCCATGCAGATAGACCCGGTAAAGAAGATAGGCGGACAAAGTCACCAGCAACAAGAGATTAACCTGCATCGCGGAGATAATCAGCATCATGATTTGAGTGGAGATAATAGTTAAGGTGAAAAATTGAGACCTCATTTTTTTTGAATAGAGAGCTTCGAGCATGACGATCAGGAGGAGCGAAGATGGGAGTGCTACCACTGAATCAGCATAAATGCTAAGGAAAAGCGGATAACCGGTTACCACAGAGATAATATAAAGAAAAGTAAAAGAAGAACTTCCAAAAAGTAAGGCCGTCATTCCAAAAAGACTAGGCCATCGCTCACAGTGAAATTGACGTAAAAATCCGTACCCCATTAGGACGGTCATGTAGAGGAGCGTAGCTCGCCAAAAGTGAAGTGCTAGATAAGGAATTTTTAAACCAAGATACATCTGGAAAGTTGCAAGAATACTTTGAAAGTAGTTTTTATCGAAGGGATAGATATACTCAGCAGAAAAGATGTAGCTAGCAATATTGGCATAGGATTGGGTATGACCAGTGCCCAAATGAGAACCAATATCAGCAAAACCATTTTCTGAAACCGTGACCATCGCCATAAAAACAAAGCGTTCAAAAACCAAAAAAATCAACAAGAGGATTGCAAGTTTTTTTCCAGATCGTTGCCAATTTTTTTTTAGGAAACGCAGAAGATCCTTCTCTAGGAAAAAGAGGTACGCGACTGAAGCGATGAGAGTTAAATAAAAGGAGTAAAACGAGTTACTAAGGAGGACAGTTGAGATTCGATGAAAGATGATAAAGAGACCTAGGCCCGTACAAAACGCTAGACCGTGTTTGTATAGGAGATGGAACTGCTCATAGGAATTGAGCGTTCGTTTCAGAGTCAGGTGTCCTAGACCGATGAAAAGCAGAGAGAGCGCTATCACACTTGAGAGACCAGAATAGTACAGTAATAAGTCGGTGATCATCGATAACATCCTAAGGTGCAAAAATGCCTGAATAAAAGATATGAAAATAGTAGCATGAGTTATTCTAATATGAAAAAATTATTTTGAACTTAAGAAGCTAGCAAGAGGATGATTATGTTGCTGAACAATTTAAAAAAAGATTTATACCACAAATCAAAATTGTATTCGGGACTTTTGAAGGTTAGATATTTAAAGAAAGAGCAAACTCCCTTGGTCGCCAATTTGTTTATTACGGGAAGATGTAACTCCTCTTGCCGCTACTGTTACGTTGAAATCGATAAAAATCCCAAGCGCGAATTTAGCTGTTCAGAGTGGATTCATTTAATTGATGATCTCTATGCCAAAGGTTGCCGAATGTATGCCTTGGTGGGAGGAGAATCCTTCCTGCACCCTCACATTGATGAGTTGATCAAACATATCGCTTCGAAAAATGTCTTTTTAAACCTTACCACCAATGGATACCTACTTCATCAGCATCTTGAGGTTGCAAAATTAGCAACAGAGGTTTCGATCAGCCTTGATGGTGATGAGAAATCCCATGATTTAAATAGAGGAAAAGCAACCTTTGCGAAGGCCATGAAGGGAATTGAGTTGGCAGCGAGTGCAGGAATCAAAGTACGCCTTTGTACCGTTGTGACCAAACACAACTACGAACAACTTGATTTTTTGCTCGACTATGCGGAAAATAAAAATTTTTTTATCACCTTTTCACCACTGATCAATGCTGCCGATCCTAGAAAGCAGGATGCAAGCACCATGATGTTAAGTGATGAGGAGATCCGACTCTTTTTTCAAAAACTAAAGGATGCTAAACGCTACTCTTCCAGAATTATTAACTCTGATGCTAATTTAGATTATATGATCAACTATCCCCTAAAGTATGGGGAGATTATTTGGAAGGGTACTCCGAAGGCCGATTACTACAGCTCGCCTTGCCCCTACGGTCGCTTTAATTATTTATTCGCTTCTACCGGAGAGGTTTATCCTTGTTGTATTATGTGGACTAGCGATTGTTATACTCCAAAGAATATTTTTGTAGAGGGCCTGGATCGGGCCATCGATCACGCCTCCAACGGACTTGGCTGTCAATGTTGTTCTTTTGCCAATGCGGTTGATTGGGATAAGATCACGTCGCTCTCGTGGTTGGCCTATGGGATTAAGATGACTCTTCTTCAAAATTTTAATCTTTTCGGTCGTAAAGATACCAATAGAAGAGATCTTTAGCGTAGAGTTCAAGTGGGAAATGGTAGAAGAGGTATTTCAGTCGAAGTTTTGCGATACTCTTGTAGCCGCTAACGGCCGGTTTAAGGAGGCGAAGAGACCAGTTATTTTTTGCAAAATAGGTGTCATACTTTCCATCAACAAAGTAGACGGAGAAATAGATCATATCTAAGATTTTTTTTCGTTTCTTATCGATCCAAGGGCAATTTTTAGCGTTGTCTTCAAAGTGAAGTTTACCCCATCCCTCAAGGGTGCTCGGAACTGGAAACCCGCGCTCAACCGCCTCTTCGAAGAGAAGATTTCCTGGGTAGGGAGTGTATTGGTGGTGCCCAGAGATTTGGCAGTAGGGATTCTCTTTCACCAGACGAAGAATCATCTGTGTGGAGAGGCGGATGTCCTCGATAGTTTCGGCGGGAATGCCTGAGAAAAAATTGTAGAGCGGAATAAAGTTTGGCCACTTGGCAAGGCGACGGTTCACCTCGAAGATCATCGAAGGGTTAGAGCCTTTTTTAATCAAGTTTAAAATTTTCTCACTCCCCGATTCAACCCCAATGTTTAAGTGAACGGTGTTGGCCTTGGCCATCAGATCGAGGAACTCGTCATCGAGGCGGTAGAGGTCGGTAATGCGAACTCCGCGCAAACCAATCTTCATTGGTAACTTTTTGTCGATGAGGTATTGAAAGATGGCACGGGCCCGCTTTTTGTCGACTAAGAAATCATCATCTATAAAAGAGAGGTACTCAGGTGAATAATTTTCTAGAATGAAATCGATATGACGAAAGGTGTATTCGAGTGAGTCGGGTATCCATGGTTTTTTTTGCATCAGGGAGCTATTGTAACAAAAGGTGCACTGATGTGGGCAGTGCCTACTGGTCATAATGGAAAAAAGTTTTTTCTCAAAACCAACTCTAAAATATTTGGAGTGATCGACCAGATGATAGGGAACCATCGGCAACTCTTGCTCCGAAACCTCCTCATCCCGAGGGAGGTGAACCATTTGCTCATCTTGTTTATAAGATAGTCCAGGAATCTGTTTTAAGTCGCCTCCCTCTTGTAAACACTTTGAGAGCAGTAGGGCCGCTCGCTCTCCAGGTCCTTTGATCAGATAATCAATCGCGGGATTAGCGAGAGTGACCTCTGGAAGAATGGTCGGATGGATACCACCCCAGACCACTGGCGTAGTCGACGAAATTTTTTTGATGAGTTTGGAGAGGGCGAGAGCGTGAGTAATCGGCTCTCCGGTCATCACCGTAAACCCCACCCACAAAGGGGCAACGGAGCTATCGAGCAGTAGCTTGGTCAGTATTTCACTGGTCTTTTCTCTAAGGATTCGTTGGTCAACGATCACCACCTCGTAACCAGCTGCGATCAGTAACCGGGAGAGGTAGAGAAGACCCAGGGGCATATCGAGGATGTAGAGATCGTACTTACCGCAATTGGGTTGAACCAGAACTATTTTTTTCATGAGCGTTCCATCGGGTGCCGTGGATGTTTTTCAATTCTTAGTGGAAGGGTCTCTTCGCCTGCCACCGGAAGAAGATACTCTTCGAGGTACTCTTCATCGAGGGCGATCAAACACTGTTCTGATCGTTTCTTAAACTGCGACCACTGGCAGGTTCGCTTCCAAATGGTTTCCAGACTCTCTTCTCGAATATTGCCAAACGAGATGTAATTCATCCCACAACCGGTGACTTCGCCGTAAGGAGTGATACAAACTTTTTCGCGACCGCCGGGGCACTCTTTCTTCATGGAAAAGTTGATCGTCCAATCGGAGCGAATGAAGGGGTGGTCAATCATATATTGATCGACAATTCTCCACTCCTCTTGAGTGAGGAGGTACTCCCGAGCATTACTCCAACGACCGGTAGGACAGGCGAGTGAGAAGACCACCCCGATCTGTCGCTCCTGCGCGAGCGCCACCATCTTTTTCATGGTCTCTAAGTTGTTATGCGAGATCACCACACTGATACAAATTTCCATTCCAATTTTTTTAGCGATCCGAGTGAGGTTTTCAACGTGATGAAAGTGCCCCTTGAAAGTTCGAATCGCATCGTTGGTCTCTGGTTCGTAGTGATCGAGGCTAAAGTGAATCACTCGGATGCCACTCTTTTTCATCTTTAAGAGTTTCTCTTCGCTAATAGTGGTGGCGTTAGTCACCAAGGCCAACATGGTCTTTTGTGGCCGAAGAACAGAAACGATCTCGAAAAAATCGGGACGTAAGGTTGGTTCACCCCCTGTTAAAATAACGGAGAAGGCCCCAAGCTTTCTAGCATCCTCCATCAGCCGACCATAATCGGCCGGTGTTAGTAGAAGAGTATTCTCCTTCTTTATTTTGCTGGCATAGCACATCTGACAGGTGAGATTACAATCGGGAGTGAGGGTGAGTTCCAGTGTTCTTAAAACATTTTGCCGGAGGATTAAGGTTTTAAAATACCCTTGCGCCACCTTTGGAAGAACACCGGTGTTTCGCCATAAGAGTCCAGAGTGCGCCAGATAGTGGGAGAGTTTGGTGGTAATTTTTTTCATTATTTTTTTATCCTTCTACAAATCTTAGCAGAGGATTTTATATTTATAAAAGCAAAAAAAATAACTGTTACTAAGTAAAAAAATTAGCGAAACCACCGAACCCCTACTGTTAAAAAATGATTGGCAGTGTCCATATGTCGAAAAAATTGAAGGGGGAACATTTCCCTGTGGAGCTATCATCTGTTAGTTTATAAAAATTCTTAATCTCATCTAAAGTTGGAGTTCTATCCATTTGAAGCAAGGTTTGGAAATAGTTCATCCAAAACTTATCCTTAAGGGTAAAGTAGGTGATACTCTTATCTGCATACCCCTGCTGGATTAACATCTTTAGCAACTCAGGTGCTTTGGGGTGCTCTTTCCAATGGGGCGTAGATAAAACCCTTTCAGCTATGCGCCTAGATAACCTTGATTCTCCACGCGCGATCAGCTTCTCCAGGCACTCTGCTGCTTTTGGGTACTCCTGCCACTGGGATGTAGGAAAGACACAACTAACGATGTCATGAGCGACCTCACTGGCCCCACGCTCGAGCAACATCTCTGACCACTCCACTGCTTTTGGGTGCTCCTTCCAGTAAGGCTTAGATAAAATATGCATCGCTATTGCTCCATCGATATCGATCGTTATCCCTTCCCGACTCATGAGCGTTGCTAACCACCCTACTTTTTTGGGGGGCGTATGCAGATTAATCAACTTCTCCACCCACGCTGTTGCTTTGGGATGATCTTTCCAATTGGGTTTGGATAAAATGTACTTGATAACCATCAACCTACCGAAATTACCACTCTCGATAAACTTCTCTATTAACTCTGCTTTATTAGGATGCACCTTAGATAATGCACGATCAGCTATGCTCTCAAGAGTTTGCCAATCTACCTTTCCATGCTCGAACAACTTCTCCAGCCACACTGCTGATTTAGGATTCTGAGTCCAATAGGGCGTAGATAAGAGATGATCCGCTATCGTCTCATCTGCGTTTCCATGCTGAACCAACTTCTCCAAAAACTTTGCTGCTTGGGGGCGCTCTTCCCAATTGATGGTAGAGATCACATATTCAGCGATGAGCTTATCCATCTCTCCATTCCCGATTAACTTCCCCATCCACTCTTTGGCCTTTGGATGATTTTCAAACTGGGGAGAACAAAGGATCGATAGAGCAATAAAAGAAGCAATACCTCCTTTATTAACTAAAGCTGTAATATGGGCGTCACTGTATGGGAGGTTTTCTGCATTCTTTTGCAAGAAAAATTTTTTCGCTAAGAACACCCCAAAATCAGATGAAATAGTGTTACTGTTAATAGCACTCATGAGAAGATCTAACTCGTGGGAGGACATTTCCTTTGCATATTTGGATCCAAGCCATACAGTTAGCGCTGGTTCTGCCTTGGACTTTCCTTGGGCCAAACTTTTAAAGCTACCATCAACAAGGCGATGAATTTCATCAATCTCTTGAGGGGAAATAGAGGCAAGTCTATTTATTATTTTTCGTTTAAGTCTCTCTGCTACCGCACTGTCATTAAAGTCAAAAGTAAGTCCATTTGCGAGCTTGTTAAAATACTCTACTGGCGATAGCTGTACGCTCTCGGGAATCACCGACAAGGCCGCTTTATTGCGAAAGATAAGCGCAGTAATACCGTAGTTGGGATCGAGGCCTAGTAGAAGAAAATCTCTCCCTTCACAGGCAAAAGGATTGATACTAAAACGAATAGTCATTCCAGTTCCTCTAGCACCAGCTTTTCCAATGAGAGTATAAAAACCATCTCCGTAGTCGGCCTGTTCGCCCGGGAAATTACCTTCTCGAGAGATAAAAACGTTAGGTTCGCCAGTGTGTGCTTTGGTAATACTTTCATAAGCATCAAAGCTATTGGTTTCGTGAGCGACAATCCCTCCAGGCACTAAATCCTTTGCTCTACCTTTGCTCTCTGGAGGACATGGTATCTCTTCTCCAATATCACTGATTTTTTTTAAAGGTTCTTTCGACATCCACCAATAGAGTGTGCCAACGGTGGATGAGGCGTACGGATTTAAATTAAGACTAGCTTCCCTCAATTTTTTCCGTAGTCCCAGTTCATCGCTTAATTTAGTAGCATACTCCATATCAATAGCATTTTGAATGAGCTTTATTCCATTCTTCTCCATCCACCCTTGCACATAATGATCTTTTAAGTCTTTGCCACTTGGACTAGTATCGAACGCATCGATCACTTGTTTCAGGTGCTGTTTATCTTCATCGGAAATTTTTAACTGATATTGAAACGCCTTCGTTAAGTAGCGAATAGCGGAGAGAATGGGTGGATTTTTTCCTTGGATAGCGCGATTCGTGCCTGCATGAAGTTCAGGATTATAGTAGTAGTGAAGTTGATCTGTCACAAGATCGTTTAAAAAGTAGTTACTACTACTATTGTCCCAGTCCTTTAAGTCACGAATAGCGTTTGCTTCGCTCTCTCCCACTAAATTAATAAGTCCAGTTGAATTAGAGTCACTATTTTGATGTGAAAAGCTAGGATTATCGAGGAGGGACTCTTTGTCACCAATATCGTTTCTTAGTAAGCGTACCTCCCACACACTTTTTTGTCCTTGAAAAAAAGGAAATTGCTGTGCAAGGGCACCCTCCAACGCTTTCGCCTGCTCTGGGGTCCCATCAATGACAATATCAATATCTTGGTTAGAGCGAAAGATGCTGGTGTAATCGTAATCAAAGCGCTCTCGCTGTAAGTTTAGTTCCCCTCGCTCCCGCTGTAGATCCCAGTGGACATAGTGGCCATAGGCCGCGGCGGTTCCTCCAAAAAGATAGACGGCCGGAATATTTAAGGATTTTGCTAGCTCCTTAATCGTTTTAAACTCCACCACTCTATCTTCCCTCGCAATTATTTCATGGGCCAGCTCCAGTTGCTGCTTACTGGGCCCCGCAAATGCTGTGATCGAAGTAGAAAACAGGGTGAAAACAATGGCACCCAGTAAGCAGAGCAAAGACATATTCACTTTTTTATTTTTTTTCAAAGCCATCATTAATTCCCCATGAGGATCATCCCTTTTGTGAGTCACTCAAGCTATTTGCACAACAAGATAAAATTAAATCATATCAGTAAATATTTTACGCAAAATAATATTTTTATTTTCACCTATTGCACGATTCAAATGAGTTAACGCTCTTAAACAAAATTTACTAAGTGCCATTTGTAGCCAAAAAAATAGGCATTTTTCAGGGTCACATCTTTCACACACTTCTTAGAGGTTTCGCTTTGCCAGCAGTGGAAGCAAAATAGTATTGCCTTCAATATAAATTTTGCCGAGATCTATAAAAAATCGAGACGGTCTCATGAAATATTTAAGGAATGAAAGAGAAATAGAGTGCTGATAAAAATCCTTCACACGCTTAAAGGCCGTACCTTTTAATATTTTTAATTCGCAATAGACCAAAAGTGAACGTTCCCATTCATTTAAATCGTGCCTAAATCTCATTTCATCTAAAATAGTGGAGATCTTTTTATATTTTTTTAACTGCAGATAGAGTAATAATCTCACCACTAAAACGGTTACTTCCTTAAAATCCACCTTTTGCATATTTCCGATCAGGTCCTCAATCGCCAGTTGATCCGGTAGAAAATCTTTGCGTTCGATATAGTTAAGAAGTGCCAATGCATCTTTGCCTGTTAATCTTCCAGCTTTCGAAATTTTCTTCAACCAGTGATAATATTTTCGAGAGCGATTACTATTATTTTCGGCCACCTCACTAAGAGGGTAAATCTCCGAGAATTTTGGAACAATAATGTGACAGGCATTCATTCCATGAAAAGAGTACTCTGAAACTAAAATTTCCAGATCCTGATTTAGAGCGATATTGACCAAGTAATCCCACTCTTTTTGACGATCTCTTCCATCCACACCCCATGGTGTAAAGTTGTACTCACTTTTATTAAGAATTGAACTCCAGGCAATTTTCCCACTAGAATCCACAAAGTGCTCAAACCAATTTTCTTCTGAGCTTATGTGGCCGTGATCTTCTATTGGCATGGTAAAAAAAGTTGCTTCCTTCAAAACCCGCCCTTGAAGTAATTCAGTGAGAGTACGTTCAATCGCAACTTCCATTGAAGGATGGGCCCCATAGGAAGTGTAGACCCCTTTTCCTTGAGGATCGATCAGAACCATATTGGCAAGTGGATAAGTTCCCCCTAAAGAGGCATCGAAAATATAAAGACCATAACCTGCTTTCTTGAGCGCACAAATTCCCTCCCAAATGCGAGGGAATTTTCTTAGAAAACGATCAGGTATCTCAGGGAGAGCAATTCTTTCCTTAATGATCCTCTTTTTTATTGCACGCTCAAAAACCTCGCTTAGTGCTTGAACCTTTGCCTCCATGATAGTATTTCCAGCAGCGTGACCATTACTCATATAGAGATTAGTAATCACACTCATTGGAAGATAGAAGGTTTTACTGTCTTCCTCTCGTATATAGGGAAGGGCCAATATCTTTTCTTCCCTTCCTATCAGGGATTTTTCTTGCAGTCCTTTAATGTTTTTTAATCCCAGCTCTCGTACTAATGGGTGAAACTGTTTATCACTAATTTTTGTTTTAGAATCCGCCCAGAGTTCATTCGGATGGAGAATGAAGGGTAACTTAAGCGCACTCTTATCATCAAGATCAATAACCTGATTATAAAAATAAAATCCGGTACACAGACGCTCACAAAATTCTCCGAGCGCAGAAGCATAGGCCTGTTCTTTTATGGTACCTTTACCGTTACTAAAAAAGCCTTTGCGCAAACGATCTCTAATCAGTACTGACCATACATTTTTCACTGGATTGTTCCATTTCTCTATTACAATCTTAATACCAACTTTATTTAGAGTCGCTTCAAAATTGGCAATTGTTTTTGCATAGGTAGAGTCTTTTCCAATGGGTTGTCCTGTTCCTTTTATCATGATGTACTATTCCTCGTTATCATTGCTAGGTTATTGGTGGTTGTTTTATTGAGATAAAACTGTCATGCTTTATCACCAAAGTAAAAGCAAAAATGTAAATCTGATCATTATGTAAAGAATATGTAAAGAATATGTAAAGAATACCAACCACCGATAGCACCATTAACTCAAAAAGTTATCATGATCCTTCACTCGCAAATCTTTTCAATTCATCGTTAAATTTTTCTTTCTCCTCGATAAAGAGAGCATGACCACTCTTTTCAAAACGAATAATTTTGGAATTTTTTATTTTTTTTAGCATCTCCTGTGCAAATATAAAAGGGCAGATTTTGTCCTCAACTGAGTGGAAGATCGCAGTCGGGACAGAGATTGATGACAATTCCGATCGAAGGTCTGTATCCCGAAGAGCAATCAAACTCTCCGCTGTAGCATAGGGAGATGCTTGCATCCCGATGCTTTGGAGCCAAGACCATAGGCCGGGATTCAGTGAGCTTTCAGAAAATCCAAACTTCTTACCGACATCTGAGAGAAGTTGAGGACGATCCCGGTCAACAGCTTTGATGAGTAAATCAGCATCAGATTTGCTAACCCCATAAGGATAATCTTCTTGCTTGCTCCATAGGGGGGCGGCGGCCCCAAAAAGGGCCAGTTTAGAAACGTGATTTTCCTTGTGTCTGGACATATAGCGAATCGCAATCGCACCTCCCATCGAATGTCCACAAAGTGTGACACCACTCAAATCGAGTTGCTGCAAGATTGCCTTTAAGTCGTCAGCATAGACATCATAGTTATAGCTACCCCACGGTTTATCTGATTTTCCAAATCCTCTAAGAGAGATACTGATGGCACGAAATCCTTCCCGTGCTAGTTCTGTCATTTGATAATCATACATTTCGTTTGAGAAGGGCCAGCCAGGAATGAGGACAATTGGACGTCCCTCTCCCCAATCTCGAACATGCAAACGAATATGAGGAGAGACTTCAATATATTCAAGACGGGGCGTTTGCACAGTACTATTTTTCATCGTTATTCTCCCTTGTGAGACATTCATAAAACTACAAAGCTTGGCGGCCTCGCTTCCATAAGATCATAAGTAAGTTGATTTGGGCATATTGGTTATTAAAATATGCGGCTTACAATCCAAATTAAAATCAAAATTCCCAATGGTATTCCCAGTATGTATCCAATTAAATATTTCATAACTTCCTCCCAGAAGATACCCTTAGATTTTTTGAAGATTGTTGATAGCGGGCCCATTAAGAACTTTTCCAATCTTGTCGAAACGTGAACCATGGCAAGGGCAATCCCATGTTTCTTCCGAGTGGTTCCAGGCCACAATTCCTCCTAGGTGTGGACAAACTGCTGAACATTCATACATTTTTCCAGATTCATCATGATAGACAGCAATTTTGAATAGGCCTCGCCTCAGAATGGCGCCGGTGCCAATGGGAACTAAGGCATCTTTCTCCAGGTTGCCTTGGGTAATCCAATCTTTGTATGTCAACGCAACATTAAAATTTTCTTGAACAAACCTCTTCAAGGCCCTGATCGTTTTACGGGAAGGTTCATAGAGAGCGGCCCAGGCGTTTTCGCGGCCTTGAATTAAATCTGTGAGCAATAGACCAGCAATGGTTCCATAGGTTATCCCATTGCCTGAATCTCCTGTAACAATATAGAGGTTTTTCTTGTCCATTGGATTGTGTCCGATAAAAGCAATGCCATCGATCGGCCGCATGACTTGGCCGGACCATCGGAATTTTATCTCCGTTATCATAGGAAAGCGGGTTCGTGCCCATTGCTCCAATCTCAAGTATCGAGCTTCTGTATCATCGGCCTGTCCCGTTTTGTGATCCTCTCCACCCACGATTAAAAGATCCTTTGCTAGGCGTATGTAGTGGTAAGGATCAGATGTATCCCAATACAATGCTTTGTGAACCAGATCCATAGGCACGCTCGCTCCAATGACAAACGTGCGATAGGCGGCCTGTTTAGTATGAATTGCCAACAAGTCATTCACTGGAGTGTTGGTGGCAACGATAACGAAATCTGCCGTCACCAAGAAACCATCTTGTGTTAGGATACTGGCAGTTTCACCACCATCAACCTTGGTGGCATGGGTCTGTGTATAGATTCTCCCTCCATCCCTGATAATAGACTTTGCTATGCCCGCCAAATATTTCAAAGGATGAAACTGTGCTTGGCGCGGAAATCGAAGGGCCCGTCCAGTATCAAACGATTCCAAAGGTGCACGTGCAACGATTTCGGCATTATTCAAACCGGCACGTTTTGCTGCCTCTAATTCCCATTCGAGTATCGCATTGGACTCCCCTGGAGAAGTAAATAGGTAACCATCCAACCGTTCAAAATCGCAATCGATACCCTCCTCGATAACGATTCGTTCAATTGTATCAATTGCAGCTGCATGACTTTCGGCCAAGAGGCGAGCACCCTCCTCTCCGTGCAACCATGCAAGTTCATAATATCTGTCCTCAAGAACAGTGGTAAGGTGGGCCGTCGTGCGCTCTGTCTCCCCAGATACAATCGGTCCATCATCCAAGACAATGACAGATTTTCCCTCGTGGCAAAGTAAATAGGCCGCTGTTAGTCCTGAGATACCAGCGCCTACGATACAGACATTAGCGTGCTCATTTTTGGTAAGTGAAGAAAAAAGTGGTAAACTCGCTGTCGCCATCCAGACTGAAATGCTTTTACCTGAGTGATCGTTCATAAAAGCCCCCAATCATGTTAGAAATTTTTAGACGTCAGCGCTAGTAGAATGATGACTTAAAGTCGAGGAGTTTTTTCTTATGGGGTTCTGATCAACATCTTTATCATCCACACTCGTTTCAGAGGTAGCAGAAATATCCTTGGCCCCGTTGGCCTTCAAGAGATTTTTGGCCTTTTCTTCCCATTCGGAATTATCCACATGGATAGAAATTAATTTCCCTCCATGTCGGACAAAAGTCTCATAACGTTTGGCCTCATACTCAGGAATTCCTAGGCCAATAAGACCTCCAGTGACCCCTCCGACAGCACCCCCAATTCCGGCGCCAGCGATAGTGGCCATAATTGGACCTGCAGCAATAAATGGCCCCAGCCCCGGAATGAGCAGCAATCCGGCCCCAACTAACCATCCAAGAGCACCCCCAGCAAATAAACCAGCAGTTGCCCCAGTGGCAATCCCTTCAGGCGCCTTGGTGTTTTTCTCATGGGCAAAATCTTGTGCTTCATCCTCTGATTGCATCAATACCGAAATATCTGAATTTCTAAAACCATGACCCTTTAAAGCATCCACCGCACTTTCAAGTGCCAAGCGGTCATGGAATATGCCAAAGACTGATGACTTTCCCTTTTTGTTTTTATTTCCAAATTCCTCTTTCATAAAAGCCTCCCTAAAATGTAAAAACCTAGTTCTTAGCTTGATAAGTTATGTGGTCAAAAATAGTCTTGTCATCTGCCAAATCATGCACAATGGACAAAACTTTATTTTTTTCCCTTTTATTTTTTACTTCACCTTTCAATGTCATGTTCTGGCCGATGGTAATAATCGTGATATTGCGTGCACTCTCAGAAAAATTTTTATCTTCTGTAATTCGACGCCTGATTTGCCGGGTTAGTTCATCATCGGAGCTATCTCCACGTTGCTGATCATCAGCGGTTATGCGTGGTTTGATTTTATCTGAATCTCGCACATTCATCTTGGTCGTCGAAGAATCCATAGAGCTAGATGATTTCACTGAAGCAGAGTCCTCAACCGCAGCAGTGACATTATCCCATGATCCGAAAATTAACAGTGAAAATAATCCAATCATAAACACTCTATATTGCTTTTTCATTGATGCTCTCCATTGAAGAAATTGTTCTAAAGGTTGTCTTATATCTTATAGGAATCCTCTTAACACTTTCCCGAAAAACAAAAATGTCATCAACAGTTTGTCGTTCTTGGTAAACAAGGACTCTCATGTAAGTTCATTGCAAAACCGCTGCCAGGCTCAAACAAGGCCAGCAAGTGCCAACATGTGTATGAATAACAGGAGCATCAATCCCCCCCTTGTCGCGTTTGTCAGCAGTTTTGTCAAATTCTGTAAAGGAAGTTTTATCGATGATCATATACTCCACTTCACTACGCCTTAGAAGATTTGCTCGCTCAGGTATTTGCTAGGCAACTAGTTGTGTAAAGGATAGAGTCATCATCATTAGATATAGTAATGGTTGTATTACCTCAATCGATTTTACAGATATTAAAAGAGTCATTACGTTGGGGCCTTGTAGTTCGCTAAAGAACAAAAAACAATAAGGGGGGCCTCTATGAAAATAAAACTATTAGTACCAGCAATGCTTACGTTTATGTTCACCTTTCTGTTTGCAAATACAACCATACCGGTTGTCTATGCAGACCCACCGGCCACTCATGGGATGTTAATTTTTGGAGAAGATAATACCTATGCTTCACATCTTCCTATGTTTCATCGCCCTCACGATTATCAGCTCCTGATGAAGGTGTCATTTAATGCCGCTCCTGAATTATTGGCAACGTATGAAGAGATAAAGGAGAGTACTTCTAGTTATTTTACGATAGCACCTACACCAATGGATTTAACTCAAGTGATAAGTGGTAGGAAAAAATCTTTCCTGGCCACCCTTTTTAGCGGCCATTTTGAAAGAGATGGTGTTCTTCTTGGTGCCGTGACTGTGCAAGTTGAGCAAATCATCTTTTCGAAAAGACTAGATCCTTATGAACAAGAAGATTCACTAGAGCATATTGTATTTGGTGTTGAAGGTGAATATTTTGCGGCCCATCTGATCAAAGGTCGACCTAGCTTTGATCAGATCTTAAGTATTAATGGTGTGGAAAGAGAAAATGTATTACCACTGGTGATTTCACAAAATCTTCTTGGTCAAAATGCAACGCCAGCAAAGGTTGGTGAGATCCTTGAAAATAGCGCTCTTCCTAGTAGTACACCGGCCAATGTTCTCAGTGTGATTTATCTTGAGGAAGAGGAGTTATCTCATTAGATGATGTCCACTGGTAACTGCTCACACCCCTCAACCTTCACCTCTCAACCAAATGCTGTTAGCTAAGCAACTTTCAGCATCCGGTAGAGGGTAGATGGCTGAAGGGTGTGAGCAGTTACCATATTATTTCATGCTCTTGCCAAGTAAAATTCCAACACCACAAGCAATCAAGGTTACTCCTCCAATGTAGTACCAAGGGGTGTTATGGATAGACTTATCCAGCACTTTTATCTTTTCCCATGTTGCAGGAGGGACATTTTTGGTGATGGCCCTTTTGAGGTATTTGTACTCTGAGGAAAATATATTTTTAATTTCATCACTCCCTTCTTCTGCTGCCTCTTCTAATACTTGAAGTGCTTCTTTTACATTCATAAGATCTCCTTTCCAAAAAAAAATTAAAAGGTTTTTTGTCCTCGGATAATTCGAATAAGAACAACAACAATGGCCAGAATCAACAAGAGATGGATAAAGCCACCTATCGTATACCCACTAACCAGACCGAGAAGCCACAATATCATTAAAATGACAAAGATCGTCCAAAGCATTTTCACCTCCCTAATTCTCACGGCGGTTTGAGGCCTTGTGAATATAATGAATTATTATTGTTTTGAGAAAAGAAATTTAATATTAGTTAGCATAAACCTAACCATCATCAAAGGACCCTTTACTTGCATGCAAAAATAATTCAAAATACCCAAGTTGATACCGTTATCTGGTCTCCTTGAGGAGAGGATGCCAATAAATTATTAAAGGAGGAGAGTATGAATGTTAAAGAGGCGCTACAATTTTTAGAAACCGCAGCGGCCAATGGTGATGAGGAGGTTGAAAATATTTTATCCTCTGAGTATCAAAACCTTAGAAAGGCAATCATGAAAAGCGCCCCTCACATTGCTTGGGACAAAATAAAACAGGCCAAAGATACCTCGATGGATTACACTGTCGATACGGCAAAAAGGATCGATCAATGTGTCCATGAAAGACCGTGGTGCTATATCGGAGGAGTCTCTCTATTTACGTTTGCCCTTGGTCTTTTCCTCGGTAAGAGCACCTCCTGTAAGTCACCACGTTGATTATGTCTCTTTTTTTATAGTTTCAAATTCTGCTTAATTACCATGAAAGAGCAACCTGATTTGGCAAGGCAATTGCATCGATAAAAGAAGAAAATTTTTCCAAACAGGAAAGTAGTTATGCATGGTAAGCGAGAAGCATATAAAAAAAATAGTATAACCTCAAAGTTCAAGTGAGCAAAGAATGGGTTTGCACATGGAAGAGGAGGAGATATCTAATTTACTTACCCTGAAAATTTTTTTTTCAGAAAGCTTAGATATTGATAGCGTTGCGAATATGTGGAATAGCTGTATAAATACCGTGATCCACAAGCGGCCTGCTAAGCTGGTCATCGATTTGAAAGCGGTTAGCTATTGTGATGGAGCCGGCATTTGCTTGTTGCAAACTTTAAAAAACCATGTGGAGCAAGCAGGCAATGCGGCCAGTATTGAAAATTCAAGTGCGGAATTCCAACAATTATTGGACTATAGTGAACGGCCGCCAGTAGTAGTCCCTATATCCTCCCCAGCAGAACAATTGCGGCCCTTAGAAAAATGGGGAAAGTTTATTTTTGAAATTTCACAAGAAAGCAGAAAAAATATTATCTTTGTTGGATCTGTGCTTTCTCAATTATTCTCAATCCTGATTCATCCTCGAAATCTTAATTGGCAAGAACTAGGGCGAGTAGCAGAGAGAACTGGCCCTCAAGCATTGCCTATCATCATGTTGATTGGTTTTTTAATTGGACTGATTTCTACTTTTCAAGCGGCGCCCGCGTTTGGACAATTTGGAGCGCAAATCTATATCATTGATTTAGTGGCGTTAGGGCTCGTTCGAGAAATGGGCCCACTGATGACGGCAGTGCTTTTAGCGGGACGAAGTGCATCTGCTTTTGCCGCTGAATTAGGTTCCATGAAGATTAGTCAAGAAATTGATGCCTTAACCATCATGGGATTAGATCCCATTCGCTTTCTAGTGTTGCCAAGAATTTTAGCGGCAGTGCTACTGACACCTTTTTTGAATGCATTTTTTATAGCGTTTGCCTTGCTCGGACTGTTTATAGTGATGACCACACTAAATTATCCGCTAGATGCTTTCCTTAATCAGCTCATCCATGCGGTTAAGCTTAAGGACTGTGTAGGTGGAGCAATTAAATCTTTTGTTTTTAGTTTAGTCATTGCTACCACTGGATGCTTATATGGATTAAAAACAAAGTTTGGAGCAGAGTCACTGGGAATTTCCACTACCAGTGCAGTAGTAGTGGCCCTCATCATGCTAGTGTTAGTCGATGGTGCTTTTGCCGCCATTTACTATGCTTTGGGAGTATGACATGAATCCTCCTCCTCTGCCTTCTCCCATTATTCAAGTGAAAAATTTAGTGGCCAAATATGGAGAAAAAACAGTTTTAGAAGATATTGTATTTGAGATTAGCACCGGTGATATTTTTATGATTGTGGGTGGTTCTGGATGCGGAAAAACTACTTTGCTTAAACATATGATTGGTTTATTAGAACCCTTTTCTGGACAAATTTTAATTGATGGTGAAGATCTTTTTACCTCAAATGCAGAGAAGCAGTTATTAATCTTACGAAAAATTGGTGTGCTTTTTCAAAGTGGAGCTCTGTTTGCTTCGCTAAAGGTGCTAGCAAATATTCAATTACCCTTAAAAGAGTTAACCAATTTACCAGAGGAGGCAATTGTACTTATCGCCAAGAATAAATTAAAAATGGTGGGACTTAGTGAAACACTAGATATCTTTCCCGCAGAATTAAGCGGAGGAATGCAAAAGAGAGTGGCGGTAGCAAGGGCCATGGCCTTAGATCCACAGATCCTATTTTTGGATGAGCCGACATCAGGGTTAGATCCGATCTCTGCGAGTGAAATGGATAATTTAATTGTTACTTTAGCAAAAATTTTAGGCATTACGTTTGTGATTATTTCTCACGACTTAATAAGTATTACCAGGATAGGAAAAAAAGTTATTTTCTTACATGAAGGGCACGTAATTGCCCAAGGGGATCCGCGAGAATTGAAGCAACATCCTCATCCATTGGTGATGAAATTTTTCAGCAGAGAGCAATAGGAAGCAACAGGGAGCAATAAAGTTATGTTAAATCGGAGCACAGAGAATAATTATTTTAAATTGGGGCTTTTTGTGCTGGTAGGTTTAATCCTCATGGTTATCGCCCTGGTGATCTTTGGTGCAGGAAAGTTATTTCAAAGAACAGTTAATATTGAGACCTATTTTGACGAGTCAATACAAGGAATCGTCGAAGGCTCTCCGGTTAAATATCGAGGAATGAAAATTGGTCATGTTAAAACCATCGCTTTTGTTAGTGAAATTTATAAATATCGTACCCCAAAAAATCCAGAATTATCGCAGCTGGGAGAAGGTTACATTTATGTGAAAATTTCTATCACCTCTTCCTTTTTTACCCAGATGAACACAAGTGAGCTGAAATCTATGTTAGAGAAAAGTGTTGCAGAAGGATTAAGAGTTAAATTAACTCCACAAGGTTTGACCGGTGTGGCCTATTTAGAATTGAATATGGTAACACCACAGCGCAATCCACCCATTAAAATTGCTTGGTCGCCAAAAGATTTTTATATTCCATCTACTCCCAGCTTAATAAGAGAGTTTACAGAAGAGGCCCAAGATTTTTTCAGGCAGCTAAGAAGTCTTAATTTACAGCAGTTATTCCAAAACATTTTACTTTTTGCGGAGTCTGCTCATCGTGTAGCAGAGAAAACCGATCATTTGATCGCTAAAACTGATCATCTGATGACGAGCATTGAACGCACTGTCGGTCATGTAGATGCTCCATTAGAGATGGTATTGCAAAATTTGCAAATAACCTCAGAAAATTTGCGGCTATTTTCAGAAAAAATAAAAGTGAATCCGGCACAAATTTTAAGAAGCTCTTCTCCTCCACCTTTAGATCCGAGAAAATTATGAGAATGATGAAAATAGGGATATGCATCTTAATGCTGATGATATCTTGTTTGGCGATTGGCTGCTTCAGTACCAAGTATCTATCTCATGAAGAATACTTACTGCATATTCCAGTTCCAGGGCCAGATCGAGATCGAGATCGAGATCCAGATCCTACAGACAAACTCTCCATAAAAAAAGCGCTGCTCTTCGTTCCACAGGTAACGATCGATCCTCCATTTAATCAACTTTACTTTATTTATCGCACTAGTGATTTTCAATATCTGACTGACTATTACCACAGTTTTATGGTATCACCCGAAGAACAATTCCATTTTGCATTGATAAAGCATTTAAAGCAAATGACAGCTTTTGATTTGATATTATCTTCACCAGAAATGATTAAAATAAAGGATACACAAACAACTTTAAAATTGCAGACCACTATCAGCGAACTCTATGCCGACTATCGGATACGCGATTATCCCCAGGCAAGAGTCTCCATTCACTTTTCACTAACAAAAATAAAACCTCATGGAGGTAAACCCATAATAGTAGCGGATAAAACGTTATCGACTGCTATTGCGATGAAAGCTAAGGATACAGAGAGTTTACTTTTGGCGTGGAATAAGTGTTTTCAAGAGATATTAGAACAACTTTTACAGCAGATAAGTCATTAAAAAGTCATCCTATGTGACAAGAAGAGGTTATTTTTGTCATTACAGACAACAATTTAGATCATTGTTCTAGAAAATTTGTCATTATTTACCTGCGAGCTCTTGTAAGTGCCCATGCCACTAAAAAGTAAGGGTCATTTCATCCGTTCAATGATCTCTTTATTAAGCAACATCCCAATGAATTCTTTCCATCCATAAAGTAAAAAAATGCATGAACTTTTGCATAAGTATGCGAGTCCCCTCGTTAGCGAGGTTCCCTTGGTGGTCAAAAAGAGTGGCAGCACCACCAATATAGGCCTCTGGTTGTGCCATCGTAATCATATTTAAAGAGACCAAGGTTTGTCGCAAGTGGTGATTGGCGCCAAAGCCACCGATCGCCCCGGGAGAGAGGCTGACAACCGCTGCAGGCTTTCTTTCCCATACGCTTTTCCCATAGGGGCGAGAGCCCACATCCAAGGCATTTTTTAATACTCCAGGAACCGAGCGATTATATTCCGGGGTGACAAAGAGTACACCGTCATTCCTTTTAATTCTTTCTCGAAAGTTGAGCCAGGTGCTAGGGGGCTTGGCATCCAAATCTTCATTATAAAGCATCAGATCTCCAATCTCCACAATCTCCATCGCCAGAGAGTTGGATGCAAATCCTATCAGCACATGGGCCATTTTGCGATTGTAAGACTCTTTACGCAAACTTCCGACAATGATTGCGATATTTTTTGCTGCCATTTTCGTTCCTTTGATTATTGTTGCTCACTGCAGATAGCTTTTCCAAGATTAAATGCAAACTGCATACCGCGGGATCAACATTCACCATGCCTTAAGATGCGTTACGAATTCCCAATTCTCTCTCTCTCTCGAATTCTGTCTGATATCTGATTCTAAATATTCACCTCTGCATAGAGAGCTAGATGATCGGATAATCGATTCCAGGGGGCCGTAGCAAAACAGTGGGCCTCGTAGATATCAACACCTCTCACATAGATGCGATCTAAAGGTAAGAGTGGCCAAAAACTGGGATAACTACGACAATGTTCTCCATGGATCTCTTCAAAAACCTCCAGAATATTGAGTTGTTTTTTTAACTCTAAGGAAACGCGATTTCTCCAATCATTAAAGTCTCCTCCTATGATGAGAGCGTCTTCAAATGGAATATGAGAGTGGATGCGAGAACATAATTTTTGCACCTGTTTTTTTCTCCAGCGTTCAAAGATCCCACAATGGATACAGATAAGATGTAACTTTTTATTGTCGGGTAGTTGAATGATCCCATGAAGCAGTCCTCGAGGATCTAAGCGGGAAGCAGAGATATTGATATTTTCTTGCCAGATAAAGGGGTATTTGCTGAGAATGGCATTACCATGGTGTCCAGCGGTATATACAGCATTTTTTCCATAAGCATGATGAGTCCAAACAGTATCTGCCAAATATTCAAACTGTGTAAGGAGTGGCCAATCTTTGATTCGCTCCTGATGTTTACTATGACTGCCAATAACCTCCTGGAGAAATACGATATCTGCATCCAAGGAGCGAATGGCCTTGCGTATTTCTTGCAGAACAAAGGAACGATTATTGAAATTAAGGCCCTTATGAATATTATAGGTGATAATTTTAATATGCATTTTATTTATATCCAGTGGCGAATATAAAATAAAATACGACCTAAAATTCCAATCGTCCACGACTGCTTTTTTAGAAAATCGTGATCGACTTGTTTAGAATTTTTTAAATCTTCTCCAAATTGCGCCTCAATTTTTTTACGAGAGGACTCTTGAAATAACACAATATCTACTTCAAAATCGTGTAAAAAGCTGCGATGATTTAAATTCTTTGAACCTACGTAAACAAAATCGTCAATCAAGTAAGTTTTAGCATGCAACACCCTAAGTTGGTACTCATAGATTTTAATGTCTTGATTGATTAATTTTCGATAATAGACCATGCTTAGCCAACGCACAAATTTTATGTCCGATTTGGAAGGGACTAATATCTTGACATCGACTCCTCTAAAGCTTGCTGTTTTTAGCGCCTTTAACAAAGGCAGATTGGGAACAAAATAGGGGGTTGTCAACCATACTCTTTTCGTTGCGCTAGCAATTCGTCCAAAAAATTCTTGATTAAATTTTTTACGTAATATTCTTGTGTAGTTGAGATGAATGGCGGAAGCTGCGGGTAAGTGCTGTCGTGGTATCTCATCTTCTTCCTGATTTAATTTCTGATTTAATTCCTGATTTAAAAATTGTGTTGAGGTGTGATCGAGGTTGGACTTGTACCAAGCATGGCCAAAGGCAAAAGTAAGAAATTTTACCTCCTCTCCCTTGACCAAAACCCCGGTATCACGCCAAGCAAGGTTAGGGGCAAACTCATGCAAGTGCTCTTCAGCGATATTCATGCTACCGACAAAAGCGGTATCATTATCGATCACGCAGACCTTGCGATGATTGCGAACATTAAGTGCAGAAGTAATTCCAAAGATTAAAGAGGTATTGGTGATATTTAAGTATTTGCTTAAGAGTTTAAAGAAATAGATTGGACGGTGCACTCGCACTTGCACCGAGGATTGGGTAAACTCAGGAACAATAGATGTTTGCCATAAAGGCGTCCCAATGCCATCAAGGAGTAAACGAACTTTTACTCCTCGCTTAGAAGCAGCGATTAGTTCTTGAGTGATCTTTTTGCCTATACCATCATTTTTATAGATATAGGTTTCTAAATCGATCATTTTAGCTGCGGATTGGAGGCGTGTAATAAGGGCCTCAAAAAAATCGTCTCCACCCAAAAAGACGCGCTCTTCCTCCCATGAAGATTGGGGGATTTCTTGCTCCCCAAGCTTCAAGTCATCATTGTTATTGCCTCTGTTCCTAAAGCGCCACTCTATTTTCATGCTGTTTGTTCCAATTTCAAGCACTGCCTTAACATCCCCATTATACTTTGTAGTGAAGAGTTCGTTATGTGCATGCGCAATTAATAAGAGCAGTGTGGTGTTATCTTATTTGCATTTCCAAATTCTTAAAGTTAAAGATACATCCTTAAGCTTTAAGCAAGGAGACTTAAAATGGAGTGGCATCAAAAAAGCGTTGAAGAAGTTCTGCGAGAGTTCGGGTCATCCTCAAAGGGTCTTACCGAGGAAGCTGTCAAAAAGATGAAAGAAAAGTTTGGTCGCAACCAGTTAGAAGAAAAAAAATCGCAAACTCCACTTACGATCTTTTTAAGTCAATTTAAAGATTTCATGATCATTGTTCTTTTAGTGGCCGCTATCGTCTCTGGGGTTATTGGTGATCTTACTGATGCCATCGTGATTGTCATCATTGTTCTTCTTAATGCCATCATCGGTTTTGTCCAAGAGTATCGTGCAGAAAAGGCCATCGCCTCCCTTCTTGAAATGAGCGAACAGACTGCAAAGGTGTTAAGAAATGGCCAACATCAAAGTCTATCTGTGTCGGAGCTTGTGCCTGGTGACGTGGTCTTATTGGAGGCCGGATCCCTTATTCCAGCTGATTTGAGAATTATAGAGAGTGAACAATTAAAAATCGAAGAGGCCACACTTACTGGTGAATCTCTTGCTGTCGAAAAACTCCATCCCCCTATCCTAGATGAACAGTTACCACTTGGGGATAGAAAAAATATGGCGTACAAAAGTACCTTGGTCGTCTTTGGTCGAGGATTGGGAGTGGTTGTTGCTATTGGAATGAATACGGAGTTGGGAAAAATTGCAACGATGCTTTATCAAGATAAGAGAGAACTCACTCCTTTGCAACAGCGATTAAAACACTTAGGGAAGAGGCTAGCAGTGATCGTGCTTGCCATCTGCTTGATTGTCTTTATCTTGGGGATCATCCGTGGAGAAGAGCTCTCCCTTATGATTTTGACTGCCATCTCCTTGGCCGTGGCGGGAATTCCTGAGGCCTTACCCGCCATTATCACCATCGCCTTGGCCTTAGGGGCGAAGAAGCTCGCCACAGAGAAGGCACTGATTAGAAAACTACCTGCCGTAGAAACGCTTGGCTCAGTAACCTATATTTGTTCCGATAAAACCGGGACATTAACGTTAAATAAAATGAGCATCTCTCAACTCTATTTTGATAGAAAGATGGTAACACCCAAAGAACTTTCCAACAACGATTTTCTTGTTGCTTTGGCCTTAAGTAACGATGTTCATCCCGAAGGAAACTCTAATACTATTTTAGGTGATCCCACTGAGATTGCCTTATATAACATGGCCAAAGAGCGTGGAATTGTAAAAGAGGAGATGGAAAAAACGTTTCATCGGATAGCGGAAATACCCTTTGATTCAGAAAGAAAATGCATGACCACTTTTCATAAAAATTCTAAAGAGGTGAGTGCTAAAATTATCTCTTATACCAAAGGGGCCGTGGATGTCTTAATCGATCGCTCGAGTACTCTTTGGAGCTCAAGCGGTGAGATTCCCATCGACCGTGATGAACTTAAGAAGATAAACGAAAAGATGGCCCGAGAAGGGCTTAGAGTTTTGGCCATCGGTAAACGTACTTGGGATGCTCTTCCCCAACCTTTAAGTGCAGAGAGTGTAGAAAGAGATCTCACCCTTTTGGGGTTGATGGGTATGATCGATCCACCAAGAGAGGAAGCGAGAGAAGCAGTGGCCGTTTGTAAGAGAGCAGGTATTGTACCGGTCATGATCACCGGTGATCATCCTTTCACTGCCAAGACGATTGCGAGCAACTTGGGCATTTTACCTCAAGGCGATGAGGCGCAAAAAAATATTGTTCTTACCTCAACAGAGATGACAGCGTTAAGCGTGGAAGAGTTAGAAAAAATTGTGCTAGATATTCGCGTCTATGCTCGCGTGGCCCCTGACCAAAAATTAAAGATCATTGAGGCCTTACAAAAGAGGGGACAATTTGTAGCGATGACGGGTGATGGTGTTAACGATGCTCCCGCTTTAAAAAAGGCGGATATTGGTGTGGCCATGGGAATTACCGGAACCGATGTCAGCAAAGAGGTGGCGCATATGATTTTACTTGATGACAATTTTGCAACGATTGTAAAGGCGGTCAAAGAAGGGCGACAAATCTATGATAACATCAGAAAATTTGTAAGGTATATTCTTACTAGTAACTCTGGTGAAATTTGGACGATCGTTTTGGCACCCTTCTTTGGTCTTCCTATTCCCTTGCTTCCAATCCACATTCTTTGGATCAATTTAGTGACCGATGGTTTTCCTTGTCTTGCCTTGGCAGCGGAGCCGGCAGAAAAGGGAGTGATGGAAAGGCCTCCTCGTCACCCAAAGGAGAGCATCTTTGCTCACGGTTTAGGGTGGCAGGTTTTGTGGGTAGGAGCACTGATGGGAATTGTCTCCCTTGTCGGTCAGGCCTGGGCCATCCATGTTGGAAATGCTCACTGGCAAACAATCGTCTTTACTGTGCTCTGTTTTAGTCAAATGGGAAATCTCTTGGCAATCCGATCGGATAGAGAATCTTTCTTTTCTCAAGGTTTTCTCTCCAATAAATATTTAACAGGTGCGGTTCTTTTAGCCTTTGCTTTGCAACTGGCGACGATCTATGTGCCCTTTTTAAATCCCATCTTTAAAACGGCCCCCCTTACTCTAAATGAATTACTCTTTGCTTTAGCACTCTCTTCGGTCATCTTCTTTGCAGTCGAAATCGAGAAATGGATCAGACGTCATCATCTTAAGTCTTCGAGGTGAGATGATCAAGATTTAGGTTTATCTGGTCCTGGTAAAAGCGATTTAATAAAAGCATTCTTTAAGAGACCTAAGATAATTTGCAAGGTACTTGTTTGCGGGTTATCAACTAGGCCTTCGATCTCAACTGTGGTGGCCACGGCCTCATAGCGATTCTCCAAAAGCTCTGCCACCGTGCCAATCAACATTTCATAAAGCTGCTTAAAGAGATTTTTATTAGCATCTTTTTCTGGATCATAGACGTCCACATTTTCAAAAAAGGGCCTGATATAACCAGAGATTTGCTGATCTTTTAGTTTGAGATCGATATAGAGGGAAAATAAACCTTTGGAAACATCAACCTTTTGATATGCTTTAAGCACTTCATTAAGGGACACTAGTTTTGCCTGTTTAATCTCCATTTTTAAATCGAAATCGGATCCCGCTTTACGAGGTCGAAAAAGACCTTTAGCAAAGGTCTTTCCACTACCCATAAAAAGTCCGTTTAGATTGAAATTGGAGATCCCTTCACTTGCTTTATTGGAGAGGTTTTTAGCGTCTAGATCAAAATGGGAAATAAAGACTCGGTATCCTGGTGTGCGAGATTTATCGCTATAACCAAATTCACTATTGATCATTTTCAAGTGATCCAATTTAATTGAGATGGCCTCCGGTTTTTCTACCGCTTTCTTGGCCGCTTTGGTGATCTCCTTCTGCTCTTTTTTGGCAATTTTGCTTCCTTGGCTTCCAGGCGAATAGATATAATCTAAATTGATATCCTTGATAGTTAAGTTTTCAATGTGAACCGATTTGATCTTGGGATCGTACTGAACCTCTCCGTGAGCGGAGAGGCTTCCTTGGTTACCACTGATTTCAATATTTCTTCTCTTTAGGATGGATTTAAAGCGATCCAGAGGAATATCGGTTAGCTTAAAACGCGTTATCATTCCTGCATACGGTTCTTTTAAAAAGTCGGCATCCCCATAAATGGTGGCATTGCCTTTATTAAAGATCACTCCATCAACTTGAAACTGCGAAGGGTATTTTTTTTCGGGTGTACCCTCTTTGTCAATATCGTTAGCAGTGATATTCAAGTGTTCAACGTGGAGAGGTTCCTCCTTTGGGGTATCTATATAGATGATATCGCCATCCTTAACTCTAAAAGAATTGATATCTAAAAAGTAGATCGCTTTAAGTGATTTTTGCCAACTCTCATCGGTGACTTTGGTTTCACGTTTTTTTTCTTGTTGTACCTGTAACAAATTGATATGCATCTTGGGGTTTTCAATCAAGATATCCGCTACCAACTTCAAGGAAAGCAGTGCACGCCAATCTATGCTTCCGCGTATTTTTTTGATATGAGCAATAGCAGGGTCGGGAAACTCATCGCGTTTAATAATTAAATCGTTTAGGGTCAAGGATGGACCAAGGATTTGAAAATGGGCCGAAGTAATTGTGACGTGATGCCCTTTTAAGGTTTTATTCATTTTTGCTTCTAAGTAGTTTGCTAGATTCTTTTGGAAGAGTAAGGGAATAATCAGTGCAAGAAAAAGAAAGAGCGCCAGCAGAATTAAAATTATTTTTATCACTCTAGAGAACGTGCGAAAAGAAATGATTTGTTTGATACTTTTCATAATCATTTCTATTGCAAATAAAGTGCCTTTTTTTTGTTGGTCACATCATATCCGACAAACGTAGCCAGCATCATGCACAAGTTTGTTATTGGCGCCCACAGTATGTTCGATATTAGAGCAATTGCTCTCATTTGTAGGCATCAATAAATTCTATTCAATCTAGATATTTAATGTAAGGTATTCGTTTCATTTAAGATCGACATTTATAAAGTCATGATCACCGATGATAGTAGTACAATATAGAAATAGGCGGTTGGATGCGTAAATAATGGAGGTTGATCTGATGATGAGAGTATCTTTATGTTTAGTTGCTATCGTATCTCTAATAACTATCTCTTTTGAACTGATCTCTGGCGAAGAACAAACTTCGAATGCAAGCGATTTCAAGAGAGCAATTAACTTCTGGATTAAGATGGATAAACAAATAGTTGTTAAACCGCCCCAAAAGTGTTCTGTTTCAAGACCACTTCCAGGGGCATCTGCTATCACTATCGAAAACGCTGGCAAGGAAGGGCAATGTATGAGGCCTGATGTAGGCAATAGATTTCGCTTACCCGCTCCTCCTATTCCTATGGCCAAAGTAGCACCTCCATTGCCTCCTAGACCAGTAGTAGATGAGAAAAAAACAATTGCACAAAAAGCTGCAGAAAAGAGCTCTTTTGATAGTAAGAGTACTGATAACCTTAAAAAGGCCTATCAGGAGCTAGTTGATACCGAGAAGAGGTACTTAAATCAACTTTTAACTTTAAACTATTTTTTTGACGAATTAACCCATAAAAATAATCTTCATTCACAGAAATACTCTAAGCTTCTAATTCAGCTCAAGCATAGTCTTGCCATTTTAATTGAGGCCACCATTTCTACTAAGGTATTTTTTGAACAAATTAATCCAGAAACCAAATCACTTAAAAGCATTACCGATGCTGTTAATGAATTCATATATTATGATAGAGTAGAACTATGTCAAGCATACAACAATTATATTGCTCTCTATGAGAAATATCTTACGGAATTTATGAAGGACACCCAACTAATAAAATTTCTTCGTTCAAACACAAAAGAATTTGCCCTGAAAAATAAAGACATCGACGTAAATGTTGAGCATTTTTTAGGAAATCATCTTATTACGCCTGTCCAAAGAGTTCCTCGATATGAACTTCTTTTTAGAGAAATTATGAAATATTTTCCAAAGGATAATACTTGCTCGGGCCATTATCATGAATACGAAAGAGTAGTCGATTTCTTCAAACAAGTAGGCCAGGATTTAAAATCAAGCTCTTGCCCATAATTTGGTAATTTGGTGCCAGCCGACTTTTGGGACTTGGTGCAAGTATTGTATTGAGTCCCAAAAGTCGGCTGGCACTTTTTTTTATTTTCTATTCTGCAAATTTGCTTTAGCACTTTTTTCGTGATCTTTGTCAAAACAAAAAAGCAATTCTTCACTATCTTTTATTGAACTCAAAATCAACAATGGGATAAAAATCAAACTCATAAGTGCCTCACTATTTTTTATTGTTCTCTTCAACAAATTTTATACAAAGAAAATATTACTCACTCACAGAAGCTTTTTGTGTTAAGATTTTCCCTGCTGCTTCACTTGTTTTGTACATAACTCACGAGTGAAACAAGCGATGCTACAATATCAAACGATCGAGGGTTGTTGCAGGACGTATGCGATTGTTGGACGTCAGTCACAATACAACTCTCATCACTTTGAAAGAGACTTCGTCTCCTTTAAAGTGAGGTTCCTATGAGAAGGTTTCTGCTAACATCTAGAACAGTTTTGACCCATGTCCTGATGCTCTTTTTAGTGCTCACCATTGGTTGTGGACAAGTTGAAAACAAGGTTGTCAAAGACGTCTCCTTAAAAGCATCTATTGAAGATAGCGAAGTTTGGTTAGGGCTATCTGCTGTTTTTAACCTTGGTAGCATGTCAATGACTGGTATTAAATTACCTATCATTGATCCTAATGATAGTAGTAAAGTTTATGGTGAAATTTTCTTCAAACCAACCATGGAAGGGAACTATAATGAAGTTGGTGCCAAAATCAACCTCTCCTATGCGGCCAAATTGCCTGGTGGGTTTGCCAGCTTGCCAAACGGTGAAGAGTTGCCTGTAGGTGGTAGCAATAGCAGTCAAATTATCGAGCTTGCCATCTCTCAAATTCACTCTAAAGTTTACATCGGTCTTGACCAAAATTTCACACTCTTTGGTTTTGCTATCTCCATCAAAGAGTTCGATACCCTTGCTAAATACGTTGGTGGAGCAAACATCTTCCTCGGTTTTAACATCAAAGGTATTCGTGGAATGGTTGGTGTTTATACTGGACTAGATACACTACAAAGCGGTCTTGCTTTCTTTGTTGACTTAAGTTCTGTTATCACAGTCGATATATTGAATGATATTATTAATGGTGTTGCATTAGATCCAACTGCTCTGAGCTACAGTAAGGCACAAACCCCTTGGAGCGCACAGTATAAGCGAAATGCAGCTGAGCGTATGCAAAGTAAACTTCCATCAGCTGCAGTTCAAAGAAGATTCGCAACTGCTATTGAGCGGATGAGCGACAAGGAGCAAACACTGCATTTTGTAGAAATTCAAGAGTAATGTTATTTTGTAAATTTGCCAAGAGATGTAGTAGTACGAGGACAATGGATTAAGACTTCTCAAAAACTTATTCTGGCAGTTCCACTAAAGAAATTTGCGAAAGTATTTTCGAATCAATCTTATAAACTGTAAATTTATCCAAGCGCAATGTCCCCACAGAGCTTCGATGTAATTGTCTACACACCAAAGTTACTTTTTTAACAGGGTTTGCAGGCATGCCCACCACTACAGAGTAAACAAATCGCCTCTCCTCTGCACAGAAATAAATTAGGTATTCACCAATGGCAACATCCCTACATTCACGAACCGAATTTCTTTCACTAAACACATCCAAGGAGGTTAGCCTCTCATTGATGATTTGTGCTTTATTACTTTTCATGACAAGTTCCTCGTAAATTAAAAATCTATTCTACTCTCTATCCATTTCTATATAAAAACCGTCCTGTACTGAAACAGTATAAGTTGGTTGCCTGTTAATACCAAAGAAAATTTGTTTAGAAATAAAATTAATTTAATTTCCGAGATAACTACCTGAAATTATGGCTTGCAATCTCTGATGTAGTATTTATGGTGGTCGGGTCAAAAAAACTAGCTGCCAAAAAAGTTAGGCATTGGAGGGAGTTTGGAGGGAGTTTTTTATGTGATTTTATATTTTTGTAAATAAGGTGCAATATCTGGTAACTTTAAAACGGTTTCTACACCGCCCTTCTCAATTGCTACTTTAGGCATTCCAAAGACCGTAGAAGAGGACTCATCCTGTGCAATCGTATTCGCCCCATTCTGCCTCATCTCCAACATCCCATCGGCGCCATCATCCCCCATGCCTGTCAAGATTATCCCAATAGCATTGGGGCCTGCTGTATTGGCAACACTACTAAAAAGCAGCTCCACCGAAGGTCGATGATGCTTGATTGGGGGGCCTGAATGCAAGCGAACAAAGTAGCGGGCACCACTGCGGTCAACAACCATATGCTGATCTCCAGGAGCAATGAGCACCTGCCCAGGAATTATGGCATCATTATCTTCTGCCTCTTTAACCACAAGTTCAGTATCCTTATTTAAACGAGTAGCAAATGATTGGGTAAAACCTTTGGGCATGTGCTGAACAATAACCATCCCCGGCAAATTGGGAGGACACTTCTCCAAAAGTTTAGCAATTGCAACTGTTCCGCCGGTAGAAGCACCAATTGCAATAATCTTATCTGTGGTCTGAAAAGCAATCACCTTATTGCTCTTCTTTAACACCTCTCCTTGCTTTGCCGTTTTAGCGTACTTTTTATCCACCTCTCCTTTCGAGGTAACGCTAGCGGAAATTCTACATACAGCACACATCTCCAACTTCCGCCTAATCTCATTAGTAATCTCTGGCAACACTTCTGTAATCTTCTTCGTAGGCTTAGGAATGTAGTCAACCGCCCCTAGCTCCAGTGCCTTTAAGGCGGTCTCGGAGTTATGGGCCGCAAGCGAGCTAATGATTAAAACCGGTAAGGGCCGAAGACGCATTAACTTTTCCAAAAAAGTCAGCCCATCCATCTTGGGCATTTCAATATCAAGAGTAATAATATCGGGATTTAACTTTACGACCTTCTCTGCTCCATAGTGTGGGTCAGGAGCACTACCTACCACTTCAAATCCAGGAATTTTGTTGATCACTTCCGTTAAAATCTCTCGAATAAGAGCAGAATCGTCGATGATTAAAACTCTTTTTTTCAAACTTCCTCCTAAAATACAATTTTTCACTAAAACAAAGTAATTTTAGCATCGACACTTTCTTCATCTTTGTGCTTATCCTCAGATTGAATTTTCTTGCGATACTTAACTTCACTATCCAATACTTCATCCATCTGCTGACTGCGTAAGCGAAAAAGTTTTACTTTTCCTGTAGTAGGATCCAAATAGATTTTTCTTGCATGGTCTCCACCAACATCTTTGGCCAGCACCGAAATCCTCTCCATGGTAAGATAAGATTGAGCAAAAGCGATATTTTGAGCACCTACACTTGTCAGTGAAGTATTAGGAGAGTTTTGCCCAAACATATTGGCCCCACCAAAAATCTTGGCGGTGATGCGTTCACGAACAGCACCAATTTTTAAGAGTTCATTAATCAGATACTCCATGGAGTTCACTCCATATTTTGCTCTAGAAAAGACAATACACTCTTCCTCAAGTGCTGGTGCCGGAAGCATGTAATGATTCATTCCTCCGACTAGTGATTCGGGATCAAAAAGGCAAACAGCAATGCATGAGCCAAGTGTAGTTGAGATCAAACGACTGTTCGATTTTTCGACAGCAATCTCTCCTTGTCCAATCAACACAACCTCTTTTTGAAATTTACTATCAAAGATCGTTTTCATATTTTTAACCCTAGTCCTCGTTCTCTGCTGCGTTCTTGTTATTCCATTTTGCGATAAATCGTATTTTGCAATAACTCAAAATGGTATTGATTAGACATCAAACTTTCACTATGACCGATAAAAAGATACCCCTGGTTTTGAAGATGTTCGCTAAACTTAGATAAGACAAAATTTTTTCCCTCTTCGGAAAAATAGATCATTACATTGCGACAAAAGATAATATCGACAGGCGATTTAAGCGGATAGCGCTGGCTCATTAAATTGAACTCTTTAAAGGTAATCATCGAACGCAGCTCAGGCCTTACTTGGACTTTATCTGGAGAGTGAACTTCAAAAAAAGTAGCATGCAAATTCACTGGAACTTTGGCAAGACTCTCTTGTGAATAAACTCCTGCTTTTGCCTTTTCTAAAACTTTTGTGCTGATATCTGTTGCTAAAATCTTAACATGAAAACCAGGATGTGCTTTAATAAAAGGATAAACTGTCATAGCAATCGTATACGGCTCTTCTCCACTAGAACAGGCAGAACTCCAAATCCTAAGTTCACGATTTTTATACTTATCAATGAATTCTGGGATAAGTGTTTTTGCTAAAAAATCAAAATGCCCCTTCTCTCTAAAAAAAAAGGTCTCATTGGTAGTTATGCGATTAATGAACTCTCGTAACTCTACTTTAGAGTTATTATTGTTTTTAAGGTAGAGAATATATTCGGTGAAATTCTCTAATTTGAGCTCTTTTAGCCTGGTATAAAGCCTAGAAACTATCAGTGCCCGCTTGGATTCCGTAAGTTTAATTCCTAGTAGTCCTAAAACCAGCTTTTGAAACAATGCAAATTCACTATCACTAATATCAAGCACACTCATTCTCAATTTACCTTGCTTCTTATTTTTTCAAGCTGCCAATTGTTGTGCATCTTCATGAGAAAAAATTTTATTTACATCTAAAATAATTACAAATTTCTCCCCTACCTTGCCAATGCCATTAATAAATTTAGAATCGATACGATCAGAAAGTTCCGGTGCATCTTCAATATGATTGGACTCAATAGTAAGTACATCCTTGATTTGATCAACAATAATCCCCACATTTTTTTGATTTGCCTTTACAATAATGATCACCGAAGTCTTATCGTACTCCACCTCCTGCATTGAAAACTTAATCCGTGGATCCATGACCGGAATCACATTCCCTCGCAAATTCAAAATTCCTTTAACAAATCTGGGAGAATTTGGTAAATATGTAAGTGTGCGATGGCCAACAATTTCTTGTACGGATTTAATTTCAATCCCATACTCTTCATTAGCAATACTAAAAGTAACAAATTGATTGCCTCCAGTTGCTGATGAATTCAATAAATTCATTAGTGCTTCTTTTATATCGCCACGATCTTCATTGTTTTTCTTTTCATCACTCATTGCAAATCCCCCTTTGAAGTTCAACAAATTCAATTACATTAATTGATATTCTTTTGGGTTAAAGTTTTTAAATAAGGAATACTCTTTTTATGAAGCTCTACAATCTCGCTAGGATCAACAATGATGGCAATATCTCCATTGCCTAAGATAGTGGCCCCAGTAACACCAGCTACCTTTTCAAAATTTTTATCCAAGCTTTTGATGACTGTTTGTTGTTGCCCTAAAATAGAATCCGCCAATAATGAAAATTTTTTACCATTAATGGAGATATTGATAATAATCCCTTTAGTTGCCTCGGTAATTCCTGTAGGGATTTTGAATAAATGGTGCAATCGCACTAAATTACTATTAACACCGTGCACACTCACTACCTCTCGATTGCCGTCTAAAGTATGAACTTGCTTCTCTTGCACATTTAAAGTTTCGTCAATACTTAGAATAGGGATGATATAGATTTGTGCTCCAACTTGAAATAAAAGTCCATCGATAATCGATACAGTTAAAGGCAAACGGATACAAAAAGTTGTGCCTATATCTTTTTGAGTCTCTAGGGAAATATCTCCGCGAAGTTCATTAACCGCTTTTTTTACAATATCCATGCCGACGCCACGACCGGAGATATCAGTCACCTCTTTTGCCGTTGAAAATCCTGGAACGAAAACAAGATTGTAGATCTCGCTATCGCTTAAGTTTTGCCCCTCATTGATCAGACCTTTTTCTAATGCCTTTTTATAGATGCGCTCTTTATCTAATCCTTTTCCATCATCACTTACTTTAATAAAAATGCTACCCTCTTGATGATAGGCCTTAAGTTCAATCGTGGCCTCTGGCGATTTTCCTTTTGCTTTTCGTTCCTCGATGGTCTCAATCCCATGATCAATAGAGTTTCTTACTAGATGTTTAAGTGGGTTACTAATCTTTTCAATAATATTTTTATCTAACTCTGTCTCCTGACCAAAAATTACCAACTTAATATTCTTTTTCAGCTTATGACTCAAATCACGAACTAGACGATAAAACTGAGAAAAAATTAAGTCAATGGGAACCATACGCACATTCATGATACGGTCTTGTAAATCATCGATCAGACGACTTGCCTCCTCATTTTTGGTCTCTAAGTTTTTCTTGATTTTTCTGTCCTCAATTTCTTTGATGATATTTTTAACTTGGGAGGAAATAATCACCAACTCCCCTACAACATTAACTAATTCATCCAATTTTCCAATAGGCACACGAATGCTGGTGACTGCATTTTTATTGCTACTACTTCCAGTAGTTTCTTCTGCCTCATCATTATCTTTGGCGGCCTTGGTAAGAACCATTTTAGAAGTAAAGCTAACATTAGAAGTTGTCGTCTTCTCTGCTGCTGGTGTTTTTTCTTCCGCAGGAGAACTGGTTGTTGCGACAACTGCCTCTATTGCTGTTGTTGTTTCTGTTGCTGTTGCTGTTGCATTTTTAGTCGTCTGTTCTTGCTTGATCTCATTGATTGCAATATCGCTCTCTTGACGGACAAAAACAAAAAGATCCTCAATTAATTTCTTTTCCTGTGCACTTTTGTAATGTATCTTCCAAGAGAGATAGAGTTCATCGAAAATAAATTTGCTATAGGTAGGAATAGCACTACTATCACACTGTAAATTAATAAACTCCCCATAATCCTTGAGCATCTTAAAATACAAGATAGGATCATTCCCCCCTCTCATTACACCAGGACCGAACCTAAGATTTATCTCATACAACTTCCCTTCAGGCATCTTAAGTGGTTCCAGTGCTATCACTTCATCGAGGATGGACAAAGAGGAGGACGCGGTTACTTCCGCTGCGGATTGCTCAACAACACTCGCTTGTGCATTTTTTTTGCTGTCAATTTTCACAACATTATCAAATTTCAACGGTTCTAAGGGAGGGTCAATATCATTATTTAAAACGAACAACATTCCTTCACGCACTTCATTGGTAATTAAAATGATTTGATCAATAACCTCAGCATTGATGCTAATTTTATCTTTTCTGATATCATCTAGAAAAAATTCAAAGGAGTGCAAAAACTGCGAAAGCCGTGTATGCCCCACCGATCCAGTGCTCGCCTTTAAAGAGTGAACAACATTAAAAACAGTGGCAATCGCTTCCTTTAAAATATCCATTGGCCGCTCAGGATCAAGAATAACAATCTGTTCTTCTAAATCCGCCAGCAGATTTTGTGCTTCCTCCACAAATATTTTTTTTAAACGCTCCTGAAATTGTTTATCTTCTTTAGCATCTAGCATAGGTTAAAAATCCTCGCCATCTTGGCCGCTACTAGAACCGTGTGATAAAATATCATCGACCACATTGTTACTGTCAGTGCCTGTTTTTAATCTATTTTCGCTCTTAGCAGTGGTTGGCGCCATGCCATGAGTGGCGGCTTTCTCCTTATTAAAAGGCAAAACATTCTTTGCACTCCCTGCCGGCATCTCCCACTTTTTTTCCATCTCTTTAGTTGTAGAAGGCGCCACTCCTCTCCCTGCTTGTTTTTTCTCTTGCTTGTTTACTGAAAAATTATATTTTTCTTTGGTAATAAAGTTCTCTTTTAAGATCTCATTCATTTTAGCAGTTTCACCATTTATGGCCATACTTGCACTGGCAACCTCCTCCACTAAGGCCGCATTTTGTTGAGTAACTCCATCTAACTCGGTAACTGTGCGATTAATTTGCCCGATCGCTGAATACTGCTCCTTGGAGGCCGCTAAAATCTCATTCATAATATCGGCAACCTGCTGAATACTCTCGGTGATCTCTCCTAGCTTTTTCGAGTTAACATCCACAACTTTTACTCCATCGCCGACTCGTTCAATGCTCTCATCAATCAAAGTCCGAATATCTTTTGCTGCCTCTGCCGATCTTTGTGCGAGATCTCTCACCTCAATCGCTACCACGGCAAAACCTTTTCCCTGCTCTCCGGCCTTTGCTGCTTCTATGGCGGCATTAATGGCAAGAATATTGGTTTGAAAAGCGATTTCATTGACTAAACTCACAATATCAGCAATACGGTTGCTACTATTTGCAATCGAATCCATCGCCCCTTTTACCTTTAAAGAGAGATCCTTGCCATCACTTGCCACTTGTGCTGATTGTGTAGAGAGCTGTGCGGCCCTTTGTGAATGATCAGCGGTCTGTTTTACCGTAGAGGTGATCTCCTCCATCGTTGATGCCGTCTCCTCTAGAGAGGATGCTTGCTCCTGAGTGCGGGAAGAGAGGTCTTGATTTCCTTGTGCCATCTGCTGGGATAAGCGCCCAATGCCATTAAAAGTATTCCAAAGTTCTGAGGCAATTGCTTGTAAACTTTTCCTTATGTAAATCATCACCAGAATGCTGCCAATAATAATAAAGAGCATTGTATACACCACTGCACTCAACATTTTTCCTGAATAGTATTCAATCTCCGTTTGCATTTTAACAATAGTTTCATCGATTCTACGATCCTCGCCAAGAAGCAAATCATCATAGCTTTTCATCCCAGAAAAAATGGCACCAACATACTCATTGATCTTTTTATCTTTTTCCTCGCTACTTAAAGCTGCCTTGTTATTAGCAAACTCCACACCAGCTTCCCCCACTTTTTTAAGCGATTCTAAAATCATCTTGGCCTTTGCCAGTACATCTAGTGAGCGCACCTCTGATTGCTGCTTATCAAATGCAACCAAAGCAGTATCAACCTTCGCCACCAATTGAGCATATTCACTTTTAGTGAGTGCATGACCATTCACAACCGCCGCTATCACCGGCATTATCATCTTATTGCTTTCAATTCTGACTTCTGAGTAAAGCTCTCGCTCTAGCTGGGCATCATTTAGATTTGCTGTGCTCTTATTGGCCCATGAGAGTAAACTATAGCAAACGATCCCTCCTAATGCCGATAGCACAATTACCAATAAAAAACTAACCAGTACTTTAGTTTCAATCTTTAATTTCTTTGCCATCGTAACCACTCCCTTGATTTTTTAAAAAAACTACAACCTAATAAACTTCTTAATTACCGCTGCCACCTGCCCGGGCGTCAGGGGTTTATTAATCCATCCAGCAGCACCAAGTTGTTTACAACGGTTTTTAGTCTCATCATCTTTTTCTGTGGTTAATACCACCATGGGAATATATTTGGTTGCAGGTGTGTTTTTAATTTTTTGAATAAATTCCACTCCATTCATCACTGGCATATGAATGTCAGTTATAATGAGTTCCGGAATCTTCCCTTCCGCCATGATATCTTGAATCCTCTCAAACGCAAGTTGTCCATTTTCTGAGGTCACGACATCCATCTCACAAAGTCTTGCCGCCTCTTTAAAAATCTCCCGATTGACTAAAGAATCATCAACACCTACAAAGAGTTTCTTTTTTTCTGTCATAAAATCTTTTCCTTGACTCCAAGTAAATCTAAAACGGCCACTATCTCTACAGCACTAATACTAATGCTTAATTTTTCTTTAAATTCCTGTTTTAGCGCCATCAAAAATTGCACTCCTGCCGTATCGATCTTTTTTCCACAAATTTGCAATGAATAACTACCTTGCTGCAAAAATGCATAAGACTGGGAAATTTTTTCCATATTATGGATAATAAGATCATCCTCTATGCGTACTTGAATATTACCCGACTCTACCACCACCTCTTTGGCCACCTCGACCTCTGTCGCTACAGTCTGATGTTTTAAAATTGCATTTGAGGTACTGCTAGCAGTGCTAGCACTGTTAGTACTGCTAGTACTGCCTCCTGGTTTTTCCAGCATTTTCATCGCCTTTAGCAGTTCATTCAACTCTTTCGGTGCATAGTTGATATTTTTAGCAAGCTTTCCCACCCACGCTAGCATTGTCGAATGGGCGAGCAAAAAGAAATCAACAATATCTTGATTAAGCGCCACTTGATTACTGTTGACTAAATTTATAAGGTCTTCCAATTGATGAACAAAACCTCCAAACTGTTCTAATCCCAACATCTTAGAGGAGCCTTTAATATTGTGGGCAACTCGTAAAAGCTCAGTATAGTCATTTTTTCGCTCCGATTGCTCAAGCGATAATACCTCACTCTCCCATTTTTGTAAGAGATCGAGTGCCTCTTCCATAAAGGTTTCGACAATAACACTATTATCCTCCATACTCATGCCTGCAACAGTACCCGCGCTGGAACCTGTTCCTATCTCTGTACTCATAATCAACTACCTACATTTGTTAAAATAGATTTGTCACACCACTTACACCCATTGTGATTAAAAATTCAATGACTTTCTACCCGGCAATTCCTCACTAATGCCAAACTATTATTCTCTGCTAAAATAGTCATATCCTCTATTATGAATTACTAAAGTAAGGGGCCTTTACATGATTTTACTTTCACTTATATTATTAGTAGTAGTAACACTCTATAGTCATCTCCTGTTTGCACTACCAGACGATTCTCTCTCTATTTATTTACCAGGCAATAAACCCTATGGGTGCACCTCTGAAATTGTACCCTCCTCTCCACAATCACCACTAACAGAAGAGCATATTGCACTCACCGGCCACTCCCTTTGTATTAAGGAAGAAACCTCCGTAAAATTTTGCACCTGTCTATATCAAAATGGTGTTCCTGAAAGACTCTCTCCCGAAGAGTACACTTCCATCAAAAAATGGTTAATCGATGATGTTCATGAAAAGCTTTTTATTCGCAGTTGGCTTGAAGATTATTATAATCTTCAATCACTAAAATATTGGACGACCAAAACTATTCCTAATAATTGTGAAAACTTGCAAAATCTTAGTAAACAACAAATAAATAGCTGTCCTAGCGCCAAGATAAATCTCTTTGAGGAGTTAAAAGCACGCGTAGATCAAGACCCGGCCTTCAAGAAACCCAGCAGCTCCATCAATTTAAATACAAATGCTAAACGACTCATTACCATAGAGACCCGTAATGCTTATAAAAAAACTTATGCTGAAACGCTTGAGCACGTTACTAGTGCCCTTAACTTCTATTACGAAAATCCTTCTCAAATAAAAGCAGGTGATGAAAGTCACCTTTTACAAACAATTGAAAATATCAATGCCAATCACCTTTTACGAAATATGAATATTGTGATTGAAAATTCCCCTGCGTACAAAATAAATCCCGCACTATCTCCGATGGAAAAGAAACAACGTTTAGTTGAAAACTGGCTTCGCTATCTGGAAGAGGCCAAACTCATTGCCAAAGATCAAGAGGGCAAAGTCTCTGATCATCTCACTTTTGATGAGACAACTCACAGTCTCGATCTCTTTATTGATGCTAATGCCACCACCATTATGGAGAATACTTGCAATAAAATCCAAGAACAATTTGTACGCATTTGTAAAAATCTAATTTCAGAACAATTTAGTGATCCCCTTATTATAAAACGTTATCGTGATCAGTGGCTTAATCAGCAAAAAAAATATGACTCCAACTATTTTTCCTCTTTGCAACTCATTGATCGTTTCTACTGTGAGGTTGCTAATCGTAGTAGTGGCGATACCGCTAATAGCAGTGAACTGGAAAAACTCTTTAACAAATATTCGGGAGCAGGGAAAATAAATCTTGATAATGATGAGACACTCTTTCGTAACTACTATCAATTAAATAATCCTCGAATCCAAGAACATCTGCAACAAGCAAAAAATAGCAGTGATGCCTTAAAACGTTTTGAAGAGTTAACTCGTCAAAAAGTAGGAGAGATGACTGGACAAAATTTGCATGTCCCAGGAAACAGCAGAACAACGCCGAGTGGATCTAGTGGGAGTGGCAACAGCTCTGGCCAGGGCCAGGGCCAGAGCTCCGGTTCCAGTTCCAAATCTAGCTCCACTTCCAGCTCCAGTAACAGCAACACGAAAGGAGAAGTTCCCCCTAGTGAATCTGCTGGAAAATCCATTCTCGAGCGCGATGGGAATACAGAAAAGAGTACATCCTCTAATAAAGCAAATGCAAACTCGGCAACAAACTCAAACCCCACCACTCCGCCCTCCTCTGCCGCGGCCGCCTCCTCTATCCCCGCCACAAGCAACAACAAACAAGTTGCACCTTCGGCGACAACAACAATACCTGCTACAGAGAAAGAACAGGCAAGTCATGAACCATCAAGAGGAGAAGCTAACAATAGCATCAGCACACCACCCAACCCGAGCAACATCACAGTGCCTCCTCCCTCATCACCCCCAACTTCAGCAACTTCAGCAACTTCAGCAACAATGCCAGCAACAATACCAGCAGCAACGCTACCGGCACCAGCTCGCCAAAGCAGCAATAGTGAAACTCTTTTTGATAATGATGCTAGACGATTTATTCCCCCTCGCGATGAGAGTAGTAAAAATCTAGAGAGCAACTCTTCACTAAAAATTATTGCTCTCGAAGAACTCGACGCTAAAGAGGTGAGGGACTTTTTGGCCAAGTGTAGTGATCCCAAATGTTTGCAAGCAAAAAAAGAGGAGCTTTTAAAGCTCTTAAAAGAGAGTGCCGGTTGGCGAACTGGAGAGCTATTTAAAATCAAAGGCGCCACCTATACCATCAATGCAAAAAACGAACTCATCACAATCGTCACCTCTGAAAAGGAGAATATAAAGAGTGCAACTGCTCCAACCACCATAGAGAATGCCCCCAATAAACCTCGCATGCACTACAAAAACTTAAAGAAACTGCTAGAAAATGCGAATCAAGAGAGCGGATCCGATACAGATGCGGCCCTTCTAAAAAAGCTAAAATTATAATATTTAGGTGACCATTGCCCACTTATTTTCCTATTGTAGATTTTATTTAGTATGCTTTTTCAATCACGATTTTTTTAAAAATCTTTGTTCTTTTAACTAGATCCGCTCGCTTTGCCACAATCATCAAAAGCAGTAAGCTCTCTTCATCAAAACAAAGCTATAATCAAAAGCATGAGTAACAAAACAAAGAAAAAGGGAGTTGTTTTTTTATTATGAAAATAAAAAATTTGGCCTTTGGTATTCCGTTGCTCTTGTGCTTAGGAATGGCCGTTCTTTTTATGGGAATTCCTTTACTTTGGGGAGAGAGCACTCTTCCTGAAGATGTTTTTATCAAAAATCCCTCTTTAACAACAAACGGCCTTTACAATTTTGCTATTTTAGATGGGAAGATTTGGATTAAGAAAAAACCTCATCCACTACGGACAAGACCTCTCTACGATGTTTTTGCAGCAACTTTAGATGTAGGATTCCAATGGAAATTATTGGGAGAAACGGGACTACCTCAATTTGATAAAAAACACCATTATCCTTTACCCAAACAAATTGTTGCGATCAGTGTGGATGCTGACCATCTGGTGGCCTTAGGGGATAATGGACGAGTTTATCAGTATGGATATAAAAAAGGGTATCGTTCGGGAGATCCTGAAGATCCTCGAGAGTATATCCATTGGAATTATAAATGGGGCGACCCTTTTGAGGGTTCTTTAATTATGCCGCAAGAGTTTAAAACCTTTGCTCTCGGAAGGCATAACGCCGAGACCATGTATTATACTGATGCGGCCGGAAGCCAGGTGAATTATGGCGAACGCGGGATTAGCCACCTCTATCTCCTCTCAAAAAATGGGCAAGAGATTAACATTGCAGATACTGGTTTACCTCCAGACTTTTCTCGACAATATGCAGGGCCTGATCGAGGACGTTTTATTGCGGCAAACTTAGATGTAGCGGGTGAGCAGATGTTTGTTATCAGTAAATATGGAGAGATGTATACCAAGTTTGAGGACTACGATGCTAATGGAGGAACTCCCTTTTTTAAATATTATTATGGCAATGATCAAAAGCATAATCTTCCTGGGGACGATTTTGCCACTCAGCTACTACCCAGAAAATTACCCCTTCCTGATTGGAAAAAACAGTCGCCTATTCCAACGCAAGCAAAAGGGAAAATTACGAAGAACATCACCATCTTAGTTAAGGGACAGGGCGATCACAACCGAGAACTTCGCGTCCAAGGAGTAAATTCAGAAGGAATGCCCGGTTACTACTTTAAAATGCTAAATGACAGTGAATGGAAATTTCAAAAAACTGCTAATAAAATGAATATTCGGGAGGAAGATTTTATTGAAAACAATCCCCAAAAGTTAGATAGGGCCGCCAATAGGGATGTTGCCATGGAAGGAAGTATGGCATTCCAATCGGGATTTTTACCACTTTCTCTTAAGGAGTCCAATCTCAACATTGAGGTTCCAGATTTCAACCTTTTTGCTTCACCAATAACCTTAAGAGTTCATCTTAGCAAAGAAAAATCGTTTGATCTCCACATGCATACAGTTGATTCGTGGTTTTTATTTCAAGATAAAGATCCAGAACATTTTTCCAATGCTCTTCGAAGAATGAAGGGAACACTGGAGATCCCACTGGCAGTATTAAACTCCTCTGATCCTGAAATCCAAGAAGTGGTGAAAAAATATTTCCAACCTTTTCATCTAAAAACATTTAAATTTGCCATGATTGGCAATAAAAAATTTGCTGAATTTTGGGCCGAAAACAAAGAACCTTTACATAAGCTGTTTTTAAAAATCAAACTTCATACAAAAGGCATAGAAGATGATCCCAAGAAAATCACTTACTATACAGAAGTTGCTCAAAATCCAGAACTTCTCATCGATCTAAATGCAGAAAAGCAAAAAAACAAGATCGAATCGCTACTACTATTGATCAAAAACAATATGCAAGCATTAAAAGAGCTTAGACACGAGAGAGAAGAGCTACGAAAAAAAGCGTTATTACAGAGGTGTGTGGGACATACGTTTAATACACTTTCAAGCATAGAGAGTGTTGCTGCCCATCTTTTACAATACGATCGCTATTGGAATGCTTCTCAATATGTCCGAAATATCTCTTTACACCAATCCTATCCCCTATTTGAAACCGCTAAAGAGGCCTACCGTCTTTTGTGGGATCAAGGGGCAGCAGATTTCAAGGAGGCAGAGGAGATTTTACAGACAAGGATTTGTGATGGTCTACTCTTAATGCAAGAGTTACTAAAATCACACAAAGAAACCGCTTTCCCGGTTTTATGGGAAAGGAGCTTCCCCCATAAAAAAGATTCACACCATCTTTTCTCTATCCTAAAAAAGTGTCAATCACCTACAGAATCCCCTATTATTCGGCCGGGGTCAGCGCTGCGGTAGGTAGTGTAGTTGCTGCATTTTGAAACCGCATGAAACTAAAAGGAGCGGCCTTATCATCAATAATTTCTTTTAGATGTTTTTGATTAAAATTTAAAAGAGAGTTTTCAACATACCCTCCTTTCGTAATTAGCGCTTCCAATTTATCAGTACTATTTTTCATACAGTCAAAGCTCTTGCCACCATTTGTAATCTCGCTAATGGTCTTTCCACAAATTTTTCCATGATCAATATACTCTTGTTCCATCTGATCGTAGATGGATTTGAAATTTTTAACAAGCCTACACTGATATTTTCCAAAGTCGGTAGGAGCAGCGGCAGCATCTTTGAGATACGGTAGAGGAATGCCCTTGTAAGATCCATCACCACTCTTTTCATCACAAAGAAAGGGTTTACATGCCTTCAGGTAAGCATGAGGAGAGCGATCGATGTTAAGGTTAGCAGCACCCTCATTTTTCACAAAGGGATAATTGTACCAGGTACGCGAATGTCGCTTCATAAAAAACATCCCCGTAGTGGCAATACAATCTTTTACTGTATTTCTTAAATAACCAAAAGCTACTCGCCTAGCATTCTTAATCTCCTTAATCTGCTCCTCATCTTTATTAGAATCCAAATGTTTTAGTGCTATCTTTTTTTCCTGAGTGGCATTATCTTTAGCATTAAGCTTATTATGTGACATCAGGTCTTGTTCTGCACGATAGGCATCAGAGAAACTCTCGCGGTAACGTGATTTCAAACGCTGCTTAAAAGGTTTTCTAAACATTTCCACCATGGCACTGGTAAGATCACTCAGCCTTCTAATGTCACCTTCATTACGAATTTTGGATTTATCAATGTTATCAATAATTCTTCGTGCAAGTCCTTCTGTAATAATGCGATTTAAACTAGAATTTTTAATAGAAGTAGAGCGCACATAATCTTTAATATACTCTAAGTAATCTTTATCTACGGCCAAAATTTTCAATTTTTCTGCAATCAAGGAATCAATTTCTTGACCATTTTTAATAGCATCGATGATGAACCCACTTTTAAATAAGGACTCTGCATCCATTTTATCAGCACTAGTAAAAAAGCCTTCATGGTATTTTTCCCATAAAGCGATCAAGCGCTGCGATTCACCCAAAGCACTCCTCACTTTCACTAATGCCGCCATCTTTTTTAAATCACTAGCATCATCATAAGATTTAATGGCATCGGTTAAAATATTTCTCAAGATAATCTCTTCCCTTTCATTGATTTTAGTTTTCACATCATAACTGCTTAAAATACGCTTTAAGAGTTCTACGCCCTCTGGTCCGGCCTTAACCCCAAAATCAGTAGTCTCTGCATAGGTATCGATAACTTGGAAAATATCTTTGGTATCTTTCAGCAATTTTGCCTCTTCCTCTTTTTCCAATGGAGTTTGTGTTCTACAAGTGACAGCTTGCAACTCTAAATTGTATTTATTACAATCGCTATCTTGCACATCTAAAAACAAACAGGCAGCGTTTTCAAAGCTTTCATTTTTTTCAATCTCTGCTAGCTTGGAGTGATCTTTTGCCAATCGATCAAGATAATCCACAAATTGTGTAATCACCTCTGCCCCCACTGCAGAGAGCACACCGGCGGTATTACCGGCCATCGGACCTGCAAAAAGCGAAGCGCTTACACTGGAGCCTAAGATCGCCGTGCTCTTAAAGGCCTCTTTTAGCAGTTGATCTTTATTATTGCACTCTCCTGACATCAAATTTTTAAAAATTCCACTTAGACCTTGATAAATATTTTTAGTGGTGACCTCAATCGTCTCAATGTTATGCTTATATTGATTTGCAAGCTCATCTTTGCTGATAACATGGGCATCAATATCGCACTTTTTTTTCATTTCATACATTCGTCTTGCGGTGGCCTCTTCCATACAAGACATAAATTGTGGATTATACTCGGTATCACCATCATCTTGCACCTTCGTCATCGCTTTACAATCAGGCCACTGTTTCCTGTAAGCACCAGCTGTATTCATGGCAGCAGGGTCAGAGAAAAAATTATCAGCAGGAATTTGCTGATTTCTGGAGACATAGGCCACCGCATTTTTTAATTCTATTTCAAAAACATAAGGATAATTTTTACAATTAATAACGATAGTATCTCCTTCGGCACCGACTCCCATCTCATTACGATAAGTATCAAAAATTTTAGTTAAGGAGTCTTCTACTGCCTGTGCATTTTGCGCTAATCCTTTGCAATTATCAGCGTGCGCCTTTAGGCTTTTTAGATGGGTAACAGCACTATCGGAAAGTTCCATCACATTGGTACTAAAATCACCATAAGGACAATTACTCTTAGGTAAGGTAATTGATTGGAAGGCCTTTAATGCATCGTAGGCGTCAGCATCACCACATGCAGCAGTACCCAACATGGTTAAAAGAAAAGAGAAGCAACAGTTCTTTAAAGTAGTTCTTTTCATAGACGTTCTACCACCTTTGATCTTGATTGTGATTGGATTCCCAAAAGCAGCTTTTCAATTTCTTGATCTACCTTTGCAGAAAATTTTAATGGGTATTTAAAAATAAAATTATGAAAATCATAGCTATACGCTGCGCTCTCCCCCGATCGTTTTGAGATCAAGTAGATGGTTTTCTTACTATACGCTCCATTAAAGAGAGTTAAGATACAGACGGGAACTGCCGCTTTAGCTTTAAAAAATACCACCTGTGACTTAAACTCTTTGTGCTTAAGCGATAGATTTTCATAACCAGACTTGATCATTTCACAACGCTGCTCTAGTAGTTCCTCTACGTCAATTTTTTGATTTTCGCCCACTACCTCAATGCTCTTACTAATCACCCCCATAATCTCGGGATAGATCTTATTTTGTAGCATCTTCACCGGATATTTAAAGCGATCAACCTCGGCATACACCCAGCGATCATCAGGCAGTAATTGCAAAGCAATGGTATCGCTTATCGTAACCAAGGAGTTCGTAAGCTTAGTCTTCGCGGTTAAAGCAAAACTAAGATTAATCACCATCAAGAATAAAATTAAAGTTAACAAAATTTTTTTTATCATTGGCCCTCCAAAAATCAAAGCTCACCAATCATAAAGGAACTTTATTATTTGCTATCTACTATCTTTATTGAATTTTGTTTTTTGCTTGAATTATCACTTACTTAAAGTTGATTTTTTTTAAAAAGCGTCTCCGCTGGCCTCTAGTAGCTGCCAATTTTTTTTGCTATCTCGAAACCCATGTATCCTCAATGCCTCATGAAAAACCAATTTGCGATGGCGCCACTCATGATCTTTCCAATTTAAAGCTCCTTTGTTTTTCGTGCCATCGTCGAATATGGATCTCGAAAGACACAAATAGAGGCCGACGCTACTTTCGCTGCGAAAGTGCCAATTGACATCGAACTTGAACTTGCAGAAGACGGACAGCTACTCATTCGTCGTTGTGGCGTCCTCGCTTAGATCTTCTGGCTTTCGTTTTATATAAGTGGCCGTTGTTTTACGATCCACTATAGTATTATCTCATGAGTTTATGGTAAAATAAATCAAGCCAAATAAAAATTATTGAAGCATTTATAAAAATGCCCATAGAAATTATTTGTTCCAAAATCAGTATGAGTAAATGTTTTTTTCTGGGTTCTTCCAAATAATTTGTGGGTGAATCCAGGGATCAGCAAATCTCTTAACCGATTTTAACGCCCTATCACTGTTGGCGAACAAGGTGTTCTACCAATGGATTTGCTGCAAGAAAAAGCACAAGAACTCACCAAACCGGCAACTCCAGCGCCAAAGGCAAGCGTTCCTAAGAGCGTGGAGAATCCACACTCGCGGTATATTCCAAAATCAGTTCGAGAGGAGGTGGTAGCTAGGGCGCAAGGACGTTGTGAATATATTTCTCCTCTCACTCATGAGAGGTGCACTGAGGTACACCATCAGAATGACAAATTCCAAATTCTTACATATCATACGTATCCCATGATTCCCTTTTCCCATCAAAGATACGCTCTCTTAACAGCGCCCTTATTTGAGGGGAGGTATCACCGAATACACTACGCCAACCTAATTGCGGTAGGTCGCCTTCAGTCATCAGTGTATCCAACAAAAGTTTGCTGAAGAAAAGATCTTCCTTCACTATCATCCATACATACGTCCACGCCTGAAACCTAGTAATCTTACCAAAGCTCTCATATTCACGTTTCATCGCAAAAAAGTTCCAAGGGAAGTGAACTCCCTTCTTATCAAAAAAACAATCTACAAGGTCAGTTCTCCCTAAGGCCATGGCAAAGAGCACCGGTTCAATATAAGTAGGCTTGAAATGAAGGTAAGTAAACATGCGATTCCCATCATAATCACTTAACCGCAAAAGAGGGGCATTGCTACCCAGTTGAGCTAGGACAGATTTATGTAACCCTAGATCCTCAATCTCCTTTGCAGTATAGCGAGGGTTCTTCCCGCAAAATAGCTCCACATCTCCTGACTGAATGTCCAGTAACATCTCTAGTGCCTTCCTTTCTTGAGGAGTGTACAGAGTCATCGCAACTTCTCTCCATGGTTCCTTCTTCTGAAGACTCTCTTTTTTTTCTGTCGTAAGATCGCTGCCCATTTGCTCTAACTCGCATGTTTTAATGTCCACCGCAAGCTGCTCTTGGTTACACTTGTCTAAAATGAACTTCCCACTAGTGAGATAAGTAACAATGGCCCGAAGTGAGTTATGATCAACATTGAAATAAAAAGGGTCTTCTTTGTCACAAGGGAGTGAGGTAACACAATCTTTGTAGCAAGAAAATGTCTTTTCAAAGAGCGAACCCTTGGCGCGCTCGTTGATTAAGATAGAAAGGGGAACCTTCAATAACTTTGTGTCTCGAGACTCTAAATAGGTAGTGGCCTCTCTCTCTCCTCCGGCCATTACTGCACTCATAGCTGCTAGCATAGAGAGTATAACAGTGATTAATAATTTTTTACTCATGATACTGATACCCATGATTCTTACTCCTTTTTCATTTCCAATAAAATATGATTAATAAATTGCATATGCTCTATCGAAAGAACGTTCTGTTGGGATAAAAATTGCAACATCGAATGTGCATCGTCTCCAAAGATACTCTTATGCTCTAAATCCAAACTTTGTTTTTGTTGATAAAGACAACTCATGGCCTCCATGTTTTGCTTTTGGATAGCAAGCATAAAGGGAGTCATGCTGTTCTTCATACATGCTTTGCTGAGTTCAAGTCCTGGGATGGACATTAAGGCGGCCAGCAGCTGTTGATAATGGCGAAGTTTTTTATTACTTGCAATAATGGAGCAAAGGGGAGTAACTCCTTTGCCGTCTGCGAGATTGGGATCAGCACCCGCTTGCAGTAAGATTTTGACCAGGTCAAGGTTGTCCTGCTCGATCGCCATCAAAAGAGCACTCTCTTTGCTGCCAGTGGTGGCCCGTGCATTGAGATTTTTAATGGCACCATGATTAAGTAAAAATGCGGTGATCGGAGCGCTGTTAGTGGCAACCGCATCGAGCATATTAACATCCATAGGCACCCCCTTTGCTTGAAGCAACTGTAATAGCTCCACCGTCTTCTCTTGATTGCCACTCTTACCTTTCTTCTTTCCAAGTTTAAGTGCGGCGCTAACCACACTTCCCCCAAAAGAGGATAAAGATTCCATCTCTTTTATATATTTTTTTGCTCCTTCAACATCACCCTCTGCAACCGCACGCAGGAGCAACACTTGCTTGGCCTCTTCACTTAAGATCGCCCCGCCCTCTCGTTCACGCCACAGTAATAACTGCAACCTCCCCCTATCGAGTGCTACTTGATCCAAGCTCTTACCTCGCTTATTTTTTAGCATGGCAACCTCTTGGCCACTCATTGAGAAAATTTTTAGTCCTCGCTCAAACAGCTCGCGATCACCAAGCTTGGCCGCATGGAAGAGAATACTTTTTTTGAACTCTTCTCTACCATCAGAAGGGTAAGGAGCTCGCATGAGATGTTCCATGAGTTTTTGATTTAAGTCCCGATCCTCTTGGAACACAATCTT
>JADGAN010000027.1 GCA_015231955.1 Oligoflexia bacterium | reverse complement strand
CATGAATAGATCCTCTCTTGAAAAAAGCAATCAAATACACTTTATTCTTTATAATCTATGTTGTGATTAAAAGCAAACGAGCTAAACCTCGATATAGAGAGTGTTCGAGAGGATTGCTCTTGTTAAATGACCATCTCTTCATGAAAAATGGTTAAAATAGAAAAAACACCTCTCACAGACGATCTGGTGAACTCGAAAAATATTTCTATGATGCTTTTTATGCTCTAAAATCACCGCCGCAGCGGCGGTAATGAGATGCTGGATTTATATAGAGTGCCAACTCTTAATTGTTACGTGAATATTTCATTTCTTATGTTCTTCGTCTTACCCCTTGGAAAGCAGGTCTTTGCTCTTGATGAGTTGATCGTATTGCTCTTTGCTGATGGTATAGATCCACTTTGACCATAAGGAGTTGAGGAGGGCCGCCTTTTGATTGCCATCAGGCGCTCCAACAGCATTGAGTTTTAGGTAGTGTTTGTCTCCATCCATTGCTAGTGAAAACTCATAACTAGTTTGCGAGTTATCCACCACCAAAATTTTTTGATTAAAAGGAGCAGTAGCAGGAGCAGCGTTGATCGCAGTAAAGTCAGTAAGATTGATGGAGTTAAAGGTGGCAATAAAAGCGTTAATCTTGCTTTGATCACTCTTTTCTGGGGGCACATCTTTTAAGTTAAAGAGAGCTCCTTGGCGCAGAAGTGTAAATTCATTGCTGCTGCCACTATTTCCAGTAATCGATGCGATCTCCTCACTCTTTAGTTTGATGATGGAGTTATCCATGTAAGAGAATTTATCCATATTAATAAAGAGGTGCTTTTCCGTTAAGTAAACATCTTTACTATTGGCCAGTCGAACCACACTGCCCTTGCCTTTGTTTTCTCCGGCCAGCAGGTGCAGGAGAGGATTCCCATTGGTACTGTAGAGGATAACTTCAGTGATTGCAACTCCCTCTTTGGTTTTATATTTGTCATGCAATGAGGGACTTGAACCCAATTTTTCTTCAATGCTAATGTTGCTTAAAAGATAAAAGAGGTCGTTGATCTTTGAAACACTTGCAGGAAAGTTCTGCTGTTTTTCTAAGAGGAATTGATCGCCTTCCTTTTTGATGATCATGTATTCGCTGCCTTCGCGCTTAATGACGATTTTTGCAACTTTATCGGGGTCAAGTCCTCGAATGAGGTCGGAGCCGCTAAAGAGTTCGCTACTACGATGGTGCTCCCAAAAATAGGTGATCAAGGAGAGAATAAACAAGGAAAAAGTAATAAGACTTAATTTTTTAATATTGAGATTGAGGTTTTTCATAAATTAACCTCCTTTGTTGCAGTAGTTTCAGTTTGTTTAGAGATTGTATTTGATATAACTTTTTGATCTTCGACCTCATCGATATCTTCATCCTCATCCTCCTCTTCATTCTCATCCTCATCTGCGTTGGCCATTTTCAAATCGCTCTTTCTTCTCCGAGTGTTAAAGTTTACCAGACCAACAACAATGATCACTGCTGGGACAAAAAGTGTATTTAAGTATTGAAAAAATTTGCCAAGAATTTCAATTTTTTCTCGACCTTCGCGTTTTACATCACGAAGCTCTTTCTTTAGGTCAGCAATTTTTTTATTAAGCTCTTTGCGCTTTTGAATTCCTTGGTTTTGAATGAGTGCAATGTTTTCTCCCTCTTTACCTGCTCGTTGTCCAAGCGCCAGCAATTCTTGAGTGAATTGCTGAATGCTATTGTTGATCTCATCGACTTTACTCTTGGTTTTGCTCTCGGCACGCTTTTCAATATCTTCGATGACGTCAAAGTTGCGATTAAAGCGGCCATTGGAACGAATAGTGAGAAGGTCGCTAGGTCCCGCCAAGTTATCGAGTGCATTTAGCAAGAGGAAGGCATTTTGATTGGAGGTGGAGACGCCCAGTTGGGTGTTGCTAAAAGCAAATTGATTGGAGATAAAATCTACATCAGCAATTATCACCACTGCGCCATCTTTGCTGGCCTCTTTTAGGGGAGGTGTAGCTGCTTCTTCACTCTTTTTTGCAGGATCTGCAGGAGGGCCATTAGGATAGGCACTAGGAAATCTCCCTTGGATCTTATATCCGATAGCAATTTTCGAGTTGTTACTCCGGAAATTTCTCCAAAGCATCTCGGGACTCATAAAGGCGTCATCTTCGACGGCATAGGTACCACCCTCTTGAGTGGTGGTGACGATAGCAGAGTGAGTGAGTCCCTTAACTTCCTTGGCAGTAAGCGCTCCTGGGAAGACAAAGAGCAGGTTATTGAGTCCACTGGAGATGATCTCTTTATTCTCCATGCAGCGGCGATCGCACTTCATTACTGGTAGCAGTCGCTGTGGTTGTTGATCGGCGGAGAATTGTCCAACAACGGCCAGGGACTTATCGCCGGCGGCGACTGCAGGAGCGTAGTCGATCCCCCAAGTAGCAAAGAGCGAGGTGAGTTCGGAGGCCTCTTCTCCTTTTGCAAAAGGATTTCCAGAGGAGGCAGAAACTGCTTTAGGGTCGACAAGAATGAGTGCTTTGCCGCCGCCGAGGATATATTGATCGATAGCAAATTTAATTTTATCACTATACTTTTGTGGGTGCATGATTAACAGCATATCGACGCCAGTGATGCGCTCTTCATTTAAGGGAATTTTTTTGATCTTATAGAAGTCTTCAATAAATTGTTGAATAGTCCACACACTGCCTTTGTTGATAGGCGCCTTGATCATGCGAGCGAGGTTGACGTTGATATCACCTTCAATTGGAAGCAACGTCATAAGACCTATAGTTTTCTTTTGCGGATTAGTAGCATTGTAGATGAGTTTACTGATCTCATATTCAACGCTTTCTTGCTTGGCAGGGTCAAAAAATTCAATGGCCTTTTCGCTGCCACTCTCATTGGATGCTACTAAACCAAAAAAGTAAGACTCAGTGTCGGTTAAGTAAAACTTCTTAAGCCCGGAGGCCATGGCGCTCTCTTCCTCTTCGGTGTCAGGACGAGGGTCGATGATTTCTAGCTTTAAGTTATTGCGCGATTTGGAGACGTACTCGCTCAGCAGGTCGCGGATATATTGGTAGTAGGAGTTAAATTGGCGAAGACCTTCGGTTCCTTTACTAGCAGCAGTTCGCGAATAATAAAGCTTAAGAGTAATCGGTGTATTTATTTTTTTTAAGATCTCTTGCGTTCCATGGGAGAGAGAGTAAAGGCGATCATCAGAGAGATCCACCTTTGCTCGCTTGAGCACAGTGGTAGCGGTATAGATCGCAAAGATCATCGCACAGATGGATAGAGATATTAAGATCAGTGTCTCATACTTTTTTATTTTCATTATCTTGAACCTCCAGATTAGCGACTTTTGTTTTCATTCAAAAGAAAAATAGTTGCCATTAAAAAACTACCAATCAAAATGATAAAATAAAAAAGATCGGATAGACGAACTACTCCTTTGGACAAAACTTCATAGGGAGCTAAGATATTTAAAGCTTGAAAAAGATCTAAAACATACTGGGGAGAAAAGCTTCTCATAAACTCGATAAAGGGTGGTGAGCCTGCAAGCACAAAGAGGTAACAAACGACGGAAGAGAGAATAAAACTGATCACTTGACTTTTAGTGAGTGCAGAGAAAAATTGCCCGATGGAGAGAAAAGCTCCGGCGAGTAAGATCGCCGCCAAATAACCGGTGAAGATGGTTTTGATGTCTGGAGATCCCAGATAGATCACGGTAAAAATCATGGGGGCCGTTCCGACAATGGCCAGTGCAATGAATGCCCACGCTGCCAGAAATTTTCCCATCACCGCTTCTTTTACGGTAATGGGGAGAGTAAAGAGCAATTCCACCGTACCGCTCTTGCGTTCTTCTGACCAAAGTCTCATAGAAACCGCCGGAATTAAAAAGAGTAGCGGCCAAGGCAGTTGTTGAAAAAGCACAGCAAGGGTTGCTTGTCTTAAAAGGAAGAAACTACCAATGCCTGGAGTAAAGGTTAAGTGGCCAATCGCTACTAAAAAGATGACCAAGAAGACATAACCCATGGGAGAGGCAAAGTAGTTTTTTAATTCGCGCTTAAAGATTGTTTTACTAATCGGTGAAATCATCATCATAAGCATACCCCCTCGACTTCTGCATGTGTGGTCATCGCTCTAAAGACATCATCAAGTTTTCCAATATTGGATTTTGCTTTGAAATTTGCTGTCGCACCATCAAAGACGATCGAACCTTCTGCAATGATCATTACACGTGAGCAGAGGGCCTCGACCTCCTCTAAAATATGCGTGGAGATGATCACGCACTTATTTTCTGCAAGCGATTTAATCATCAAGCGTACATCGTGCTTTTGGTTAGGATCGAGTCCGTCGGTAGGCTCATCTAAAATTAAGATATCGGGATCGTGAATCAGTGCTTGGGCCAGCGAGACTCTGCGTTTAAAACCTTTGGAGAGCGTTTCAATTTTTTGCTCCTGTACTTTATTTAATACACAGATTTTACTAACACGAGCAATCTCCTCTTCAATGCGTTCGCAAGGGAGCATTCGCAGTTCGGCCACAAAGTGGAGAAAATCATAAACGCTTAAATCGCCATAGAGAGCGGCGTTTTCAGAGACGTAGCCGATCTTTTTTTGTGCTTCTAGAATTTTTTCTGGGTAACGAAGATTTTGAACCTCTATCGTTCCTGAGGTCGGGGTAATAAAGCCGGTGATCATTCGCACAGTGGTACTTTTCCCCGCACCATTAGGACCTAGTAGTCCTACAATTTCCCCCTTGTTGATCTGAAAAGAGATCCCATTTACGGCCTTGATGGGTGGAAAAATCTTGACTAAGTCACTTACCTTAATCATACCTAAGATACCTCCGATGAGTAAAAAAATCTGAATCGTAATATATTCTTACTAATTATAATTTTTATGTAAAGTGTCGTTTGTAAAGTGTCGAAGAAAAAAAAATTATTTGCTAGGATGAAAGAAGAAGAGTAGTCGGAAATCTAATAATACTAAAAACAAAAGCAGTAGGTACCGTCGATGTTACAGTTAGCAGCAGTCGTAAAAAATTTAGGTGGTAAGTCCATCTTAAATGAGGTGAGTTTTAAATTAAATCCTGGCGAGAAGGTCGGCCTTGTGGGCGCAAATGGAGCAGGCAAGACCACGATCTTTCGCTTGATTACTGGAGAGGAGCGTGTGGATGGTGGCCAGGTGAGTGTACAGTCGCTAGTGCGAGTGGCCTACTTTTCTCAAAGTGTAGGTGAGATGAGGGGAAACTCGGCACTTTCCGAAGTGATCAGTGGTAATCAGAGGGTGCATGAATTAAACGCAAAAATAAGGGAGTTTGAAGATAAACTTTCTACGGCCGATCTTAGCGAAGAAGAGATGAACAAGGTGCTCGATAAGATGGGAGAGGTGCAAAGTGAGTTTGAAAAACTTGGCGGTTATGAGATCGAAAACCGTGCCGAGGAGATTTTAACCGGACTAGGAATTGCACCTTGTGACCACCAAAAAAAAGTTGAGGATTTCAGTGGCGGCTGGAAAATGCGTGTGGCCTTGGCCAAGGTGCTGATCGCCGCTCCCGATGTGATTTTAATGGATGAGCCGACTAACTATTTGGATATGGAGACTATCTTGTGGTTAGAAGGGTGGCTTTTAAATTTTAAAGGCGCGATTTTAATGACCACTCACGATCGCGATTTTATGAATAAGATTGTGAGTAAAATCATTGAGATTAGCGCTGGTACTGCTACCGTCTATAGCGGAAATTACGATTTTTATTTAAAGGAGCGAGAGGTTCGCCGCAAACAAAATGAGTCGGAGTTTAATCGCCAAAAGGATATGCTAAAGAAAGAGGAAGAGTTTATCGCTCGCTTTCAGGCGCGGGTCTCTCATGCCGCTCAAGTGCAATCACGAATCAAAAAACTGGAGAAGATTGAACGGGTGGAGCTGATGAATGAGGATGAGGAGATGCGGATTTTGCTTCCAGAGATCTCTCGTGAAGGCAACGACGTGGTGGTCACCAAAGATTTATCCAAAGAGTGGGTCGATACCACTGGTAGAAAAAACGTGGTTTTTAGTGGGCTTTCTATTACTATTAATCGTCAAGAGCGAGTGGCGGTGGTTGGTGTGAATGGTGCTGGTAAATCCACGCTTTTAAAGATCATGGCCCAAGAGATCACCCCAACTTCAGGCACAGCAAATTTAGGACCTAGCATCTCTTCTGGATATTTTGGTCAACACACGATTGAAGTTTTAAATTTAGAGAATACACTCTTTGATGAATTACGCTATAAACTGCCCGATAAGAGCGACGCCACCATTCGCAATATTTTGGCCGCCTTTCTCTTTCGTGGTGATGATGTCTTTAAAAAGATTCGCCACCTTTCTGGCGGTGAGAAAGCACGAGTGGTCTTGGCAACCATTCTTTCTCATTCGAATAATTTACTGATTTTAGATGAGCCGACTAACCATTTAGATATCAAATCACGGGAGGTATTGCTTGAGACTTTAAAGCGCTATCAAGGGACAGTTATCTTTGTTAGCCATGACCGCTTTTTCTTAAGAGAGATGGCCACTAAAGTTTTAGAGATTGATAAAGGCAGCGCTTACTTATATCCTGGTAACTATACAGAGTATTTAGGGAGGAGAGCAAATGCTTTATAAGAGGATTTTAAAGATGAAAATTAAAATCCTTTTCTTGGTCATTCTTGGGAGCTTCACTCTTATTTTAATTGCGCTATTATTAACAGGCAGTCAGGAAACTTGGCCATGGATGCTCTTTTCAGGCGTGGTGTTGCTGGCGCTATTTCTTGCAGGAGAGTATTTTATCTTGCGTCCTTTACAACTGCTGGTGGGGGGATTAAAGAGTGAAAATATGCTTTTGCTTCATCGTATGGCGATGAAGCAAAATGAGTGGGGCGAGCTTGCTAAACTCCTTGTTCGCACTTTAGATTCTGGACGAGAGAATGTGAAGATGGAGCGCAATCTTTTTCAGCGAGACAAAATGGCAACGCTAGGATCGTTTGCATCAGGGGTGGCGTCTGAAATTAATAATCCGCTGACAATGCTTGCAGGGCCTATCAAGCAGCTAGAGCAAGGGGCAGCAGAAGGAGCTATTCAAGATCCTTACTTGCTGGAATCGATTACCGAGGTCAATAAATGCTACGAAAAAATTTCCGAAACGCTTCAGACGCTTAAGGCCTTTGCACCATCAGAGCATGGAGAGTTTAGGCCATTTACTCTACACCAGTTGTTGCTCTCCACCCTCGAGCTTTTGACGAAAATTTATGCCAAAGAAGGGATCTTTTTGCAAAAAGAATTTTTAGCACAAAATGATTGGGTGTATGGAAGCAAAGGACAACTAAAGCAGGCCTTTTGCAATCTCTTATCCCATGCTAAAGAGGCAGTGATGGAGAAAAAAAAGTACGATCCTCAAACGGCGCGAGAAATTATTGTCTCTACCAGAAATTCCAATGACAACACCATCATCATTGAAGTTAGAGATAATGGTTGTGGCATCCCAGAGCGCTATCGTAGTAAAATTTTTGATCCCTACGTTACAGTCGGATCCGGAGTCGGGATCGGGGTTGGACTTTCTGTCGCGTATGAGATATTTTGTAACTACCATAAAGGCAACATCACCTTTGATTCTCAAACTGGTGTAGGTAGTTCTTTTACAGTCACCTTGGAAACAATAAAACAAGAAAATAGGAGCAGCACGAATGCATAATGATCATAACGATTATAAAAATCCTCTGCAACAACCAGAGTGGCAGGCCCTCAACGATCACTTTTTAACAATCAAAGAGAGCTCTATTCGAGAGTTATTTGCTCGCGATCCCAAGCGTGCAAATAATTTTTCCATCCTTCACCGTGACTCGAGTGGAGAGCTTTTCGTTGATTACTCTAAACATCGTATCGATGAGACAACGATGAAACTGCTCTTTGCTCTAGCACGCTCTTTAAATCTCGAAGCAGAGAGAGATGCCATGTTTGGAGGAGCTAAAATTAATAAAACCGAAGGGCGCGCCGTCTTACATGTGGCACTTCGCAATCGCTCCTCCAGACCCATCATTGTTGATGGCGAAGATGTGATGCCGAAAGTGCAGGCCGTCTTATCACAGATGGAGAGTTTTTCACAAAAAGTGCGCGAAGGGGAGTGGAGAGGCCACAGCGGGCTGCCTATTAAAAACATCATCAACATTGGTATAGGTGGTTCCGATCTTGGGCCGCTGATGGTGTGTGAGGCGCTAAAACCTTATAGCAAAGCTGACCTCACGCTCTCCTTTGTTTCTAATATCGATGCCACCCATCTGGCAGAGGCCTTGAAAAACAAAAATCCCGCAGAGACACTTTTCATTGTCGCCTCTAAAACCTTTACGACCCAAGAGACTATGACCAACGCCTATTCCGCCAAAGAGTGGCTCTTGAAATCATTAAACGCCAGTGACACTGCCGTTGCCAAACACTTCGTGGCCCTCTCCACCAACCAAGAGGCGGTCAGTGCCTTTGGCATCGATGTAAAAAATATGTTTGCGTTTTGGGATTGGGTGGGCGGTCGCTACTCTCTCACCTCCGCTATCGGACTCTCCATTATGTTATCGATTGGTCCCAAAAACTTCTACAAGCTTCTTGATGGTTTTCACTCCATGGATAGGCACTTTCAAAGCGCCCCCCTAGAGCAAAACTTACCGGTGATTCTCGCTCTCCTTGGCGTCTGGTACAACAACTTTTTTAAAGCAGAGACACATGCGATCTTACCCTATGATCAATACCTTCATCGCTTTCCCGCCTATTTCCAACAAGGCGATATGGAGAGTAACGGCAAATCGGTTGATCGTAACGGTAATGTCATTACTTATCAGACCGGGCCTATCATCTGGGGTGAACCTGGTACCAATGGGCAACACGCTTTTTATCAACTGATCCATCAAGGCACTAAGCTCATTCCTGCCGACTTTATTGGGTTTGCACGTTCGCACAACCCGCTCTCGGATCACCACCAAAAACTTATGGCCAACTTTTTTGCGCAAACGCAAGCGCTCGCCTTTGGACAAACTCGCAAAGAGACAGAGTGTAACGAAAAAAATCCCCTGCTTGTTGCTTACCGCATCTTCGAGGGCAATCGTCCTACCACCACTATCATGGCACCTCTACTTACTCCCGAAGTCTTGGGTAAGCTCATTGCCCTCTACGAACACAAAATTTTCACTCAAGGTATTTTATGGAATGTATACTCCTTCGATCAATGGGGCGTCCAGCTTGGTAAGCTGCTTGCAGATAAAGTCCTGCCTGACTTAAAAGATCCTACCCGCCCTCTCCACCACGACTCCTCTACCAACTCCCTCTTAAGCTACTATCGAAAGGTGCCAACGTTATAAGGCACTATTTGTACACTGTTTGCAAACGCTTCTTAAAAACTTCTTAAGGGTATTCAAGATTTTACATAGATAACTTTAAATGCATTTTTTATAAAAAAAATTTATTGAGATAGGTTACAATTTTTATCGGCATAAATCGTGCTACTGCTTATCGCAAATAATTTATAGGGAGTGTACTAAGTTATGATTGCTTCAAAAAAAACAAAAGCTCACCATTTAATTTTTATGGCCCTAGCGGCGGTGATCTCGCTTCCAGTTGCGATAAAAGCAGAAGAGTGTAACGATTTTCTTTATCAAGAGTTTCATCGCACCGATTGTAAAGAGCTTGCTGATGAAAATTATATTGTTGATCTCGAACATAAAGATAAAAAGATAGCACAAATCAACCAAGATCGCATCGGCACTTGTTATGCATGTAGTGCTAAAGTGCAATTAGAGCACTTTCTCAAAGAAAAAGCTGTTATTACTGCTGATCAAGAGATTGATTTAAATAGTGTCATTATTGGTGGCAATGGTGGATACCTTTTAGAGGGTGGAAGAACTCAAAATACACTAGAACAACTGCGAATGGCGGGAGAGGTGGTTTTGAAAAATCCCCAGACTCTCTCCTATGAACAAACTTGCATGGATAGATCGGGAAGTGGGATCTCACCTCTGGCCACCTACTTGGTGGAAGCAAAAAAAATTAGTGACTCTTTACAGGCCTCCAGCGCAACTCTCGATCCGGGAGTTTGCCAAGTGGAGAGCGCAAGAATTGCCAACAAGACCAAATTACCAGCAGAGTACATTGATCTTCCAGCGATGGTGAATGCCCTTAGAACAACTAAGATCCATAATCCGTTTTCTGAGAACAATATCTATGGAGTGACTGAGCATAAAAATCCTATAACGGAACAGCTTGCTCGCTGTGCTTTTCCAAGGCCAGTCCCCAGTGACAAAATGGTCAAGCTACCTCCTTTCAACATTGTTCATAATTGTTATACGGCCCAAAGTGGTGACGATGCTATCAAAAAAGGTTTGCTTTACCCACTGACGCTAGGTCGCCCCGCTTCGATCTCTATCGGTGGACACGAAGTGGCCATTACTGGACATAAAAAAATGCTTTGTACAAATAGCGCCGATAAAAGTAATAAAATTGTAGAGCTGGTTAATATTCGCAATAGCTGGGGAAGTGCGTGTACAGGAACTTTTTTGGCAAAACCTTTTTACGATATTTTCAAACAGTATAATTGTGTGACGACGATAGAGGATTGTATCCCCGGAATCAGCTGTGTCCCCTACGTAAAAAGCAATATGCATTGGGAGACCATGTATAGTGTGGCCGCCACTAATAACTTTAATGGTATGAATGCCTTTCTTGCTACTCCCGATGGAGATGCAAAATTCATTACCGATACCACTGTTGCACAAATGTTAAGTAGTGCTATTGGAAAACATCAAACAGCGATGGCAAAATATAGCGCACAAACACTTGCCAGCAATCGTCCCCCATGGGAGATCCTCTCTGGCCCTCATGGATTAACCCCAGTATTAAGTGCAGTTAGAAACAACTATTTTGATATTGTCATTGATCTGCTAGCAACTCCTAATGTTGCCGGCAGTTTTCAATATTTAGAGAAGAGTATCCTTTATAATATTGCAGTTGAAAATAACCTTGAGCTTGAGAAAAATTTCGTGCAATTTGGAAAACAAATTTGTAACCTGGAGCTTCTCGATGGTAGTACGCCACTTTTGCTGGCAATTGCTAGCGAAAATCCCCAAACGCTTGAGATCGTGCTTAAATACTGCGATCCAAGCTTTGTCAGTAATTTTCATCAAGGCCTAGTTCCTCCGGCGCTTTTTGCCGCTTATTTAGGATATAGCGATAGTGTTAAAAAAATAATTTCCTTTGCCAATCCCAAATTGGATTTAAACAAAAGAGACTTAAGTGGCAACACCCTTTTAATGGCGGCAATCCAAGGCAATAACAAAGAATTGGTGCAATACTTACTAAGCATTCCAGAAGTGGTACAAAATCAACTCAATAGTGCAAACCTAGCGGGGGCCACTCCTTTATCGCTTGCAAGTAATAAATACGATATGTCCATCCTAGATTTACTCCTACAATATGGGGCCTCCATGAACAACAGCAGTAATGTCGATGCTCAAGGAAATACCCCACTGCACCTCGCACTTACTCAAGGTCTCTTTGGGAGTAGTCGAAAATTATTACAAATTCCTGGCGTGACCCCAGAGATCTTGACTACTTCAATGAATAAAGCAGGGAAGTCACCACTACAGATCATCTTAGAGAGCAATAAAAGCAAGGCGATTACCACCATGGCCAAAGAGTTTCTAAAAGATCCCAATGTCTATGTTAAAAAAGAGGGAGAAGTTGGTGAGGCAACTCTACTTTACTGGGCCTTGGAGACGAACAACCGAGAACTGGTCAAAAACCTTTTAGCGATGGAGAGCATCGATCCCAATTTTGGCCTAAAGAGTGGACAAACTCCATTGGAACTTGCGGAAGCTCGTAATGATGCTGAAATGGTATCTTTAATCATGGCCAAAATAACTGCAAAGGCAGCTGCAAAGACAGTGGCAACAAAGCAGTAGCGTATCGATTTTAAAAACTGTTTGAGCAGATAATCATGCTGCTTTTAACTCATCCCCTAAATTTTGCCTTATGCTCTCTTTTGTAGCAAGTGAGGTGTTTTCCAAATGTTCGCTCTCTGTTGCAATCTCTTTAACAAACGAGCCATTTTGCTGTGTTGTAGAGTCAAGATCTGTCATCGCAAGGTTGATTTGTTCAATAGCAGTATGCTGTTCATTCATTGCCGAAGATATTTCGCTAATAATTCCAGCAACACTATTAATGTCAGTAGAAATAGCATGGAGGTTCTCACTATTTTGTCTAACAAGTTTGCTGCCATTCTCTACACGATCGGAGCTTATTTTAATCAGTGTTCTAATCTCCTTTGTGGCCTCTGCAGAACGCTGGGCCAGATCTCGAACCTCAATTGCAACCACCGCAAATCCTTTTCCTTGTTCTCCTGCTTTTGCAGCTTCAATGGCCGCATTAATGGCAAGAATATTGGTCTGAAAGGAGATAGATTCGACTAGTTCAACAATCTCAGCAATTTTTTTACTGCTTTCCGATATTGCAGCAATTGCCAATAGGCTGTCCTTAAAAGCACTTAATCCATCTTGCACCGAAAGCGTAGCTTTCGAGGCGATTGCTTTTGCATTACGAGTATTATCGGTTGTTTGTTTAAGAGTAGAAGTTATTTGTTCAAGTGTCGCAGAGGTTTCCTCTAGAGAAGAAGCTTGTGACTCTGTTCGAAGTAAAAGATTTTTATTTCCTTCTGCAATCTTATTTACTCCTTTTCCTATTTGAGCAGAAGAGTCATAGAGAGTGGATGTTAATTTTTTTATCATTGTATTGATGGCAAAAATTCCAAAAAGCGCAAATATTGATCCCAAAACAGCGATTGGTAAAATTATAACAATGGCATTCTTTATTTGATTAGTTATGTCAGCAAAATCGTCCTTGCTTTGATTTGATACCGCTTGCATTTGTTGTTCTAAAAGATTGGTTATTTTGACGGTAGAAGGATCAAATTTTTTCATAAAGAGATTACCTTCCTTCGTCGTGGAGGTGATATAAGCATTGGCCATTTCCTTTCCCATAGAATAGAACTCTTCAAATGATTGATCAATCTCCTCTTGGAACTTAAGTATTCTCTCTCCTTTACCGATCTTCTTTAAAGTATTGGACTCCTCTCTGAATATTTTGGCAAATGATTCTGCCTCATTAAATCCACTATCCAAACCATCTTGTGCTTTTGTTGCAGCTATATCTGTTAAAAATTGTTGAACTTGTATCGTTGCCAACTTCATTGACTGTGTTGACTGCATAATTCTCAGGGTATTTTCCTGTATGAAATCTGATTTAGATTGAATTTTAAACAGCAAAATGGAACTAACTATACTAGTTGTCAAAATAAAGAAGAAGAGCAAACTTAAAATACTTACAGCTAAATGAGAAAATTTAATTGTGCGTATTTTTGTTATGGACATGAATTCTCCCTCTTTTCTCTTTGATATCTTAATACAATCTTAACGGCATCAAAGTCAAAAAGCTTAACACTTCTCTAACATAATTATAAAAGCAGGCCCAATACTTAATATTTAGGCCTACTACTTAAACTTTGTAAAAAAGCAATACGATCCATGGCCGTTGGGTGTGAGTAATAGAAGAGAGCATAGAGAGAATCTGGCGTAAGTGTAGAGGCGTTATCACGATACATTTTAACCAGAGCTGAAATCAGATCCTCTGCACGAGCGGCAGTGGCGGCAAAACGGTCGGCCTCATACTCATTTTTCCGTGAATACCAAGAGAAGAGCGGAGTAAGAAAAAAAGTAAAAGGTGGAATGATCATTGAGAAGAGTAAGATAACAACTGCTGGACTCTCTACTGTAATATGAAAACTGTGATAGAAGGCACTCCAAGTGGAAACTTTCCAGAGTAGCCACATCCCCAAAGCACTACTAATGATGGAGATCAAGAGTGATTTTAAAATGTGTTTATACTTAAAGTGAGCAATTTCGTGGGCGAGCACCGCCACCACTTCACTGGGAGTAAGCGACTCTAAAAGTGTATCGTAAAAAACGATCCGCCTCGATTTTCCAAATCCCGTAAAGTAAGCATTCCCATGCGTGCTCCTGCGAGAAGCATCCATCACATAAAGCCCCTGGTAAGGAAAATGGTTTTCGCTTAAAAGCTTTTTCACCGCCTCTTTGGTTGGCCCCTCTGGCATAGGCGTAAATTTATTAAAGAGGGGAGCGATCAACATCGGATAGATCCACATCAGAAAGAGTTGAAATAGGGTGAGAGTGGCAAAGGCCCATGGCCACCAGTAGGGCACTTTTAGCATGGCCCAAATTAAAAAAGAGAAGAGGGGGAGTCCAATCACCATCCCTAAAATGATGCCTTTGAGGTGATCGCTGATAAATGTTTTGATGGTGGTACGATTGAAGCCAAAGCGTTTCTCAATAGAGAAGGTGGTGTAGATCTCTTCTGGCAGATCGAGAAGGAAGTTCACCGCAGAAAAACAGAGTGCCAGGTAGATGCCAAAGAGAATTTCATTGCTAGATACCGTCGCAAACAGGTGGGTGCGAATGTTCTCATCAAGCAGTGCCAGCCCTCCTCCGACGGTCCAAAACATCAGTACCAGCGTCTCAAATCCCATAAAAAGGCGCCTTGAGCGCAACTTGGCCAAGCTATAATCTTGGGCCTTATGATGGTCGGCAACTGCAAAGCGCTCAGCAAATGCTTTAGGAACTTCTGCTCGGTTGCTCTCTACGCAGTTAGTGTTGCGCAGTGAAAGCCAAAGCTTAAAGAGAAAAACAATAATCAACAAAGATAAGAATAGTGTCATCATACTTTCCAAAGTGCCATGCCCCCAAATCTTTCGCAAGCATAACCTATGGGAAAAAATTGCGAAAAATCGCTAAAAAGTGCTTTTCAGCTGTAAAGCAAAAGTGTATTTATTTAGTCATGTGTTCCTCCAAACCCCAAACCAAGGAAACTCACAGATGAAAACAAAGTTAAAACTCTTAGGATTCTTGTCACTACTCATGCTTGTCAGCAGCATCGATTTTGTTCAGGCCTCTGCAAGAGGGGCAGCAGCAGTGCCCACCGCCACCACGCCTATAACGAGTGGTCTAGAGATTATGTTTTATAACGTTTTAAATTTGTTTGACACTGTCCATCGTGATGGGAAGGACGATTGGACTTTTCTTCCCTTCGATTATACAGGCAAAGAAGAGCATTGCGCTGCAATCAATGTTCCTTATTACCGCAAAGAGTGTAAGGAGACCAACTGGACAGAGAGTCGCTTTTACTTAAAGTTGAACCAGATTAAAGAGGTGATCTTAAGAGAGAGGCACTATCTTCCCGATGTTTTAGGGTTGGCCGAAGTAGAGAGTGAAGAGAGTGTACGCGAGCTAGCGCGCACCCTTGGTTACGACCATTATGTTGTTAGTGATAGTCCTGATGAGCGGGGTATTAATGTGGCCCTCCTCTTTAATGAGAAGCGTGGTCTTCAATATGTGGATTATCTTGAGCATAGAGTGGAAGGCGACTGGTTTGATAGCAAACCAACTCGTAACATCCTAGAGGTACAATTTAAGGTTGCAGGTGAATACCCTTTGAGCATCTTTGTTAATCATTGGCCATCACAAAGCAATCCTACCGATGCAAGAATGACAGCATCCAAGCTCTTGCAGAGCGTGATTACCGAGAGACTAAGTGAGAATTCCCAGCATCGGATTGTAAGCATTGGTGATTTTAATACCACTCCAACCGAGAAACCCAACCCCATTGATTCACTGTTAGCTAGCAAGAGCATGAAGAGTGCTTACTTGGTCGATATGCAAGAGAGTTATATCAGGAACAGTCGTTGTAACCAACGCATTTTAAATCCAGGCTCCTACTATTATAAGAAAGATCGTGCCTGGAATCGTTTAGACAAGATTTTGGTTTCGACTAATGCAGTAGTGGCCTTGGCGACTGCAAGTACCAAGACGATTAAAGGACTGATGGCCACTCCTTGCTCCTTTGCGATCTATAAACCCGATTTTATCACGACTAATTATCGTGGTATTAAAATCCCTCGCGGATACAACTTTAATGCTGATGAGGCAAATGAAGCTGGTTACTCCGATCACCTACCAGTGCTTTTTAAAATGCAATACTAATACTAGATTAATCTTTGTTGACTTCCCTCTTGCTATCATCACCACCAAAATTCATCGTATAAAAAATATAAAAACTATTTTCCCATTCGGTCGAGGCCGCTTGAAGATTTTTTTTCTTGCGAATATCCCAGGTGAGTGTGTTGGCATAGGAGAGGGAGATATTTGGGTAGATTTCATATTTTAAGAGCAGCGTATTTTTTAAGTCAGAGTCTTTGATATCAACTTTACTATGAATAAAATCGTGTAAAGGTTTCCAAGAGAAGGCATCTTCGAGAGAAAAGCGTTCTGAAAGTTGCGCTTTAATATTTAAAAGTAGGCAGTGGCGCCAGTAGATGCCTTTTTGACGAGTGTAGCGGTAATAGTAGGTGTTTTCCACTTCACGCTTATCCGCAGAGTAGATTTGCAGAAGCGGGAGATAGGCCAGAGTGAGTGTCGGTATTTTTTCTGTAGGAAGAAAGTTGCGCTTTATACCGATAGGACCGATGTCGATTTGATAATAGGTAGGATAATAAACTCCGGTACGCTCTTGTTTATACTGGAGGAGGGAGGTGTAGTCGTATTGTTCTCTCCACAAATCTTTGCGGTCGAGAGTTTGATTACTGGCATAGTTGCTAATGGAGTATTTATCTCGGTTAGCATTGTAGGTATAGGATAGGGTGCTGTATTTGTATTGGCCAGCATACACATATTTTTCTTGATTTAAATTTTTAAGCTCAACACCATAGCTCATGGTTCTCTCATTGTTAGGAGAGCGAAAGGAGATGGGAGCGGCATTGAAAGTAACTCCCATCGCAGGAAATTCTAGGCCTTGGTAGGTTTGCAGTTGATACTTTTCATAGAGAAGCTTTCTCGATTCAAACTCTTTGCGCTTTTCTTCATCAATATACCTGGACTTAATCTCCTTATACATCTGCAGCAGGATCGATTTTTTTTGCCAATACTGTAAGTTTTCAATGTGTGGTTTTTGAGAACCGTAAATACTTACAAAATGGAGGGGAGTATTTTCCACAAGGTATTGTGGCCGCATAGAGCGATAGAGTACCCACTCGGAGAGGTCGTTGCGAAGAGCGATCGCCACGGCGGTAGCAATAACGATGTCGTTAAAGTAGAAGGTGGCAACATCACCCACCTCGATGCCATCCTCCGCTCCACGCTCGATAATAAACTGCTTTTTATCGGGAGAAGCAGTAACCACAATGGAGTTGATTTTTTCGTAATAATCGAGAGCTAAGGCGTTGTTGATCCTAGCGGCCAAGGCAAAAAAGAGGAGAAGGAACATAGGAGTGTAGTATCTTTTCATAATCTCTATTTTATCTAGCAAATAGAGAGATCTCAATGGAGTGCACTTTTTCCGAGAAAACAATAAATATCATTTATAGGTAACTGCTCACACCCCTCAACCTTCACCTCTCAACCAAATGCTGTTAGCTAAGCAACTTTCAGCATCCGGTAGAGGGTAGATGGCTGAAGGGTGTGAGCAGTTACATTTATAGAACGATAGAGGTGGGAGAAAAAAGTGGACTTAATTTTAAGTGAATTCTTTCCGATAGAGCAAAAAAGTAAGCAAAGGAGCTTTTCATGGGACGACTATTGGTTTTGCTAATTGCTATGTGCTTGAGCGCAACCATTGCTTATACTGCTGCTGCTGCTGCTGCTGCTACTGCTACTTCAGGTGGTGGTTATGCCAAAGTGCTGATGGTACGAGGAGAGGTCTTTGTCAAGAGCAACTCTAATCAAGAGACTACACCGCTGGCAATCGGAGAGGTGGTCTCTGAAAATGATGTCATTGCTACGGGAGATAATGGTGTGGCCAAGATCAAACTTGACGATGAAACCATCATGGTGATTGGAAAAAATTCCAAGATGAAGATTCCGGTATTGGGAACGAGTGCCAGCTCGACCAGCATTGTGAGATTAATTAGTGGAAAGATTCGCTCCCAGGTAAGAAAGCTAAATAATAGTAAAGAAGGTGCTGAAAAAGAGGGTGAGCAGGAAGTTCGCCACCGTTTTTTTATGGTGACTGCCAATGCGGCGATGGGAGTAAGAGGCACCGATTTTCAAGTGGAGTTTGATGAACGTAAACAACTAACTTCGCTTACAACCTTTAGTGGAGTGGTAGCGATCGCGGCGGTGAAGATGGGCGCAAGTGGTATCTCCAAAATGGCCATGGAGCGAGAACTTAATAAGGAGCTTAATCGGCAAGGCGATAGTTTGGCATTAGTCAAAAAGCAACAACAGACAGAGCTTCGAGGTGCTTCCAGCAGTGTACCAGTTCCGATTCGGTTGAAACCAGAGGCGCTGAAAGAGAGACTTGAAGTGGATCTTTCTAAACTTTTAATAAAAAAATCGGGATCAACAACAGCGAATCCAGCTCAAACACAAGCTCAACCCCAACTGCAAAAACGTGAATATGTTGATGGAATGACCATGTTGCAAGAGAAAATGCGCACAGATATTACCAGGGAGCTGGAAAAGAAAAAAGTAGAGCGATCCTTGCAAGAGCAAAGATTGATGCAAGAGATGGAGAGAAATCGACAAATGTTAGAGCGCGAGAAGAAAAATCAGCAGGTACTTGAGAGCAACCAGAGGATTAATAGTAGTATCGAGGTGCAAGGAAGTGTCGATGAGATCAAGCGCAAAGAGGAGATACGTGCTAATATTCAACAGATCCAAGAGCAGATGAAAGTGACAGAACAAAAACGCGAAGGTCTGCAGCGAGAAGAAGAGAAAAGAGATACCAGGCCACCGGCCGCTGCTCCGGTCGTAACTCAAAGGGTGCAATTGCCAACGCCTCCATCGCCAGTATTAGGTGTTCAGGAGCAACAGTCACCACCACCACCACCTCCTCCTCCTCCAAAACCTGTTGTCAATACGACAAGAACAAATCCAACTCTTAGCACAGTCCCTACTACTACTACTACTACTATTACCACTACCAACATCCCCACCACTTCCCCTGTTAGTAATCCTGTTAGTAACAGGGAAGGGGCCACTGTCAATACTGGAGGTACGATAACTAATACCCCAGGCACAACAGCAACAACAATTACTACTACTCAGTCTCCGCGAGTTACAAAGTAAAAATAAAAAAGTGCCAGCCGACTAATGGGACTCTCCCCAGGTAAACAGTGGCGATTATCTCTAGAGGCGAGGGGTCGCTTTACAACAAAGGAACCGACACGCTGATTTTTCCTCATCTCCCTCTTTTGTTGCAACAAGGGCCATAAAGATCCTTCTTTTATGGGGGGCCGTCCTTAGCTCCATGATCAAGCAAATATTTTTCTATATCTTGACGACCTCCATTTCGAGCATAATGCAAAGGAGTCATGCCGCTAGCATCGGCCTTGTTGATGTCTGCTTTGTTATCTAGTAAAAGTGTGACGATATCTAGACGACCTACGGCCACAGCAGAATTCAGCGGAGTCCATCCATTACTCTGCATATTCGGATCTGCTTTATGCTCAAGCAAGTATTTCAGCACCTCTGGTGAAGCTGACATAGCTTTAAACAGAGGGGTTATACCTTGGCCATCTGCCTGGTTAATTTCTGCTTTGTTCTCTAGCAAAAGTGTGACGATATCTAGATGACCCGCGGCCGTAGCATAATGCAGTGGAGTCCATCCAGCATTATCCAGCATATTCGGATCTGCTCCTTTCTCTAGCAAGTATTTAACTACTTCTACGTTACCTGAGTACACAGCATTAAGCAGAGGAGTCCTGCCATTGCTATCTGCCTTGTTGATGTCTGCTTTGTTCTCTACTAAAAATCTAACTCCTTCTAGATCCCCTGAGAGAGCAGCATCCCTCAGAGGAGTAAATCCATTACTTGCAGCGATATTCAGATCTGCTCCTTGAGTAAGCAAGTATCTCGCCACCTCTATATTTCTCGCCGAAGTTGCGCAGTACAGAGGAGTGCGTCCATACGAACCAGGAACATTCACATCCTCGCCTGATTTAAAGATTTTTTTGATGCCATCGAGGTCCCCCGCATCGGCCAAGTGATAAAGTCTGGTTGATTTCATCGTATCCAAAATAGGTGGGTCTAAACACTCAGCGTCTTTGCATGGACGAACTGTAGAATACCCCATCTTATATTTTATCATTCCATTAAGCACTGTAGTTAAATTAAGCATTTTCACTGCTCTGTCCCACGAGTTTTTGAATATTCCTGTATAAAAAAATTTTCCGTCACTACAAATGACTTTTCTTACTCCAACCAGTGTTATTGCATGGGGCTTTAAGCAAACTCCACTTCTTTTATCATCCTCCATGCAAGTCGTAAAAGCCAGTGGCAGTGCACCTTCTTGGTTGAAATAGGAGATAAGGTCTTCCGATATTTTCTCTGGTTTATCATCTTCCTTAAGATCCCAAGTCTCAATGTTATATTTGGGAATAGGAATATTCGATTGGCCTAATTCGCTCACTTTTCCTTCAAGTTGTAAAAAATTATCAACCGTATTTTGTGGAATGGGTTGAGAAATTTTATGGATCTCATTAGTGCAAAGTTCGCCGTAGTGCTGCTCGACACTCTTTTCATAGGGCCTGACACTTGATTTTTTTCTCATGTCTAAAAGAAATTTAACGGGACTTGTTTTAGCGGACTCAATCTGTTTTTTAGAACAATGACCAAGCTGTTCCATGGCGTCGACGACACTTATGCCAACTGGTTCTGGGGAAGGTTGTTGCAAATTGATAAGCGCCTCAAGAACCACAGCTCCTGCATGAAAAGAGCAAGTCCCTGTACTTCCTTGGCTTTGTTTTTTGTCGGATAAAAATCGGTATGGAGATTTTGGTGCCGTTGTTCTCTCCTTTTCTTTAGAATCCCTACATGAATCTGCTCCTTGATAATAGTCTATGGACCAAATACATGTGATAGGACAAATAGATAGTCCAAATATCCACAATAGTAATCTCATGGAATTAAATCGCCAGATGAAACAAAGAACTCTCTTCTTTTTGTACATATAGACATCCTCCTCATGTGGGCATTGGGGCCAGCACACTTTCGTTAACTAGGTTTGTTAATAAAAGTGTGCTGGCCCCTTTTTCGCTCTGGTGTTTAGGGGTCTAGTGTCCAGATGCTGCTATTATTGTCATGGAGTGCATATTTTTGAAGATCATCGGGGGTTACTTGTAAAAAGTGTTCTAACTCTTTTTGTGCCTCTTTGAGCTTTTCTATCTCTTGTGCTGCTTGCGCATTTTTGCTAAAGAGAAGGCAGAGTTGTAAGTTACTTAAGTAAGGTGCATTCGCAATTTTTTTACTGGTATGCGAATTTTTAGTAGCGTGAAGACAAAAACGTAGTCCATTTTCTTTTGCCACGATGGCCTTGATTTCAGCTTGTAAGTCGCTAATGAGCTGATTTTGTGCCGCCGTTTTTTCTACTTGAGGATCGGGGACATTATTGCGCCCATTTTTCAAACCTTGTAAGTCACTAGGTTGTACCCCTTCCAAGATTTCTCCCTCTTTGTTGGCAATGTTGTACTCAATAATTTTAGGTTCTAAGCTTCTCTGGTTTTTGGAATCAAGGTATTTAACTTCTGCTTTCATAGAGACATTTACGCCAACTTTATAGTAGCGATAGCTGTATTCACTGCTGATATTTTCTTGAATGTAACGTGGAGTAGAGTTAAAGCGTGCGCGGGCATTATCAAGGCGTGAAGAGCTGATGGCATTGATAGAACTATTACAAAGAGTGGCGGCAAAAGCATTGCTCATGCTATTACACCTACTCGCTAGTTGTTGCGTGTATTGATAATTGTTGTTGTACTCTTGTTGAGCTGAATTGTATTCTTGTTGAGCGGTAAACCACTCTGGATTATCCACTGTGCGTGTTCCTGAAATATAGGTAGAGTTTTTGTAATTGGGTTGATTTTGCCCATACTCTTCAACTTTGCTTTCAAGAATAGTTATCCACATCAGTGCATCGCTCTCTGAGAGTTTTTGTTTAATGGCGGCGGGTGCTCTTGTTGCTAAATCTTGGGTGGTATTAACTGTGGCCAAATACTCTGCTGGCAAAACTTCTCCCGCTAGTTTGATTGTAAGCGGGATTGGCCAATCACTGGGGAAGGGGAGGGGAGGAATTAATTGTTGTTTTACTTTGCTCTCCGAGTTATATCCAGGTAGTTGTGCTAATTCTGGACGACTTTTTACAAACACCAATAGCTTAAGCTCTCTTTTTGCCTTAATCCAATCGATGGCCTCACTCATGAGGGGTTGCTGTTTTTCTGCTACGGAAGGATCAAAACGCCAGGCCAGCTGTAAGAGTGCCCACACCAAGGGTGGAGCGGTCTGTTGCATCTTTTTTGCTCGATCCACTAAAGTGGTTGCAACCTCTCTACGCAAAGTTGTGATCTCTTTGGTAAAAGTGTTTTTTTGTTCTTCACTAACTCCTTCAAGAGAGAGTAGAAAATGGTAACTATCTAGAGAGCTAAAAAGCGAAAGCACACTCTTTTCTTTATTTTTACTTCTTCGCAACGCTTGTTGTGTTTCATGCTTGATCACCTCTTGTAAGCGTTTGGGCGCATATTGGGCAACATAAGGAGAGTTTGTATTCACTCTCTTTGCTGCTAACAGTGCCTCATAGGATCCCCTATAATCTTTCTTCTGGTAAAGCTCTTGTGATTTTAGACAAAGTAATCCTTCTTGTGCTTTGAGGTTACCGTTTCCACTAGGGAAATAGTTTTGTAATTTTTCAAAAATTTTTCTAGCGTCATTTAATTGAGAGGAGTCTAGTGCCGTGAAACCATTTTTTTCTAGCTCGTTTATTAATGCTTGTTCAATGAAAAGATAGCTTTCTTGCACTTCTGGAACATACTCTTTGTAGGGAGCAGTGGTCGCAGTAAACTCCACGTAAGTTTTTTCGACATTTTTTTTTGTATTGGCCATTGCTTGCAATTGATGGGCGGTGGAAACGATCTCTTGTCTCTTTTTACTCTTCTCTTCCCATGCCAGCTTGATCTTTTCTAACAACTCTCGTTTGGGATCGAGCTGTTGTGCTTCAGCAGCTTTGCTATCTTTGCTTAACTGCTCTAACTCTGCAAGCGATCCCTCCGCTTCTTCTTTGGCCCGCGTAAGATGCGCTAATATGGTAGTAAGATCATTGCCACTAGAACTGATTGCTGCTTGTGCTTTTTGATACTCGCTCTCTGCTACTTTAAATTTGCTATCAGAAAGCATGAGCAAAAGCTCTTCATCGTCTTGGCCCTCTTGTTTTGCCGCTTGCAAATAGTTTTTGGCATCCTCGTAATTTCCGGCGGTAAAACTATTAACTCCTGTTTGATGATTGGGAGTTAGTCCACAGCTTACTCCTATTGCGATAAGCACGAGCGGCAGCGCTATACCATAAAACAATTTTGTTGCATTCATTCTTCTCCCTCTGTTTGCACCTTTCCTTCCCCGTTCCCTATCGGAGCCGCTCCCCAAAACTTGAAAAGCGTGTCGAAGAGTGGCCCTAAGGTACGATTTTTTTGTTGCCAAACGCTAGCGAGACAGTAAGAGGGATAAACGGCTTTTCACGAAAATGATCTTTGTATCCCCGTGCCACCCAAATATAAAACTAAATTCGTCTAAGGCGGATAATTCGACTTATCATCACGAGACAACCCTAATATTGAGATATATCAAACGATCAGAATCCTTAAACAAATCTTTCTGTCCAAAACCAAGAAAAAAATCAAGAAATCATCATTGAAGTTGAGTATCCTAAGACCAGATTTAAATTTATCCCTATTCGTGTTAGCGGATATCACAACTGTGAAGGTATCATTATTCGCCTAGATTATAGCAATGCAAATTCACGTGAATTCAAAGATACATCGACAATCACGTTAAATCCGATGAATGTTTTTTGTGTGTCAGATTGTGACGTTGTTATAAGCGGGCCCAGTAAATACTATATAGTAACACCTTTAGGTGTATCCTCTTATGAATACTTCGAGTAGTTATCGATCGCTCATCCACTCATTGATTAGCCTGGCGTGGCCTTGCCTCAAACGAGGCCATTTGCACCCATATTTTCGAGGATCTCTTTTTCGATCTTCGCAATATCATGTGGGATAATTGGGGAGACGCTCTTTAATCCTTTGTCTACATCGATGTACATAGAGATACAATTTGTCTTTTTCTCTTCCTCACACTTTGTAGCAGTACGAATACCAACAATTACTCTTAAAAGATCAAGTTTTAGATAAACGATGAAGCTAGCAATGCTATTCATTCATCCTGATGGCGTTGATTGAATAAAGGATTTCACTTCGCAATTGTTTTACAAAATTGGAAAAAAAGCGAAAATGATTATAGGTTGATCGATTGATCGAAGAAATGGTGTAGCAACTCATAATAGTTCCGGCCCCTGCCTGCCAATATCCGCAAATATTAGTTGAATCTTGAAAGAATTTACTAAAATCATAGGCCCGTTGGAGAGTAATGATTTGAGGCTTAGATGAGGAGTTTTTTTGAAAGGCGGATACAATCTCTTTTTCTAATGGGAGTAGATTAAACTCTGACGTGCTATAATAGGAGAAGTCTACGGCAGCGCTGATATTAAAGAGGACAATGTTTTTTGAGATCGTAAATGTAATCGTGTGCTCTGAGACTGGCGTGGCGGCAGAAGTTACAGTGGTGTTTTGGGAAATTCTTTCAAAGCCGGAAGTATTAAACATCTCTTCTTTACTAAAAGCTGAGATCGGTTTTGCCACATAGAAGGCGTATTTGGAGAGCATTAGTTTGACATAATACAGTTGCCCTATTTTTGCATAATCAATGCTGTGAAAGATAGGGTAGATGCTCTCTAGCTCGTGTGGGTCCGCAAGGGTTACTGCTGTGTGAATATTTCCTTGCATGAGTGAAGTTGTGTTTAAAGGGAATTCTATTTTTGTTTCATCGATCGTACTGGCCAGTAAAGGAGTAGCATGACTTAACCAAAGAAACAAAAAAAGAGTAATCAATTGGAGATAGTTTTTCATAAGAAACTCCTTAATTTTTTAGTAGCTACCTTTTCCACTTCATGGTAGTCCAATCCAGGAAAGAGCAATAATGACATTATTTACAGGAGAAAGCTAGAATGAAAGATCATCTGAAAACAACTTCCCGTGCTTTCATTGTCACTATTTTATTATTCATCTATTCTTCTTCTCTTACAATGGCAAGTTTAGACTTAGGCGAAACCAAACAACTTATCGATGCCTCTCTTCTTTATCTATCTAATGCACAAATAAAGGAGAGTGTCGGTATTGAACGCTTTCGCGGTGAATGGGAATCGACCATTCATATTGAGCATTCTCTACCCCTTCTTGGTTTTGCTGGAAAAAAAGATTACGATTCTAATAATTTCACCAATACTTCCATCTATAATATACTTGCCCCAATTCTTTTAGATAAACAGTACTCTCAAGAGTATGCCGGTAAAATTATTCCTATGCTCAATAGTTCTATTATCAACATTCTTAAGTATAAAAATCCCGCAACAAAAACTTTTGGCTTTTGGCAATTTCTTCCTAAGAGAGATCATATGTGGACGCTGGACGAGAGGAGAAATTCTCTCGACAATCCACCACTCATAAGGCGTAGTAACAATATTTGGTATCGTGTTCGAATGGTGAACCACGCGGAAAATGTCCCTGATGACGCGGATGACACCGCCACCGCCTATTTGGCACTGAAGTATCATCATATGCTGGGTGAACTGTTTCCCGAAGTGTGGTCCTCCCAGGAGATACAAGAGATACCAACAACAAAGATTGCTCCATTTTTTGATGAGTTTAAAGATGTTTTGCGTGAAGCGAGAGTCAACCTCCTTAATCGACGTGGTCGCATTACCCCGTTCGGTGGTGCTTTTTTGACTTGGTTTGAGCATGACGATATTAAGCATAGAGGGATCGGTGGCTTTATTTATGATCTCTTTCCTCATCGGAATCAAGTCTATCTGCCCTTTGGTATTAATGATGTCGATTGTGTTGTTAATGCCAACGTGATCACGGCACTTGCTGTCTACGGAGAAAATTTGGATAATGATGGTTATAATAATTCTTGTGACTATTTAAAGAAAGTAATCACTCTGAAACGATACAAAATATGTGGAATGTACTATCCCAATTGGAATACATTTTTTTACAATGCCACTAAGGCCTACTCTCGAGGGGCAGACTGCATTGGAGAGACGCTGCTAAAAAAAATGATCTCTGATTTGATTGAAAATCAACGTGACCAAGGTGAATGGAATTCCTACCGCAGATGGCGTGGTGAGTACGATAAAGTCTCTGCAACCGCTTTTGCTGTTGCTGCCTTAGCAAATTATCTTGTTATCAACAAAAATCATGATGAAATAGCACTGGAATCATTAAGAAGAGGTCTTCACTTCTTGCTCTCTAAAACCATTTGGGACAACGAACGTGCTAATGCCCATTGGCCTGGTGGTATCTTTTTCTCGGGCGGAACGGTCGTTCGTAAGGGCGTGGTGTGGGTTTCCGATGCCTTTACCACAGCACTGGTGGTGGATGCACTCGTAAACTATCGCAAACTTTTAGAACAGTATTAAAAAAGTTCCATATTTTTTTCTCAATTAAAGTCGTGTGAATTTTTAGCTGTATGCGGCCCAATATTAAACAATCAATTGAATTGAATTGAATAGGAATGATAATTTTCAATAAGGGCATTTATTTTTCTTACGTTCTGTTACGCTATTTTTTAAAGTGATGTTTCATCAATTTGGTCGCAAAGTCAGCGCTATGCTCAGCACTTTCAAAGTTCATCAATCCTCCCACATAGTATGTTCCATTCTTTCCCTGTAAGCTATTCAAGCGTTGATAAAAATCTTGCTCTGGTGGAGCAACAACACTTGCAGCAGGATCGTTAGCAAAATTTCCTTGAAGGGCCTCAGTTTTCACATGTGGGAAATAGTTATCATATTTTTTTATAAGGATGATTTTCTTTAAATTGCCACCAACTTTGGCAAGATCTTCGTTTAGAGAGAGAATGACTTCATCATCGCTAAGACTACCTTGAGGAGAAAGATGCCATGATAAAAAGATACTCTTATCTTCATGATAGGGATTGGCCAAAATAATCGCATGACCAGCTTTATCTATGCCTGTGTTTTCGATGATGGCACGTCCATCCCATTCACTCGGATCAAGTCCTTCCACTTCAGAGAGAATCACATAGTAAGAATAGGTTTCAACTTGGGAAAAGAGCAGTTTCTCCTCATCGCTTAGATTCATCATATCTTTTGCAGCATTGGGTGGATGGGTTATCACTACCCTATCAAATTCATAACTTTTATCGCCAGCAGTGATCTTAATTTTAGCAAGATCTCCATTAGGCATCACTTCTCTCTCGATTTTAGAAACCAAAGAGTTGGTCCTTACATCTAATTTTTTAGCAACTTGCCTCAAGATCTCTTGATACCCCTTTTTAACATAACTTGATTCCCGATTTTGCCAGAATTTGAGGACTCCTTCGATAGCATTATTAAAGCCTTGATTGATTATTTTCATAATATAGAGAGCGGGAATTTCCTCATAAAAACCGTAACCACAGCCAACGACCAAAGGTTGAAAAGTTTTTGCAAAGGGCTCAATCTTTTTTCTTTTGATATATTCACCAAAAGGGAGGGCCAAATCAGGATCCTCTTGCAAACTCAAACCGGCCGTCGCCGTATGGTTATGAGACATGAGTTTTCCCAATCTATAAAATGCCTTAAGAATATCACTTTTACTATAGTGCTGTAATAGGTATTCATTGGTCGTCATCTCACTTTTATCTTTTAAATCAGCTACCTTTAAATCCTTCGCCTTTATTAAATCAACATTGAACTGCTTAGCTAACTGCCTTACATTATCATAGTTACCAGAAACCCACACTGCACCTAAATCGTAAATCTTATCATTCATTTCGTGAGTATGAATCTTTCCACCAACTTCATCATCCTTTTCAAAGACAGTCACATTTTTATAACCCATCTCCTTCAACGTGTGGGCCGCAACCAATCCAGAGATCCCCGCTCCGATAATGGCAACTCGTAATTCGGGATTATACTCCTCTTTTAGATTGCTCGTGATGACCTTCTTGCCTGCAAAAGCTCCACTAACAAAGGATAACAAAACTGTCATCGCGACTACTGCATGAATAACTGTTTTAAATGGCCCTACCATAAATTCCCTCATTGTTTCTCATTAAAATATCGTGCAAACTTGCACTCCATTCACACGGTCTATTTATCTACTAGTAAAGTGTATTATACTCGTAATTTTTTTCGTGATTTTTATCTAAAATTATTTTTTTATTTTTCTCGTGATTTCAAGCAAATGACCGCTCAATGTTTTTCATTGATGGCAGGGACACTCCAATAAAACAAGGCAGATTTAAAGAATTTTGTAACTACTCGCTCCCTCTTGCCGGACTGTACCGATTATTTTGATATTACCGTTGCCCTTTCTCAAATTTCGTACAATATAAGGAGGTTAATACCCACAGATCCTCCCCACAGTTTAAACCATCAACTGGATCATACCAACCTCCTATAAACAATTTTTATATACAAACATAACTTGATCCAATCAAATTTTTTTCCGATAAGAAAAATGCCACCACCAAAACCTAGATTCTAGATTAGAAGAGTTAGACAAACCATGAAAAAAAAAAGTAGTATAATCATTGTTTTTATGGGGATTTTTTGTTCTGCTTTTGCTGAAGATTGCATCCATGAAAAATATCCAGGATTTGATGTCATCTTGAAAAATTCTGTCCCTTTAAATGGCCAAGAGTCCCTGGGCATCAATAATTTAGCATTCCAAACAAATTGTCGCTCTAAATTTCCAAGACCTCCTTATACTTGTAAAAAAGAAGAAGACGGATCCATCGTGCTTTCACCAAAACCAGAATTGAACCAGATGACGACTCAAGGTAAATTTGGTGCCTGTTATGCGGCCGCATCTCTTTTTGCGCTAGAGTACGCGATCAACAAAAAGAACAACTCACTGATTGACCTTGCTCATGCTAATCGTACAAAATACTCTTTAAGCAGTGCTATTTGTGCTGGAAATTTTGAAAAAAAAGCATACCAAGAAGGAGGGCGCATGGAGAATTTTCTTCTCAATATTGCCCAAGAACATCAGTTGGTATTGTGTTCAAATGAACTGATCTCGCATAAAGATATAGTCACAGAGATATTAAAGAAACGTGAATCCGCTTGTTCCTCTCAACAACAAGAAGAACTATTTTCGCAATTATGGGAGAAAGTGGTCAATATACAAAAAAAATGTGAATACACAGACATTCCTTCCTTTACGATCAACGAGATTATACCAGAGAAAGACCAGACTATTTTTCAATCGATCTATCAGCAACTAAAATCCACAGCAGAATTGGTAACCATCTCCATCCCTGATCATATTACAAACATTTATGGCACTAACTCTTATAGCTGCAAAGACGCTTTAAATAGGGAGGTCAAGATAACAACCTATGAACTGATTGATCCGAATGGAATAAAGATGGAAGTTCTCGCTGATGACATAGACAAGGGAATAAGAGTTGAAACCATTTGGCCAATCTATCTCCAAATAAGGGATGATAAAAGGCCTTATCGCCAAGTCGATGTTTGGAAAGGACCAACAGCATTTATCAAGGCAATGGCCTCAGGTGATGTTAAAAAAGTTGAGGAGTATTTAAACGATGGAATTGATACCAATCAATACGCGAAATTAGGAATGACTCCCTTGACGGCAGCGGCCCATTATGGGAACAAAAAAATAGTGGAACTGCTCTTGGAAAAAGGAGCAAGGATTGATCTTGTTGATAAAGAGGGTTGGACCCCACTTGACAATGCGATCGAGCAGGGACATTTGGAAATTGTAAAATATCTGGTGGAGAAAGGGGCAAAAACAGATCAGGCAAACAAGGATGGATTTACGCCACTCGCTCAAGCGGCATATAGAGGCCACACGGAAATCGTTCAATATTTTTTAGAGCAAAAGGCCAATATAAACTCTGGGGATTTGATTGGGGAGACTCCTCTCATGTTAGCGGCCTCTCGCGGAAACAAAAAAATAGTGGAACTGCTCTTGGAAAAAGGAGCAAGGATTGAGCTTGCTGATAACAATGGTTGGACCCCGCTTAATATAGCAGCTAACGATGGACAACTGGAGAGTGTAAAAGTTCTGGTGGAGAAAGGGGCCAACCTAGAGCAAGCAAACAAGCAAGGAGCGACACCACTAGTTCGAGCGGCGGCCAAGGGTCACCTAGAAATCGTCAAATACTTGGTAGAGAAGGGCGCAAACATCGAGAAAAAAAACCTTCTTGGATTTACGCCGCTATCTTTCGCAGTATTTGAGGGACACATGGAAGTCGTTCAATATCTTTTAGAGCAAAAGGCCAATGCCAAAGCAATAGCAGCAGATGGCCGATCGATATTAGATTTGGCCAAAAATCCTAGGAACACGAGTACTCACTCGAAAATAATTTTAAAAATGATTCAAAATACGGTGAATGGTATTACGCAAATTCGTTATCGAAAACTTTCAACCGTTATGGATAAGAACATAGATAAAAAATAGTATCAAAAAAGTGCCAGCCGACTAATGGGACTCTGTGAGTTGATTTTTTATTTAGGGTGAGGATAGAAGACGATACCTTGATTGCGAACGCTGATAAAGTGTTTTGGGCCTTTGGAATTTTGTTCGAAATATTTTCGAAGGCGTGCAAGAAAAATGTCAAGCGTGCGGGTTTCGATATCTTCGTGATAGCCCCAGCCTTCGATTAAAAGCTGTTTTCTTGAGATAATCTTCTCGGGATTGCTGCAAAAGATTTTGAGCAATTTTAGCTCTTGTTCGGTTAAGCGGAATTCACCATGAGAGGTTTTGGCCCAGCAGTTTTCAAAGTGGATGGTGTTGTCTCCAAATTGGTAGGAAAGCTCCTCGGTGAGTTCGGGAATAGTTTGATCTTTATGCTCGTACCAGCGTGATTGTTTGAGTAGGCGTTGGATGCGACAAAGGAACTCTTCGAGGTGAAAGGGTTTGGTAAGATAGTCGTCGGCACCAAGGGAAAAGCCAGAGAGCTTGTCGTTTAATTGATTTTTAGCAGAGAGGATGAGTACAGGGATACGTTCGCTTTCAAAGCGGATTTTTTCCAAGACTTCAAGGCCGGATATAGAGGGTAACATTAAGTCGAGGACGATGAGGTTGGGGGAGAACTCTTTCCAGATTTTTAAAGCATCGTCGCCGTCACTAGCACAAAGAACAATCGCGCCCTCTTGTTCTAAGTTGAAAGATAATCCTTGAGCAAGGTGTGGCTCATCCTCGACAACTAAAATGCGAGCAGAGGCGAGCGAGAGATGTGCTGTCATGTTAATCCAATCCTGGTAAAGAGGTTGATATTTCTTGGAAAGTGTAAAACAAAAGTGGTGCCTTGTTCAAGTCCTGGACTGGAGGCGGTGATTTTACCAAAGTGAATTTTGGTGATCTGTTTGGTGATGTAGAGTCCAAGACCCGATCCCTTGGGGTTTTTATTGGGACTATGGGTACCATAGGTGTTGGTCGTTGTTTTGCGATCTATTTGATAAAATTTTTGAAAGATGTGTTTTTGCTCTTCTTTTTTTAGGCCAAGACCGTTATCTGAAAATGTTATCTCGGTAATTTTTTTATTTTGAGAAAGGGTGATTTGTAACCTGGGTACTGCTTGGTGGTTATGCTTAATTGCATTGGTAATTAAATTCATGAGCAAAGTTTCAAAGAGGGTAGGGTTGATTTGCATTATGATGGGAGTGGTAACCAGGCTTTTGTCGATCATCTCAATCTTGGCATTGTTAAAAAGATGGGCATTACTCTTTAAAAATTCACGAATGAAGTTCGTAATATCGGTACTGATGGTGTTTGTTGCTTTATAGGATTGCCGTTGTTCTAGTCCACCGGCGAGCAAAATTTGTTGTACGTGTTCTGAAAGGCGACTGGTATCTTTGAGCATGAAGGAGACAAACTCCAGTTGTTTTTCCCGAGGAAGGTTGTACTTGTTGATGGTCTCTAAATAGAGTTTGATGGAGGCAATTGGAGTTTTTAACTCGTGACTGAAATTATTGATAAAACTCTCTTGGAGTGTGTAGAGTTGAATGGTTTTTTGGTAGTAGGTAAAGATGATGGCGAGCCCGACCAAGATGCAGCCCAGGAGCACAGAGGTGATAACAATAATGACCCAAGAGTGTGGGGCCCAGAAAACATCGGGACTGATCTTGAACTTTCCAATGAACTGATTAAATTCACTGGTCATGCGAAAGTACCAATGGAGAAAGAGCGTCAGCGAAAGCACAAGTGCAACGATGGAGAAGATAAAAATGACCAGAGGTTGAAGAATAAAGAAATTGGTTTTCATAATTCAAATCTCAAAGCTCAAAGTGCCCACTGATTTCGTGTCCGCACCCTTTACATTTGTTTCCCACGATTCCCCAGCTAGTGATAGTATACCCTTGTCTTTCAATGACTGCGGCCTGGCAATTAGGACAAAAGGTGGTGCCTCCGTGATCGCTTGCTACATTACCAAGATAGACGTAGTGAAGGCCACTTTTTTTTGCAATCTCTTGTGCACGCGTAAGTGTTGCCAGAGGTGTTCGCGCGCGATCTTGTAGTTTCCAATCGGGATGAAAAGCGGAAAAGTGCAGTGGTACCGTCGGGCCAAGCTTTTCCACAATCCAATCACACATTTTTGCAATTTCGCTACTGCTATCGTTAGCGCCAGGGATGAGTAGGTTGGTAATCTCGGGCCAGCAAGCAGTCTCCTTTTTGATATAGAGGAGGGTATCAAGCACTGGTTGCAAATGGGCACCACCCACAAAATCGCGGTAGAACGCTTCGCTAAAGGCCTTAAGGTCGATGTTGGTTGCATCCATAGCAGAGAAAAATTTTTCGCGAGGGCCAGGACTAATGTAACCAGCAGAGACGGCGACCGAACGAATGTTCTGTTCACGTGCAAGTGTAGCAATATCTAAAACATATTCAGAAGCGACGATAGGTTCATTGTAGGTGTAAGCGATCATCTTAACGTTGTTGAGCTTCGCTAGGGCCACAACCTCCTTGGGAGAGGCCTTTTGATGGAGCAGCGAGAGATCACGAGCACGACTGATAGACCAGTTTTGACAAAATTTACATCCTAGATTGCAACCGATAGTTCCGAGAGAGAGAATCATCTCTCCTGGGGAGTAGTGGTAGAGTGGTTTTTTTTCGATGGGATCAAGTGCAATGCCAGAGGTGCGGCCATAACCGCTTAAGACCACTTTGCCTCCTTCATTTACACGTACAAAACAAAATCCACGTTGTCCCTCTTTTAAGTGGCATTCGCGAGGGCAAAGACCGCATGTTATCGTTGTCATGGTGGCCTCCTTGTCCAATCAGGATTAGATTAGGATCAAAATTAAAAGTAACTGCTCACACCCTTCGGCCATCTACCCTCTACCGGATGCTGAAAGTTGCTTAGCTAACAGCATCTGGTTGAGAGGTGAAGGTTGAGGGGTGTGAGCAGTTACAATTAAAATAGTGTATGTACTTTAGCAGAGTAACTCAAGAGCTCTTCGATCACAGAGTGTGGATTTTTGTTTTCGTAGAGGATACGATAGACGCCGTTAAAAATCCTACATTTGATGTTGTATTTTTGGGCCAATTTCTCGGCGGCCTTGCTGGTTTGATGGCCTTCAACGACAGTTCGTTGTGAGCTTAAGATCTCCTCGGGTGAGCGTCCTTTTGCGAGCTCTTTTCCAAACCACTTATTTCTACTTAATGTTCCAGTTGTGGTCAGGATAAGATCTCCCATCCCGCTAAGGCCATAGAAGGTTTCGGGACGTGCATTTAACACTTGACCAAAACGAAGCATATCGGAAATTCCAGCAGTGATCAGCGCTGCACGAGTGTTATGGTTGTAACCAAGGCCCTCAAGAATCCCTGCGGCGATAGCGAGAACGTTTTTGAGTGCACCTCCCAGCAGCACCCCTTTAATGTCATAGGTGGGAAAGGCGCGAAAGTAGTTGGTGTTTAACATGTTGGCAACATTGATGATGGTGTTGCGTGATTTCCCTGCAAGTGACACAAGTGTAATCTGTTCCTCAATGATCTCCTCTGCATAGGAGGGGCCGGAGAGAAAGGTAAAGAGGTCTTCATAGTTGCGAAAGAGGTCAAAGAGAATATCATCGGGCAACTTTAAGTTATGCTGATTAATTCCTTTGGTGAGGGAGACGATGGGAATTCCTCGTTCCAAATAGGAGAGTATATGGTGATAGTGGTACTTTTCTGCAAAGAGAGAGAGTGCGTGCGAGGGTAGTCCATTTACGATTAATTCCACATGGGCGTTACTTTGGGTGAGGTCGGAAACCTCCTCCCAGCTAATTGCCGGAGTGATATTTTGTGGAAGTTTTATTCCTGGAAGATAGAGCGGGTTGGCCCCTTTTTGTAACGTTTGATAGAGTTCCGGAGAACGAACTTTGACAATCACTTGCTTGAAATTGTTGGAGAGGACAGAGGCCATGGAGCTACCAAAGGTTCCTGCGGCCAAGACTACAGCGGTATTATATTGTTTTGTGTTCATCACTATTAAAATCTTTCAAATCTTTCAAATCTTGCAGATCTTTCAGATCTGCGAAATCGGGAACGAGTGGATAAATGCCTTTAGCATAGCGGAGAATGTCAGCAACCTCACGGACAGCACCATCGCCGCCGCTCCTAAAGGTGACATAATCTACAGCATCTTTCACCTCTTGACTAGCATTTGGAACAGTGGCAGAGAAGCCGGCACGCTTTAAAAGCGGGATATCGAAGAGTTCATCTCCCATATAGAGGATATTTTCACTTGTACATTTGGCACGTTTCGTGACCTCGATGAAGGCCTCACGTTTATCTTCGTTTCCAAGGAAAACAAAATTGGGGTCGAGGTTTAAGATCTCCACGCGTTTGCGAAGGCCTATACTGTCTCCCCCCGAGATCACGCCAACATTGATCCCTGCGGATTGTAGCACCTTGAGAATGTACCCATCGTGGGCGTGAAAGAAGCGGTTAAACCCAATCTCATTGCCACTATAGTAGATAATGCCATTGGTGAGGATGCCATCAACGTCCATGAGAAAAACGGAGATGGGTTGCAACTGTTTAGAAAATTTTTGCGCCAGCAGGTGGAGATTGTTTGTTTTCATTTTTCCTCTTTTTGCCTCTTTAGTCCTGCAACTGTTCGACTGTTTGATGGAGAGTAATAAGTTTTGCAAGTAGCGAAGGGAGTTTATCTAAAGGCCAAGAGGTTGTGGCATCGGAGAGCGCCTTTTCAGGGTGAGGGTGGGTTTCCAGGAAAATACCATCAGCACCTGCTGCTACTGCGGCCATTGCCAGTACCATGATCTGTTCGCGCTTGCCTCCAGTATGTGCACCGGCACTACCGGGACATTGAACTGCGTGAGTGGCATCGTACACCACTTGTACTCCAAACGACTGCATAATTTGAAAGCTGGCCATATCTACGATGAGATTGTTATATCCAAAACTACTGCCACGTTCGGTTAAGATGATATCTTCAAGTGGAAGAAAGTGGTGCGCCTTCTCTACAATATTTTTAGTATCCAAAGGAGCGAGGAACTGCCCTTTTTTGATTTTTAACTTGCGGCCAAAGTGTTTGCAGGCTTTGGCGCCTTCGATGAGCATATCGGTTTGCCGGCAAAGGAATGCGGGAATTTGTACAATATCCACAACCTCGGCGACCTCCATTGCTTGCTCTGGAGTGTGAAAATCGGTGAGCAGTGGAAGCGAGTAGCGATCACGAATATCAGCAAGGAGTTTTAGTCCCGCTTTTATACCAGGACCACGATAGGAGTTGATCGAGGTGCGATTGGCCTTATCGAAACTTCCTTTGAAGATCACTTGCGGAGTTTGTTGTAACTTTTGGAGCGGAAGAATTTTCTCCACGATGGTGCTAGCAATGGTATGGGCCAGTTCACTACTCTCTAAAACACAAGGGCCAAGGTAAAGTTTCATGCTAAATAGTTTCCTTCAAAACGTTCAAAGTTAAAAAAGTCGGAGTTCTTCCACGGGGCAATTTTTGAGATAGCATTGCGATCCTCCTCTTCCTCCGTTGGAACGCTGTTATCAAGAGAAAGCTGTGCCGAAGAGGGATCTTTAAAGCGCTTGTGTGCAAGCCCTGCAAGCACCAGGCCCTCAAAGAGCGGGTGTGGTTTAAAGGGTTTGGATTTAAATTCGGGATGAAACTGGCAAGCGATAAAGTAAGGATGCTCTTTGCGTGAGATCTCGATTAGTTCAACAAGATTTTTATCCTCATTGATGCCGGAGATGAGAAGACCGGCCTTGGTTAAGTCGTCAAGGTAGTGGTTATTCACCTCAAGGCGATGGCGATGGCGTTCAGAAATTTGCTTACACTGATAAAGAGTGTGTGCGAGTGTATTCTCTTTAATGCTACAACGATAGGCCCCCAGGCGCATGCTGCCTCCTTTGGGCCCATGTTGATCTTGTCCTTCTAGGTAGTTGATGACGAGATCGCCATAAGCTGAAAACTCTGCAGAGGTGGCCTCTGCAAGCTTTGCCACATTTCGTGCATACTCAATCACCGCCAGTTGCAGACCTAGACAAATACCAAAGAAGGGAATGCGATGAGTGCGTGCCCATTTGATCGCTGCAATTTTCCCCTCGGTTCCGCGTGCACCAAAGCCACCGGGAACTAAGAGAGCATCAAAGGAGCTTAAGCGTTCATTGATAAACTTTTCATCGGCCGCAGTAGCGGTACCTTCTAACTCTTCAGCATCAATGTATTCTAGCTTTGCCTGTACTTGATTAAAAATGCCTCCATGGTGAAGCGCTTCTTCGAGCGATTTATACGACTCAGTAAGCTCGGTGTATTTGCCAACAATACCGATTTTTACACGACAGAGGGGATGCTCAATATTATAAACCATCTTCTCGAGGTCAGAGATCCACGGTTCGCGTGCCCAAATACCGAGGAGAGAAATGATTTTTGCATCCAATTTTTGGCGATGAAACTCTAAAGGAAGTTTATAGATGGAGTTTAAATCCACCGATTGAAAAACGTGCTCTTTAGGAACATTTCCAAAGAGAGAGATCTTGTCAATTAAATGGTCATCAAGTGTGCGTTCACAGCGACAGATAAAGAGGTCGGGAAAGAGTCCGATGCTTCGAAGCTCTTTAACCGAGTGTTGGGCGGGTTTAGATTTTAGTTCGCCTGCTGCTTGTAAATAAGGAACCAGTACCAGGTGAATAAAAAGTACATTTCCCTTGCCCACTTCCGAGGAGAGTTGGCGAATGGCCTCCAAGAAAGGCAGCGATTCAATATCACCAACGGTACCACCAATCTCACCAATAAGTAGGTCGGCATCTTCGGCGGCGATATGAATTCTTCGCTTAATCTCATCGGTGATATGTGGAACCACCTGCACCGTCTTGCCTAAATATTTTCCTTCGCGCTCATTTTCGATTACGCGCAAGTAGACTTGTCCAGTGGTGAAGTTGTGTTTCTTTAGGAGTGTGAGCGAGGTGAAACGCTCGTAGTGGCCAAGGTCGAGATCGGTTTCGGCGCCATCATCGGTAACAAAGACCTCACCGTGTTGTGTGGGGCTCATGGTTCCGGGATCGACATTGATGTAAGGATCCATCTTTAGGAGGCGGACATTGATGCCTCGGCGTTCGAGCAGGCAGGCTATTGAGGCGGCAGCAAGTCCTTTGCCAAGCGAACTGGCAACGCCACCAGTGATAAAGATAAACTTCTTTGCTTTGTTACTCATAATCGTTCCTGTTCCTTTGATTTGCACGCCAAGATGGCCTCAACTTTTGCGATGTCGGAAGGCCTATCTACGCTTTGTAGATCAAGTGTTGTTGTAATTGCCCCAAAAGTGAGACCAATATCGAGAGCTTTTAACTGCTCTAACTTTTCTTTTTGTTGATTGCGAGAGGGTTTTGCCTGTAAAAATTGTTGAAGTGCCTGCGGTCTGTAGGAATAGACTCCGATGTGCTGATACCAGGAGAATTCCTCATTTTCCGCTTGCGCTTGATACGGAAGCGGAGAACGCGAAAAATAGTGGCAACGAGAGCTCTCCGGAGAGAGCACTGCTTTTACAATGTTGGGATTTTGAAAATCTTCGTAAGAATCGTGGCCACTGCGTGCTTTGACGATGGTGGTGATATCAAAGGACACTGAGGAGGAGGAGAGGTGAAACTCTGCTAAACGTTTGAGCTCACTGCCAGTAAGCAAAGGCTCATCACCTTGAACGTTGATAATCAGAGAGACTTTTTGCTTACTCTTACTATAGAAGCGCTTATAGGCAAGGTAGATGCGGTCGCTGCCACTCTCGACCTCGTCATCAATGCGAACCACCTTTCCTCCAAAAGCTAAAACGTGTTTGGCAATCTCGTCATGATCGGTAACTACTGCGGTTTCAAAGGCGCTGCTGGCGTTGCTGTAGACTCGTTCAATCATGCTCTTGCCTGCGATAGTCGCCAGTGGCTTTCCAGGAAAGCGAGAGGAGGAGAAGCGTGCAGGAATAAGAATCAACACATCCATGGCCATGGCAAAGCACCCGTAAGAGAAGCGATTAATTAAAGATGGAAAATTATCACAACCTAAACGTGTTGGAAAATCATGATATGATGAAAAGCGGGGTAGAGCGATGCAAAAATCGAGAGTACGCGTCGCAGATGCCGAAGGAGAGTGTAGTGGCAGCGAAAAATCTTAACTTTTATGCTCAGATAATGGTATTGGTCATTTTTTCACTGATGCTTTTGATGAAGCAAGGGGTGGCCAAGGAGAGTGAGGAAGATCAATCTTTTTTAGAAAAACTGGAGCAGCTTGAAAACCAAGAGGTGATCACCAGTAAGACCATCAATAATCGTTGCCAAGCACTGGTAAAAGATCGCGACTATCGTTTGCAACTCAAACAAAAGGCAAATGCACTAAAGAAACGAGTGCAAAGGTTACAAAAAAATGTGCCCCCTAAGAAGATTTATCTAGTGAAAAAACTGGATTACATTATGACCGAAATTAATCAGGAATTACATTTGATTAATTTGCAAATTGTCTCCATGGAAGAAAATATTGTTCGTAAAGGCTGTCCTGGGGTTAAAATCTAACCTCATCCCTTTGTAATGCTTGATTCTCTTTAATTTGACCAGCATGCCCTTGCCCTGTTACTCTATTAAGTATCGTAGTTTAATGAGAGGAGAGGGTATCTTGCCAATCGGAAAAATAAAACTTTTTTTGTCTGCTATTGCTGTGGCAACTGTACTAATTACGGTTCATGTAAAAGCAGAGGTAGAAGCAGAGTTAGATAGCAAAATCAGCGAAGAGGATATTCTTTTTAATAAGGACTCCTTTAAAATAAAAGATGAAGAGCAGTTACAAGAAACGCGGGCGCGCGTTTTATCGTTAAGAACCTTTTTAGAGCAGGGATTGCGAGAAAACCCTGAAGAAAAAGTGCGCCAGTATGATAAATATCTTTTGGAAATAGAAGGTGATAAAAATTTTGCAAAGTTTTGGTATCCTCAAGTAAACGCAGTCATGCATACTGAAAATCAGCGTATTGGTCGTTTTATTACTCGTGACCATGATCGCTCCCACTACGGTAATGAATTTCCCAGTGGATATTTAGGAATGGAGATTAAGGAGTTCAATCTCTTTAATTGGGGCAAAGATCACTTAAATTATGAGAATCGTCGGGATCAAATTACACGCGAGGATCGATCACTCTTTGAAGAGAGAATTAATCTTCGTTATCGCTTAATTCGCCTCTACTTTGATTATGTTAAGGTCAAACGCGAAGAGGAGATCACCAAGGAGTATGTCCGTCGTTCCACCTTTCTTTATCGTAGTAACCGAGAAAAAGCAGCGCTAGGACGGGCAAGCGGGCAGCAATTTTATCAAGCAAGAAATCAATATCTAAAGTCACAACAAGAGTACAATCAAGCACGCATCGAACGCAAGGCCAAAGAGAAAGAACTCTCTTTGGTGACGGGGGATGCTCCCGAAACTATGTATCGCCCTATCGATCTTTTGCAATTCAAAGAACTAAAGATCTCCCTAGAGGAGTCATTACGCCTTTATAGTAGTCACAACTTTTTAGTAAAAGATAAGAGTGCAGCGGTCGTGCAGGCCCAGCGTAGTTATGAGCTGGCACTCAAAGAAAATCTTCCACTGCCACGCTTTTCACTAAATCTTGGCAGTTACCTGCATACCTTCGATAAAAACTCCTCACAAACAGGGCTTACTACTGTCAATATTGAAGAGGATCACTCATTTACAGGAGCGCCTGGAGGGAAAAATGTAGAGATCCGTGCGTCCATCGATCTGGTTTGGAATATTTTTGGAGAGAAGGGCGCTTTTAATAATCGAGAGCGTATGGCCGCTTACTATAAAAAAATCATTGCTAACATTGAATATGATAGTGCAAAGAATTGGGCAGAAAATGGTATTCGTCGCGAGTTTCAAGAGATTATAGAGTTGGAGGAGCAGGTGAAAATCATGGGGCCTTTGGCAACCTCTGCACGTAAACAGTATGAACAAACCTTGGACAACTACCTAGGTAGTCGTGCCTCCTTCTTAGAGATAAAAGATGCACTTACTAATATTAGAGATCAAGAGATCCTCTTAGAGCGCGTACGCTATAATCATTTGCTTGCAAAATTGGAGTTGGCTAAAATCATCGGTCTCGAAGATTTTCCAGGAGAGAATTTTGAAACCTTGGTCACAAAATGGGAGTAAATGTTTTGAAAAAAATTCCTTGCATATTGTGTGTAGCTTTGGCCCTGTTTTTTATCACTATCAGTAGTGGAGGATGGACTCAAGATGAAGGTGTTGCTGTTGAGGAAGCGGCCCCCTCCGAAGCACCACCGGCCATGCCAGAGATAGAGGAGGGGGAAGGAGCTGCTAACAAGAAGATTAGTAGCGAGGAGAGTTTTGGTGGAGACGCCGCTACACCAGGGGCAACAGTTACTCCAACGCCCAATGCAAACGCAGAAGCAACTCCTGAAGTAACTCCTACTCCCGAGGCAGAAATAGAGGCCAAGACCTCTGCAAAAGAGGAAAAAACTGAAGAGGTCAATGGTGCTGACGAAATGGAGTCTGTTGGCCAAGATGGCCAAGATAGTAATGATGAGCATGGAGTGCCTGAAGAGGGAGAAGAGGCGATTAACGAAGGTATTAAAGAGGGGTTGGATCAAGATAAAGATCCGGCAACCACTAAAAGTGGCAAAGAGAAGATCTTTTTAGAGCGACAAAAGAAACGAAAAGAGCAAGAGAGCAAAAGTAAGCGTGTTGGCAAATCACAATCTAAGCGTACAAGTGAAGAGGGGCAAATTTTTGAAAGTGAGTATCAAGGAGCACAGCTGACAATAGAGGATCAAGAAAAAAAACTCAGCAAGATGAAAAGTTTTGATCAGGAGGATAACCTTTTTATTAGCGAAAAGAATTTGGAGACAGGTCTATTAGAAAAAGTTTATTCGATTGGAGAAGATAAAAACCATTGGAACCTCTTCTTTCAAACTAACGCTAGTGTGATTAAGGGGCCAAGTTTGCTAGCGGGCGATTTTCTTTACGGAAGAAACCTCGATTTTTGTTGGCTAGAAACCGCTTTTTCCATCGTTACCGCGCATTTTAGTGCTCTCTCCACCATCCCGGGACGCAGAAGTGACAATAATTACGCCGAAGTCAACTCCTCCCGCTCCCCTGATAGTGCCCAGCTGCTCTTTTCAGCATCACTCGGGCCCGGGTATCGCTTTCGTTTTCCAGAGGAGGTCAACATTCTTCAAATCCAAAACCTCTTTCAAAATGTAGCAGTCTATCTCTCCTATAACCGACTTCTCGATAGCGTTCGCGATGCCGAGTATGACGGCTTTGGTTTTCGTGCAGATTATGGTGTTCATAAGCGCCTTTCCACACGCTCGCATATAGGGGCCAGGTTTGCCTATCACTTTGCAGAAGTCTCACGCCCAGAGATGTTCTCCCAGGAGAGTGGCAAAGACCGAAGACTCTACCTCTCCTGGTTCACGCTAGGTCTTGATCTTGCCGTCTACTACTAAAGGGCGATTAACGTTCAAATATCGTCATTGGATAAAAACTCACCCAGTTTTTTATCCTGAGTTAGAATGTGATTTTTTAACCATTTGGTTAAATAAACGAGTAAATTTTCTTTCATGATCTGATCATCGGCCTTAAAGGATGCGACTGCTTTTTGTGCTTCTGCAATAAAGTCTATATGATCTTTCTTGTGACTATCATAATCTTTCTGAGGATACTTATGTTCTTGCATGAATTTATCTTCAGTATCAAAGTGGTAGACAGTATACTCGACAAGACCGTTCAAGATTTTTGATACTGATTCAGGGTTATTGGCAACAAAAAGAGCATTTACCATCTCGATCAGGCGCTGATGCTGCTTGTCGATTGTTTCATGTTCTACAGAATAGGTATTACTCCAAGCTATAATATCCATTTTCCCTCCTTTTAATTAAAAACTTTCATTTAGTTTTTAATTTTGTAATAAAGGTAGAACAAAAATAAATTTTGTTCCCTTCCCTGTTATTGACTCAACGGTGATGCTGCCTTTTAATTTTTCGCACTCATATCTAACCGCATCCAATCCTACTCCCCTGCCGGAGATGTCGCTAACAACCTCTTTAGTAGAAAAACCGGGGTGAAAGATATATTGAATGATCTCGGGATCACTTAAAGTAGATAGCTTTTCTTGTTGTAAAATATTTTTCTCAAGGAGTTTTTTTCTGAGCAGTTCTGGATTAATACCTTTCCCATCATCTTCTATTGCTAGAATCAGTTGATTACTTGCTTGTTTTGCGGAAACTTTGATTTGTCCTACTTCGGGCTTGTTTAAAGCGAGTCTCTCTTCTGGTGTTTCAATTCCATGATCGATACTATTACGAAAGATATGCACCAAACTGTTCACGAAGGGTTTATAGGCATCAGAGACAATCGGAATAGTAAAGTTTTCTAAGAGATAGCTAATGTTTTTAAAAAATTTTTCGCTTAGACCTTCAATTAAATTACTATACTTTGGAAACATCGAATGAAAATCATCAAGGATAAAGTAGTTTTTGAAGTCTTGCGCCAGTATGTGATCTTTTCCTAAGTTGTTGGTAAGTAAAGTGTACCAACTTTCCAATTGATCGCCATCAAAGTTTTTAGACTTCTTTCCATGGATGATTTCACTATTGATAGCATTCATGTTATCCAGCGTCTCTTGGTAGGTCATTTTAAGTTTTTCTAATGGTTCGGTAAGAGCTTTGAGTCCAGAGTTTTTTTCTTCGCCGTCATTAGTATGAGTGGTGTTGTCGATAAGATGTAATTGATTTTCCAACTCTTTTGCGCTATTGAAGAGAGCTAGAAGATGCATTAGGCCTGCGTTGCCTTTTATAGAATGCGCCAAGCGAAAGCAGTGATCTTTATCAAAATGGCCAGGTGATAACATTTTTTCGATCTCACTAATTTGCTCCGTGGTTTGCTCTAAAAAATCTTTAAATCCATCGCGATCGCTCATCGCACCTAATATGGCCCTTGTCCACTCAGCATCTCGTTTGATTTGCTCTTGTAATTCAATTTCCATGGTATGGTCAACTGCAATGACAATCAGTTTTTCGATTTTATTGTGTTCATTACGAATAACTCTGTAATCAAGTTCGATATAAATATTTTTTATTGTATTGAAGTAATTTTTTGGCCCTAGCTCTTTAAGATCAGAAAAGGAGATCTCTTCACTAAAGAGAGATTCCAGCCAGGTAAGTTGCGTCTGTTTTTTTATTTCATCATATTCCAACAGATCAAAGATATTTTTTCCCTCAGGAGTATCACAATTAAAAAGTTTGATGATTGCCTTAGACCACTGTGGAAGAATTGTTCCTTTGTTATCAATGAGCATGAAGCCTTCGTCTAAATTATCTTGGAGATTTTGAATGTCTCTTTTGGCCAAAGCAATGAGTTTATTCTTTTGCTCTATTTCTGCGATTAGCATAGCATTATTGACATTAACTTCGACTAATTTTTCGGATTCTGCCAAATAACTCTTCTCTTTCTCTTTTAATTTCTGGTAGCTGTTGAGAATTTTGATAATGGAAATGATATGCTGAAGTGATTTTAATAAATATTCGTCACTCCAATTATGGTCAATCATGCCAACAATTCGCTCGCTATTTAAATTTTCATTATTTTCATTGTTGTCATTGCTTGAATTTTGGTATCGATTTGTGATGAGCACAATATAAATAGAATCTGCATTTTTTAGAGCTAAATTTTCAATCATTTCTAAAGCGCTTTGATTACTACAAATACTGCTTTCGATTAAGAGCAGACGATTTCTAGCTTTTTCCAGTTTTTCTAAATCATTGACCTCTTTAATCTGAGTAAATTGGGCAAAATTTTGCGAGAGAAAATTTAAAAATCTTGTCGGAGGAAGTTTTTCAATACTATTTTTATTGTTTTCTATGTAAACAGAATTAATTTTAAACATTTTTACCTCCTTCTGTGTGCACATTCTCAGATAGAGCTGTACCTTTGCTTCTAAAAAGCAACTGCTATGAAACAGATTGTACTTCCCTGATTACATTTTCGGCAGTGGACGTAAATTTCTTAACATTATTTTAACATTGAAACTAAATATCATTGGTGGAATTTCGGATATCGCCATCTTTGTTAAGAAACTTCTTGAAAATCCACAAGAGAGACATTTTCAACGGTATTATTATTGAGTATGGCAGTTACTACTTAAGGTAAGAACAGTAGAATAACTAATGTTTTATTATTCAATTCCGATTTGTGACCAGTAAACACATTGGAAAACTATGAAGTTAATCAATAAATCATTATGACAAATGAGAAAAGAATCATGAAAACAATTGGGTTGATTGGAGGAATGAGTTGGGAATCATCGCTGGAATACTATCGTCTGATTAATGAATTCGTTAAGTCAAATCTTGGCGGTTTGCATTCAGCAAAAAGCATTATGTATTCAGTAGATTTTGATGAGATAGAGAAGTTACAGCATAAAAATCAGTGGAAAAAAGCATCCCGGATACTAGTCAAGGCCGGGATAGGCCTTGAAAAAGCTGGTGCTGATTTAATTATCTTATGTACAAATACTATGCATAAAGTAGCTGGTGATATTGAAAAAAATGTGAACATTCCATTTATCCACATTGCAGATGCTACCGCTGAAAAAATAAAAAAAAATAGAGTAAAAACAATTGGTCTATTAGGCACCAAATTTACGATGGAAGAGGATTTCTATAAAGGACGATTAGAGAAAAAGCATCAATTGCAAGTGATCATACCCACATCGACTGAAAGACAAGTTGTACATGATATCATCTACGAAGAGCTATGCCTGGGTAAAATAAAAAATTCTTCTAAAAATAAATTTTTAAAAATTATTCATGGCTTAGAAAAAAAAGGTGCAGAGGGTATCATTCTTGGTTGTACAGAAATAACACTTCTTGTTCAACAAAAAGACACAAAAACCAAACTTTTCGATACTACTAAAATTCATGCCGAATTTGCCGCTCTCAGTGCAATCAGTGACTTTACGGTGGGGGTGGAATAATCAAGCAGTTATTGAAAATTCAGTAAAGAGGCCATCAAGATGCGATCCCTACAAGTTTTTCTTGCGAATGGCCATAAGACTTGCAGATCCACCTGAGGCGTTGGCGCTCTCAGAGAGAATTGAAGAGGCAGAACAATATAGGATTGATTAGCTCTGCACTCTATCTCGGATTTGATATCCTTAAATTAACAAATCAAAAGATAATAGCTTCAATTGGAAATGATCTCTTTTCCATGGATATTCTCTGGTCTCCTGTCGATGATAATATTCAATAGCTGGTGAGAATGAAAGATTCTTTAGCAAATGGAAACGCTTTCCTAGTTCAACGATTCCATAGACGTAACTTGAACTATCATTATCATGCCAATAAGATGATTCCTTAGTTTCTCTCTCAATTCCTAGAAGGAGATTAAAAAACACTGCTTTGTCTAGATCAGATCTTTTAGAAACAAAATTAAACGATGGTCCAAGGGCCATTCCATAATATGTATCTTTACTAGGCATTTCGTGCTGTTGATAATATCCATAATTTGCATTCGTCTTTAAACCAAAACTGGGTAAAAACATATAGGTATAAGAAAATTGTCCGCTTACAGCTGTATGTATTTTGTTTTGATAGAACACATCTAAATTATTAGTTTTTAAATTAAAGATGTGATGGGCATTATCATCTTCGGCGTTAGCAATAAAAGAAAATGAAGCTAAAGAAAGTACACTTGTAATAAGCATTAATGCTAAAAAATTACTCTTCATAATAATTCTCCTTTTTTGTTAATTCCCTCTCGTTTGTAATAATTTATCGAAGGGGAACATGTTTTTTTGATTATTGAAGATTTGTCCACAATAGTCCTTGATTAACATAGAAGCAAAGTTTGTGCCAAATATATTAGTTGATTTAAAAGCAAAATATTTTTAATAAATTTCACTCCTTTGCAAACATGGTAGGAATAAAGGTAGTGTTAATGCTAATCTATGTATTCAATTCATCTCTCAATAACATGCTTTTAGAAAACATTGTTTTTACAAACGAAAACGGTTTTAATGATAAGCAATCATTTTTAACTGCAAAATTGGATAAAATACATGGTATTCAACTTGCTATTTGTTGTATTGGGGTAACTGCTCACACCCTTCAGCCATCTACCCTCTACCGGATGCTGAAAGTTGCTTAGCTAACAGCATTTGGTTGAGAGGTGAAGGTTGAGGGGTGTGAGCAGTTACGTATTGGGAATGTAAGCGGTACATGCCAACCTGTTTTGTTAATGCCTACAATAGGGTAAAATTGAAAATTTATTTTTTGAAGAATCCTTTCAGAGGGAAAGGGATCTATATCATTTGATTTGGCAGTTTCGGTTAAGCTATAAAAAAGAGCAGAACTAATTGTGTTTTTTTGCTAATGAAATCCACTCGTTTATTTGAGACAAAGGAAATTTTTTATTGATCACTCCTTTTATCCAATTCTTTCCCTCAAAAGAATGAGGATTATGGTAAGTTGCTATGTAAATATTTTCGAATCCATCTTCATGAAGGTGTTTGGCGATTTCATCGCCTTTAGGCATACCATCGCCGAGTTCTTGATCAAGAAAAATAAGAAGTTCTTTGTTGAAATCATGAGAGTGAGATAAAAAATCATTAGGGTCATTATATGTAATCAGGGAAACACCTGCTTTATGAGCTTCAAGTTCCCAGATCAGCCGGTTGATTTTTTCATCATCGATGAAAATACATTGTAACGAACTAGTTATTTCATTGATTGATTGATTCATTCATATCCCATCCGTTGTTATTTGCGATACAGTGAAAAACTAATTAATATTCTTCCAAAGATTTTTATCAAGTAGGAAATTTATAAGAAGATTTTCTTTTATAGGCTTAGAACTTATTCCTTTGGCACCTAATGATTTAATCTTATCTATATCTGTACTTAAAAATCTATCCGTATTAAGTAGAGATTTTAAATCGGGGAAATTTTCCTTGGCATGTAATAAGAAATCAAAACCATTTTTTGTGTCTGATAAGTCGATATCAACGATGGCATGATCGATCCTCTCCGCTTTAACTATTAATATTGCTTCGTCAACTGTTGCCGAATCATAAATAATGATTTTAGAATGCAGTTCCTCTCTCTTGGATATAATGTTTTTGAATGCGGCCCTGTATAAAAAGTCATCCTCTAGTAAAAGAATTTTTATTTTGTCTTTGTATCGTTCATTGAATTCACTTAATGAGTTCAATATTTCTTGTTGATATGAATCTTGGTTTTGATCATCAGTTAAGGTCTGTAGGTCAGAGTGATTTAAGTTTTTTAAATGTCTGAACTTGAAACTAAATTCTTGATTTTCCAATTCCGTCGAAGCAAGTAATTCTATACTAAATTTTACACCGCTAGAATCTGGTGAATTTTGTGCTGATATATTTCCATGATGGGATTTGATTATTTTATATGCGCTCGCAAGTCCGAGACCAGTTCCTCTGGATTTTCCTTTGGTAAAAAAGGTTTTAAATAATTTAGGGATATCCTGTTCTTGAAAACAAGGGCCATCGTTTTCTATTGAAATTTGAATATAGTTACAATCATTGATTGCCATATCCGCAGTGCAAATATAAATATTGCCACCAGTTCTTTTGGCAATCAGAGTAATTGCCTCTATTGCATTCCCAATAATGTTACCATATGCACCTGCAAGCCTGCTATCATCTGTTAATGGACGATATTTATTCTTAAAGCTATAATGAAATTTGATATCATAATCTTTATTTCCATATGCAGAAATAATGACAGATAATGCATGATAAAAAGCGTTGGTGACTGAGGATGGTTTTAATTTAACCTCAATTTTTTTTGAATAATCAAACATGTCGGCGATCATTCCTTCTACTTGCTCAATGTTCTTATTGATATGAACAATAGCTTCTCCTAGTTCTTCTCTTTTCTTGTAAAACATATCAATGTTATCTAGGATTGCCTTGACTTGAGCGAAGGGTTTCTTTACATCATGAGCGAGGATATTGGCCATGGAAGCAATAGTAGCAAATGATGATTGCTCGATTAACCGATTAACCAATATATTATTGTTTTGTACGATAGAATTATATTCTTTTATTATAAAATCAATTTCATCGAGATTGGTTCTTTTGTTAATACAGTAGAGAAGCTCTTCATCCTTTTTATCTTTTGAAAGTGCCTGCATCGCAACCCAATTTTTGGTTATTCTTTTCGAAGTAAATGTTGCAACCAAGTTTGAAACAATCCATACGCCAAAACCTACTAAAAGTAAGTTTGTTAATTCAAACGCATCTTTCGCAGAATAGAGATTTAAGAAATATTGAAAAGACATAAATGATAACAAACCGCCACTTATAAACAGCACCATATAGGTTCTGATGCTTTTAAATGATAAAATATCTAAGTTTTCTTTTTTTAAGAAATACTGATGACCAAATAATGTTAAAACAAAAAAACAAGCAGTCGCAATATTCCAGCCTTGTTCAAAAACGAATGAAGAGATTACTGATTTATTATATATGGTTGTTTGGTAAGTTAAGGCAAAGTCGGATAGTCCAAATAAAATAAATGCGTGAAAAAACAAAATTAAAAACCAGGAATTAATTCTTGGAAGCAAACAAAAAACGATCGAAAAGCAAAGACATTTAATTAATTCATAGATAATGTTATTCACAGAGAAAAAAATAAATATTTCTGTATTTCTTAAGGAAGGCAATAAAATCAACACGACATGCAAGTAATAAAATATAAAAAATATTAAAAGCATGATTGCTAGAAAAAATTTATCAACAATATATTCTTTGAAATAAGTCGTGAGATAGAAGAAAAAGAAACTTACAAACAATGTGTAAGTAATTTCTCTAGTATAGGTTAAGTAATGTTGAGTTGAATAGGCCGAAAACATTTGCAAGGTAATGACATAGAGAGTATCTGCAATAAAAAGTGATAAAAAGCTCAAAAGAAAAAATACATTGCTTTTGTTCCTTGTAATAGATTTTTTATATAATAAATAAATTATTGTTAAGCACACTCCCAGATCTGAGATTATTCCATGTATTCCAACGAAATTCACCTTGCCAAAATAAAAGACATTGAAGATTATTGCTGGAATGAAAACATAGATCAAAGATAAAATAATATATCTATAATTATAAATAAAGTGGCCAATATTAAATTTTTTTTCCTGTGGAGTTGTTTTCATCTTTTCACCATGTCATCTTTCTCTTGAATACTATTTGATCATTCTTTGAAATTTATATTTCTAATGACAAATCTTATAGAGATTTGGGCCAAACAGACATTTACTCATTCAAAATATTGCCAATGAGTATACTCTCCTTGCACAACAGGAAAGACTTTTCAATTCTTGTGCCAACAAAGAAGATCCGGAAATAGATGATTTTCTGAGGCAGAAAGGACTTGGATGTTAAATTAAATGCAGATTAAGAAGCATTTGTTTTTCGCTTGAGCATCTTTTGATTTCATTTGAAAACAATAGTCACCTACCATATAAGTTAATGAAGTGATTCAGTGCTTTGCGTGAATGAAAAATGAGAGGGGTGGTTTAGGGCAATCTGGATTATTAAATTGTGGAAAACCCAACGAGATTTCACGATCAAATTCACGAAAATCTTTAATAGCAAGGTCTGCTTTAATAAGTGCTTGGAAAATATCGGAGAGTCGATACGGAAAACTAATTGTTGGTGCACTCTCATATTTTTTTCCAGTAAAATAATCTAATCCTTCTGTATCCACAAAGGGTTCTGTTCGGAAATAAGAAGTTGCGATTTGCGTTGCTGAACCACCTGGTACAAACATATCTAGTATTGGATGTGTATCAATAATCCAAAACTCCCCCTTGGGAGACAAAAGTTTATTACAAGAGTTAAAAAAGAAATCCATATTATTGAACCAACATAGCGTTCCAACAGAGATAAAAACTACGTCAAATTGACTGTGATACTGAGTAGGAATATCAAGCGCATTACATTGAACAAACTCGACAGGAGTTTTACAATGATTAGATAAGGCGTTTCCCATTTTAACAAATTCGTCAGAAAGCTCAAAGCCAACACATTGTTTAGCTCCCAGGCGCAGAAGAGAAAGGAGCTCGCGACCGTTATTGCAGCAAGGTTGTGCAATTCTTTTTCCATTAATTCCCAGAGAGATAAGTATTTCTTTTTCCCAATCAGGGAAGTAGGTATAATTTGGGTTGGAAAAATTTGAGACAAGCTTCTCCCAAGTTGCATCGTGATGATGTAGGGCCGCCTGATTCCAGGCTTTTCGATTGCTTTCTACAAATTCACCGCTTTTATTATAGTTATTCATTTGAAAACTCCAAATTTTGTGAGCATAATCCCAAAAGGCAACTATTTATCAATGTGTGTTTTCATTGTCAAGTCAGTACTGGGGTGTGGATCCTTAAGCTACGACTTTCGGAACTAGGCACTGATGTATTTGCATATTTTAAAACAGGCATGCATATCTCTTCTGTTTGATGTATCTTTAATAAAAGAGGCAGATTGATTATTTTGGAGAAAACATGAAAGCAAGTGGACAGGGCGAGTTGGAAAACAAAATTCAACCATGGTCAAATGAGTGGAAAGACCAACTTCGGATCTTGGATTTGATTGATGATCTAATTCCATGCTCATTAATGTTTTCTGATAAAGATCTTGATGATTATATTAAACAAGTTGTGAGTATCGAAAACTCACAGGTGATAAAAAATGAATTAATGAAACTAGGGTACATAACCAAGTTACAGAAAAACTCGAACAATGTTTACGAAAAAGGCAAATTTTCATCAAGGTATAATATATTTTGTTTAGAAGCGAATAGTTTTTCTGAAGAAGATTGGATTGAATTGAATCGTTTTGAAAATAATTTTTCAAAAGAAGCATGGCCTGGTGAACCAATGGTAACTCCTACGTTCACAAAAAAAAGATGCATTAGCAGTAATAAAAAGTGCTGGATTACAAAAAAGAAATCTGGGAGAATTGTCGCAACTCTTACATATAGTGAAACAGATTTCTTGATTCAGGTTGAAAAATCTAGTCGAAAAAACTGCATATCTAAAAATCTATTAGCGCTATTACTGGAACACGCTTTGAAAAATAATTTCACTCTTTTATCCACTTTTACTGGATCCAATGTTCCTGCCGGTGATGAAATGTTGGCACATATTGGAGGAAGATTAGTTACAAGATGGACAGAATCAGAATTGTTTATACCTGGATCCAGTGACTTATTACTTAAAGAGTGGTCAGAAAAGGCCAGTAAAGAAGAATATGAAGTATTTTTTTTGATAGGAGAAATACCTGAACAGTATCAGAAAGGCTACGCAAAACTTTTTGAAACATTTCTAAATACAAGACCTAAAGATGATTTAAAGCAAGAATATATAGTTTACAGTGAAGAAGATGTAAAAAAGAAAAACAAGCAATATCAAGATTGCGGCCATGAACGCTGGAATTGCCTAATTAAACATAAAGCAACCGATATATTGGTAGGATATTTTGAAACACTTTTTCATCCTGACGATAATATCAAGGTTGAAGTAGGCTCTACAGCAGTTCTTCAAAATCATCAGGGAAAAGGTTTAGCAAAATTGATGCATTCAGAGATGATTAGTAAAATTAAAAGAGAAAAAATTGACGCTAAAACAATGATAACCGGTACAGCTCTGTCGAACAAACAAATGAATAGAATTTATGAACTGCTTGGGTTTCGAATCTATTTAAGATGGAATGCATGGCAAATAGCTACGGATGCAATTAGAAAATATTTAAATAAATAAAGAGTTAATGTAACTGCTCACTCCCTTCAACCATCAACTTTCATCCAGATGCTATCAGCTGAATAGCTGTCAGCTATTCCACTTCAGCTTCTTCGAAAAAAATTGATTTAGGCCTTAAAATTTAACTGGGCCTCTTGATTAAAATAAGTAATACTGATCTTTATGAGCAAGGATTCGATACGAGATAAAATTACAAAACTGCAGCAGGAATCGGAGGCAATTCTTAAAACGAAAAACCTGAATGCAGACGTACGATTTTTTATTCAATCAATGATGTCAATCTTGGAAATTGTTGTTGCGGTTCTACTTGAGAAAAAAACCAGAAAGAATTCTAGCAATAGTGGCCTGCCGCCATCAAAAAATAATGGTTCTAATGGCAATCGTAATAAGAATTCCGGTCAAAGAGCTAATCTGGGAAATCAAATCCAAAACACTCGCAACATCACCAATGAAGAAGTGACAACTCCAGCAGAATGTTCAAACTGTGGTATAGATTTATCTCAGGAAAAAAGTCTGAAGAGTGAGACTAGAAAGAAGGTAACTGCTCACACCCTTCAGCCATCTACCCTCTACCGGATGCTGAAAGTTGCTTAGCTAACAGCATTTGGTTGAGAGGTGAAGGTTGAGGGGTGTGAGCAGTTACCCTAATTCCTGATTTTTTATAACGTTAGGGCCAAGCGAGTTCCTTGGTGAATAGCACGTTTAGCATCGAGTTCAACTGCAACATCTGCTCCACCGATGAGATGATATTGGGGCCCTTTAATTTTAATATCTTCATTAAAAAGCTCACGCTTAGACTCCTGTCCAGCACAAATTACAATATGTTCTACTGCTAACAACTCTTTTTTTCCTTTGCGGTCAATATGCAGGCCCTGATCATCAATTTTTTCGTAAGTGACTGCATCCATCATGATCACCTGCTTATCTTTTAACATCGCCCGATGAACCCATCCTGTTGTCTTGCCTAATTTTTCTCCCAATTTACCTTCGCTCCTTTGCAATAGATAAACTTGGCGTAAGGATTTAAGAATTTCACGCTTGATTCCCTCTACTCCTCCTCTCGCTTTCACGGTGAGATCGATGCCCCAATATTTGGCAAAGGCGGTTTCATTTAAACTTAAAGCGTGGTCCTCATCACTTGTTAAAAAAGTGGCAAGATCAAAGCCAATACCTCCGGCCCCAATAATCGCAACACTCGTGCCAACTTTAACTTTTCCCGTGAGCACATCGAGATAAGAGAGCACTTTGGGATGATTAATCCCCTTGATGGTGGGCCTTCTTGGAGTCACTCCCGTTGCCACCACCACATGATCAAAATTTTTCTCCAGTGTTGCTCGCTCCTTTATTTCGACATAGGAGTTTAAATGCACCTCTACTCGCTCTAGTTCGAGCATGCGTTTAAAGTAGCGAATGGTTTCGTGAAACTCCTCTTTGCCTGGTACCCGCTTCGCCAAATTAAATTGTCCCCCTATCTCTTTGCTGCCTTCAAATAAAGTAACATGGTGCCCGCGGTTAGCAGCAGTTGTTGCAAAGGCCAGTCCTGCAGGCCCTGCGCCTACCACGGCAACTCTTTTCCCCTTTTGAGAAGCAGGCAGAGGTCTTGCTTGCAACTCCTCTTCATGACAGGCCTGCGGATTTACTAAGCACGAGGCACGCTTGGCCTTAAACACATGATCGAGGCAAGCTTGATTGCAGCCAATACAGGTGTTGATCTCATCACTTCGCTCTTCACTTGCTTTAATTACAAAGTCGGCGTCCGCCAGCAGTGGCCTTGCCATCGAGACCATATCAGCATCACCTCTGGCCAGAAGTTCCTCTGCGATTTCTGGAGTGTTGATACGATTGGTGGTGATGAGAGGAATGGTTAACTCTTTCTTCATTTGTCGAGTAATCGCCGTAAACGCTGCTCGCGGAACCATGGTGGCAATCGTAGGAATTCTCGCCTCATGCCAACCAATACCGGTGTTGATCAGTGTTGCGCCTGCGGCCTCAATCTTTTTCCCCAAAGAGACAATCTCTTCCCAGGTACTACCGCCTTCAACCAAATCCAACATGGACAAGCGATAGATGATGATGAACTTCTCGCCCACCTCTTTGCGCATACGCCTGACGATCTCTACAGCAAAACGGATGCGATTTTCATAACTACCTCCAAAACGATCGCGACGCTTATTGGTTCTTGCTGCAATAAACTCATTGATTAGATAGCCTTCAGATCCCATCACCTCCACTCCATCGTAGCCGGCAGCTTGTGCCAGTAGCGCCGTGTGAACGAAGTCACTGATCGTCTTCTCTACACCACGTTCACTGAGTGCTCGAGGCCTAAAAGGGGAGATGGGAGATTTGATTGCAGAGGGCGCTACCGCCCAAGGATGGTAGGCATAGCGACCAGCATGCAAAATCTGCAACACAATTTTTCCCCCCTCATGGTGAACTGCCGCCGTGATTTGCCGGTGCTTCCACACTTGCCAAAAATAGGTGAGCTGCGAGGAAAAAGGGGAGACTCTGCCTGCAAAGTTGGGAGAAATTCCTCCCGTAACAATAAGCCCAACTCCCCCTTTAGCACGCTTTCCAAAAAAGGTGGAAAGCTTCTTGTGGCCGCCAAAGCTCTCTTCCAGTCCTGTGTGCATCGAACCCATAAGCACACGATTCTTGAGTGTGGTAAAACCTAAATTTAAAGGAGAGAGTAGTGTCGGATATTTCAAAGTCATAGATTACCGCCTTTGGGTAAAAGTGATGTGCGATTTTATTATAAGGGAGGAAGTCTTGTTAAGTAAAAAATAGTTATTGCGCAAAAATTTGCAACAATGGTGAGCTATCTATTTATTCTGGAGAGGGTAAATGATAGGAGTAGAGCTGCAGTGAAGGTACAGCTGCAAATATCTCATTCATATTATTGATATGTGACTTGTTGTCATCAACGTAGAAGATGCATTTAAATCTGGTTTTTAAATTTTTGAGTTCGAGGAAGCGCATGAGAACCGCTCCTTTGGGGTGAGAAGCAGAGAGTAGCACTCCTTTGTTGTAGAACATGACATTTTCCAGATAGGAGCGATTTGTATAATCGGGCGATTCTTGTGGATTTAAGGAGAAGAGTTCAGCTTGATCATCCGAAAAGAGAGGGTTGTTCTTTTTCGGGGCAATTCCTACCGTTTTTAGATTGAAGTAAGTGAAGCCATGAACATTGAGTAAAATGCGGTTTACCTTATCGTCGAACTCTGCTTGAGTGATTTTGTGTTGCTGTAAGAGTGAGGGCCCTTCTTCTTGAATGAATTGAATTCCTTTGGGCAATACTACAGGCCTTGCGGTTAAAGCAAGAGTGGCAACGTGCTGACGATGCAAGCTCCTAATAACTTGATCACTATTGCGAATACCTTGAATATTTGAGTCGCTGGCCAGCTTTAAAACCGTATCATCAATATCGTAAACAAAAAGGGTATCCTCGGCACGACACTGTTCTTCTACTTTTTCTGCTTTTTTTGTAATTTTTTCTGTGATCGCTTGAAGAACATCCGTTAATGCTTGATGAGAACGATCCTGGCCTATTTCTTCGCTACAGACCATTGTCCACCCTTGGTAGCATGGAAGTGAAAAGAGAAGTGTTGCGAAGGTAAAAAAATAACAAAATGCTGCTTTTATTTTTCTTTTCATATTTGTCCTCCTTAAATTCTATAATAAACCAAGTCGGTTATGGAGAAGCAGAAAAAGTGATTTTTTTTTTATCAGAGGTAAAATCGCAAGGTTATCTTCTCTCAATAATTTTTATAAAAAAACCAACTGGCGACTAAATGGTGCAGGTGGCAGTCGACGCTTGTAGCTAGTAGAGATCGTAGCGAAGTAAGCGGCATTCGAGGTCGCCGTTAAAGAGAGGATAGCGGGCCTTGGTTTTGAGTTTGACCACCTTCTTTAAATCGAGAGCACTACTGGTGAGGATGAAGGCGCGATAACCTTTGAAGTTTTGTTTTAGATGTTCGGTGTATGCGTGGTAGAGATTTTTCACTCCCTCAAGGTTTTCACTCTCGAGGCGTACACCGTAGGGAGGGTTACAGAAGATCACTCCGCCAGTTGCATCTTTGGTAGGAGGAGTGAGTGAAAGGGCGTTGCGTTTTTCGATGTGGATAGCGCGAAATTGTCCTGCATTTTTTTTGGCAACAGTAATGGCCGCAGCATCTTTATCGTAACCAAATATGGTGGTGAGTGGAGCGCGTTCACTGCGCTCGCGGGCGGCGTTGGAAACCAATTTTTTCCATAAAGGCGCTATCTCCGATTCAGGAAAGGTGGTGAACTTTTCGAGTGACCACATCTTCTCTCTGGGGTGGTTGAGTTTGTGCTTTAATTTAATATAGGAGGGAGGTATGTTGGCCTTCATCAAGTGGGCCTCGATCAGAAGTGTGCCGGAGCCGCACATGCTGTCGATGAAGATTTCATTTTTAGGATCCCACTCGGAGAGGTAGAGAATGCCGGCCGCGATGTTCTCTCTTAGAGGGGCGCTAAAATCCTCTTTGCGGTAGTGGCGATTGCCGAGAGGTTCACCGCAAAGATCGACTAAGATGGAGAGGTGGATACGTTCACGCACGCGCGAGAGGTAGAGTAAAATGGTTACGTCGGGAATATGGGGGTCGACATTGGGGCGCTTGCCATAATCTTTTCTAAAACGATCAACAATGGCATCTTTGGCTTTCCTCGAAACGAAGAGAGTGTTTTTAAAATCTTCGTGCTGGAAGCTTGCGCCGAAGTGGGTGATGGTTTGTACTTTGAAGGTGCCGTCAAGGGGGATAAAATCGGGCCAATCGACCTCTAAGATTCGGCGGTAAAGGTCTTGATTATCGCGAATAGTAGCGGCCGCAATCTTTTGATAAACACGACTGGCCACTCGTGAATGGAGAATGGCCTTGAGGGCCGGCTCTGGATTTGCGGTCTGGATTTCAATGCCGCCATACTCAATGGAGGATTTTTCTATGAAGGGAGAGAGGGCGGCAACCTCTTTTTGCAGGACTTCCTCTAGACCCCGTGGACAAGAAATAAAATAGCTGTTCTGACAAAAATTCATGGTGTATTTCTTCTCTATTAGTGTAAATTTATAAAACTATATTTAGTTATAAGGTTACTCACGTTATTAAAGATTCACATTCTTAACAGAATTGGTTTTACAAAGGAAGCAAAAGATGAGCACAAATCCAAAATCTCTGCCGTATAAGGTAAAAGACATCTCACTCGCAACTTGGGGGCGCGATGAGATTGCCATGGCCGAGAAAGAGATGCCGGGGTTAATGGCCCTTCGAAGAATGTATGGCACCCAAAAACCACTCAAAGGAGCGCGTGTTTCCGGTTCTTTACATATGACGATTCAAACTGCAGTGTTGATTGAGACGCTGGTGGAGCTTGGAGCTGATGTTCGCTGGGCCTCCTGTAATATCTATTCGACTCAAGATCACGCCGCTGCAGCGATTGCTAAAGCGGGAGTGCCAGTGTTTGCATGGAAAGGTGAGACGCTGGAAGAGTATTGGTGGTGTTGTAAAGAGGCACTCACCTTCCCTGGCAATAAGGGGCCCAATTTGATTGTTGATGATGGTGGGGATGCGACCATTATGATTCACAAAGGGTATGCTGCTGAGAACGATTCCAAAGTATTAGATGTACGTGCTGAGAGTGGTGATGAGCAAGAGTTGCTTAATATTTTAAAGAAGATCTTAAAAGAGGATCGCGATTTCTGGCATCGTACAGTAAAAGAGTGGCATGGCGTTTCTGAAGAGACCACCACTGGTGTTCACCGCCTCTTCTTAATGGAAAAGAGTGGCCAGCTGCTGGTTCCGGCGATCAATGTGAACGACTCGGTTACTAAATCAAAATTTGATAATCTTTATGGCTGTCGTGAATCGCTCCTTGACGGTATTAAGCGTGCGACAGGGGTGATGGCAGCAGGAAAGATGGCGGTGGTCTGTGGTTATGGTGATGTTGGTAAAGGTTGTGCACAATCGCTACGTTTCCAAGGTTGCCGCGTGGTTATAACCGAAATTGATCCTATTTGTGCGTTGCAAGCAGCGATGGAAGGTTATACCGTAGCAAAACTTGAAGATGTTGTGGATAAGGCGGATATTTTTGTAACAGCGACAGGAAATGTGAGTGTAATTACTGTAGATCATATGAAGCGCATGAAGGATCAAGCGATTGTATGTAACATTGGCCATTTTGATAGTGAAATCGATGTTGCTGGTTTACAGGCCGTATCGGGAATGGTTCGCAAAGAGATTAAACCACAAGTTGCAACTTATACCTTCCCTGATAATAAGCATGCGATTATCTTGTTGGCCGAAGGCCGCTTGGTGAATCTTGGTTGTGCTAATGGACACCCATCCTTCGTGATGTCTTGTTCTTTTAGCAATCAAACCTTAGCACAAATCGAGTTGTGGAAGAATAAAGATAATAATAAAGTTCGCCTCTATAATCTTCCTAAAAAATTGGATGAAGAGGTGGCAAAATTGCACCTTGAAAAATTAAATGCTGGGCTTACACAGCTGACGCAAAAGCAGTCAGAGTATACTACGATTCCAATCGAAGGACCGTATAAGCCTGATCACTATCGTTACTAGGAATGAATAACTTAAGGTTACTTCACCATGAATTATAAAGTTTTTTTGGCCTCTGATCATAGTGGTGTTCAATATAAAAGCGATCTCATCGCGCACTGGAAACAACACTTTCCAAACGATGAGATCGTGGATATTGGCCCTCATCAAGAGATGCAATCGACCGACTACTCCGATTGGGCACTGACGCTTTGTCGCGATTTTATAACAGCTAGAGCGAGTGGAAACAGTTACACCCTTGGAGTGCTCATTTGCGGTTCAGGGATTGGTATGTCGATGGTTGCCAATCGTTTTAGTGGTATTCGTGCGGCGCTTTGCCGAAGTGAAGAGGATGCGAGGCTTTCACGTGAGCATAACGATGCAAACGTCTTATGCCTTGGTGCCAGATTCACTACGATTGAGCTTGCAAAGCAGATGGTACAGACTTGGCGATTGACGGTCTTTGCTGAAGGCAGACACCGCGTGCGCATTGATAAATTCTCCTCTATGGGTGAGCATTAACAACGCCAAAACGCCCCCAAGTTGAGACTTTGTAGCGACGAGAGAGAATTTCAAAAATATTTCTGCTAGCATCGTTATTAATCTCTGCTGCCTTGGTGGCCGCATCCACTTTTCCTTGGATATCGAGGAGGTGCCTGTTTTCTTTAGCACCGGCACCATCGCCTCCGGCCTTTTGTTGTTGTAATTTTTTTAAGAGTTCAGCAATGTTGGGATCGCCACTATTGTCTGCTTTATTACCGCTCCCCCCTCTACCTCCTCCCGCTTCAAAAAAGATCGCTTTCCCACTGGCAATATCACTCCCTGCTTTTAACAATTTTTTTAAATCGTCATCGCTTAAATCGCCTTCGGAGGCAGATCCTAATTTTCCCATAAGTGCCGCTTGATCTCCATGAGTAGGGGCCGCTGCTAAATAGCGTGCCCACTGGGAAGGGATGCCATCTGCTTCAAAGGCCTTGGCCATGTGTTCTTGCTTGGAGCTGAGCTGTGCTGAAAGCACAGGAGGTGTATGCTGCTGAAGGAGTCGCTTGCCGATATTAGAGAGGCGACTTGCGGCCATACCAACTTTGGCCGGGTCAAATTTTCCTTGGAAGACGGGAGCGATCGAGCGCACATCGGGGCCTACAGCACCAGAGTTTAACTGTAACTCTTTTGGGAATTTATTAAAGATGGTGTCTATGCAAGTTGAGGTAGAGAGGCAAGTGCACATCGGATCGTTTTTCATCTGGTTGTTTACACAACTCACCACTTGCGCGACTCCATCGGCGCGACTACGAAAGGCCGGCGGGACACAATATTGAACGTCGTTCATCGTCTCCGGTTGAGCACAATAGCAGATGGTATCGGAGATAGGATTGCAATTGGATTTTCCTATCAACTTTTCAAACTGATCAATCACCGCTTGCAGCAGCTCTGCACGCTTTTTAGCGGCCATTGCTTTTTTTAGATAAAAGGCGGTAAGGAACGATCCCAGTGCAGTGGTGATGAGTGATTGAGTCAGCTGAAATTTGCAAAGGGCACCACTGCTAGCGGCCACCGCTTTGGTGGCCATTGCGCTAGTGGCAATTGAACATGCAGTGCCTGCCGCCCACCCACTCATCTGAATCCAAGCGGTGCGTTCACGCGTCTGATAGGCACTCTTCATTTTGAGTAGCGATTCGAGTTGCATATCTTTTTTCTTGAGTGGGGATCCGTTAGCAGCATAGGAGCTTTGAGCGGACATTTGTGCTTGTGCCGTTTGGGAGTTTAACTGTTGCGTGGTCATTCCAATCATCTCGGCCGCCTGCGGGGGGGCCCCACAAAGCATGAGCGAGATTCCCGGGCAGGAGTTGGCACCAGGCTTCGTCTCTCCAGCAGTGCTACCACCACCCATTCCTCCTCCCGACATCATCCCCATCATTCCCAACATCATCTGCATGGTTCCTAGCGATTTGGCGGCGGCCTCAATGTAACCATCAACGTTTTTACTAAAGGCAAAGTCGTCATAGGTGAGACAATTGGCCTCGTTATCTTTGCAGGCCTTATCGAGTTGGCGATCGAGCCACCCACTATGCTCATACTCTTGAATGGTTTTTTGCTGATCGTAAGTATAACCCCCAGGAGGTGGGGGAGCGTTTTGTGCACTTGTCGTGCCTCCACGATTAAGTTGCGCTTGCTCCACATCACTAACGATCGGAGTATAGATAGGACCCTGTGTATAGGCCTGCTTATTGCTGCTCAATAAGAATAGTAGAGTTAGAGTGGGGAGTAAAAAATATTTTTTCATACTCCCTAGTATCGGAACCTAGTCCCAAAAAATTACTAAAAATTTTTTCTTTTGGCGAAGGTGATGAACATGGCGCCAGGCTGGTTCCAGGGGCGATGTTCAAAGGCATAGTAGAGGTATTTGAAGAGGTTCATCCCTTCGTAGTCGGGAACCCACCAGTGGCGCAGAGGTAAGTATTGAACGTAGTGGGTCTGCTTGAGGGAGGCATCGTTGTTGTAACCATCTTCGATGATATAGTGGAAATTTTTCTTGTCGGTGTTTTTGTTGGCAATGAAGGTGTAGAAAGGGCGGAGGTCGCGCATAAACCAAGTCATCGGCCAGATGGATGCCCCGGTGGTGAGGAGCATCGGTCGCTCTCCTCGATAGGGAGAGATCATCTCTTGGCGAATAGTAAGAGCAATGTCTTGAAAGGTGGCACTGGTGTGAACTTGACAAAGAAACTCTGTATCGCTACCGGCACGTGAGAAGTTGGTGATGATCGCAATCTTTAAGAGAAAGAGTACAGCTACGGTATACGAGCAAAGAGCTAGATTAAAGCGAGGATCTTGACGACGAAGATAGAGGTAGAGCGCTACTAAGAGTGAGGCGGCCCCAAGTCCAATAAAGTAGTAAAGGTTAGGCATATACTCCACATCGCGCTCAAGGTAGAAAATTTGTGTAAGCAGCAGTGTGAAAATACCAACGGCCAAGAGGACAGCACGCAAGGAAAAGGCCTGATAGTGGCCGAAATTTTTCCCAGCGCTCTCATGAAGAAAGTAGTGCTGAAAATAAAAGAGCGTGTAGAGGGTTGCTGGAAGGTAGATATAAAGCGTAAGCCAAGGCACTTTTTCACCAAGATAACCATAGGTAAAGAACATCGCCATGGTCATGTATCCCCAGAATGCGAGGTTTTTTTGTTGATGGTTTAAATGGTAGATGGTGATGTTTAGCGCATGAACGGCAACGATGATGGGACCAAAGCAATCCATCGCATTTTTAAACTTAAAGAAGCTCCAAAAGAAGCTGATCTCGACGATGCCATTTTTATAGGCAAACATGAGTAGTGTGGACAAAATAATAGCAATAAGCATAGAGGCGCGAGAGATCCAGTTGCTCTTCTTGATGTAAAAGTGAAAGAAGTGGGCCAGGAAAAGCAGCACCACAATGAAGTCGTACCAACTAAGTGAGAAAAAATGATAAAGAAAAGGGCCCTTGATACGTTCAATATTGTGTTGATTTAGCCAATAGGGAAAACTCTCGCGATAGAGCCCATCGAGGATCCCCTTGATATAGAGAAAGCCTGCAGAGTAGGAATAACAATAGATAAAGGCGCCAATGGCGATTGAGAGTAGTAACATTAAGGGGTGCTCTTTTAAGTTGAGCCAGCTGCGTTTGAGTAGCGTTTGCTCCTGCGTGCGTGTGATCAAGTGGTGGCAAAATTCAAAGAGTAGATAACCCAGCAAAATAGTTAAGTGTACATAGACATTTAACTTTAAACACATCTGTAGAGTAATACCCAAAATCACTAAGAGCGAGCGATATTGTTTAGGGGCGAGCAATACGCCATAGGCCATTAACATCATCGCGAAGATGATGTGATGATCTTGATGAATAAAGCGCGACCAGTAGATAAAGCTTGGAGAGAGCGACCAAAGGGTGGTCAGACAAATTGTTGCCAGCGGATGCATAAAGCGACGAAAGAGGAAGGGAACAAAAATAAAGAGCGTTCCTAAAAACGCCATCATCACTCGACCACTCCAATTGTTGGCCCCAAAGATGTTAAAGACAAAGGAGAGGCTATCGTAGAGGAGAGGTCCGTGTAAAAGTGGATTATAGTGGTAGAATTTCTCATGCGGATCAACAAGTGCATAGTTGCCATAGGTGGAGGTGAGCGCCTCATCGTGATGAAGAGGGCGCGATTCAATAGAGGCAAAACGCATGATAGTGCCGATCAAGATCAGCAGCAAAAAGATAATCCATTGTTTTTTACTAAAGTAATCTTGCCAACTTTTTTCTAGCGTTGTCGTTGTCGTTGCCAGTGGTGAAGTGGTTACAGCTTCCAGATAGGCCCCCTTATTTTTTTGCATACCCATTTTAATAAGTTAAAAACAAATAATGGATCTGCCAAGTGGGGAATTTGAATTTGTGCCAGCCGACTTTTGGGACTTGGTGCGAGTATTGTGGTGAGTCCCGAAAATCGGCCAGCACTTTACTTTTATATTGAATCGATCTCAAACTCTTGTGCTTTTTTAAAGATGCTCTCAAGACCAAACTGGGAGATAAAATATTGAAGCTTTGTAAAATCGATCTCCTCTTGGGAGATGTTGAGCATATTTTTGATGTCGCTTAGGTGCTTTTGAGAGCGGCCTTCTCGGTAGTACTCCAATTTTTTGACAATGACATACTCAACAGGAGCAACCTTCATTTTGCTATTGAGAAAATCAATTGTTTGAGCATTGTCGAGCGCCCATACCAGAAAATCTTGGTCTCCAACCAGATAGATGTCTGCCTTAAATCCTGTGTCCAGATGGATTAAGTTAAAATGGCCTCGTTCTTTACGTTTGATCTCGATGATCAGTGTTTCCATGGGAGGGCAATAGAACTCTTCAATGGGGAATGCCTCTACGATTTTTTGTACCTGGGCCTGATCACAATCGACCACCAAATCGATATCGTGGGTCACTCGAGGTTCACCATAGGCAATTGCGGCCACAGAACCGGTAACTACATAGTGAATTTGAGCGCTATTTAAGCGGTCGACAAAGATTGCAAAAAGATTATGTTGTTGCATAACGAATTAGTTCCTTGAGTTTTGCATCGATCTCTTCTGGTGTTGCATCCTTGTACTTTAGTCGTAGTGCGGCCCGCTTTAATTCTCTGGCAGAGTAGATCAAATCCAATGCAATCGAGACCCTTTTGGCGGGAGATATTTTTTTTAGTGCCTGATATTGGAGTTTTTTATCTTTCATCAACTTCTGCATTTTCTAAAGGCCTCCTCATCAACCTCGAACTTGTTTTCACAAGCTTGCTCCTTTAAGGGCGAGTTGTTGACAAGTCTAAGTAGTTGGTAATAACAACCTGCCGCATACTATCGCGGTTGCAGAGGATGATCAATATTTTCATGAGTGTGTGCATACAAAATGCAAGCACTCAGTTGCGTTATGATAGAGGGGATTGATTCATCAGTCGTTGCCCTACTTTTGCATCTGCGTTTTTATCGGGAATCACTTAAAAACCAATTGGGAAGTTCAGATAGAACCATTTTTTATCTTGTAGATAGTTGATCTTCCTCCTCCAATTTTCTCAATTATTTTCTTCTTTAATAAAATATTTAAATCAGCAACTGCCTGAGTCCTTTCAAGTCCCATCATAATGGCATAGTCAGCGGCCTTGATTGTTAGATGGCGTTTAAAAAGTGAAACGGCCCTTGTTAATCGATCATTATGAATAATCTCTTTAGATACAATTGACTTAGAAAGTGGAGAAACTCTGGAGATGGCCTCTTTATATGTTTCTTTTAAACAATTCAGCCAATAAATAATCCAAGTTGTAATATTTTGCGAGTAAGGAATGTCATAGTAATTTTGAGATTGAAGAGACCTTAATGAATGGTAATATTGTGCTCTTTCTTTCTCATGTTGTTTTTCAAGAGCGGCATATTTATGAACATCGTATCCTCCAATAGCAATAATTGCATTGGTAATAATACGGGCCAATCTTCCATTTCCGTCCATGAAGGGATGAATGCTTACAAATTCATAATGAAAAATTGGAGCAAGAACAAGGGGGCTTATTTTTTCAATCTGACTTTTTTGAACGTACCTTAAAAGCCCTTTCATCAAAGGTAAAACATCCGATGCTTCAGGAGGCAAATAGACGATATTTCCAGAACTAGAATCTTTGATGACATTTTGGGCCTCTCTGAAATGTCCCTTGAGCTTTCCTTTTACAATTTTATCTAACAACTGAGCGTGGACTGAAAGAATAAAATCAATATCAATTTTTTGACGAGTTTGCTCAAAAACAAAATTTCTTGCCTTTGAATAATTAATCACTTCTTGGATGTCATGATTGACTGCAATTTTTTTTTTACTTCCTTCAAGGGCCTTTGTTACCTGATCTCTTGTCAGTTTATTCCCTTCAATTTTGGTAGAATAATGGACGGCATCGACGTTCGCAAGAGTGTAAATTTTATAGTCATCCCTGACGGCCCTAATGGACGTCCTTAGTTCGCCCTGTAAGGCAGAAATTTCTGCAATCAGGTTAACAACATTCGAGTTAATGGTATAAATGTGGGGTTTAAATTCAATCATTACTCAGTTTAACATTCTTTCGCTATTCTTTCAATAATCATTCATCAAAGAAATATCTGACTGGAGGGCGAGTGGAGCGAAGTGTGCCGATTTTTGGGAATTGGCGCAAGTATTGCGGCAATTCCCAAAAGTTGCCAGGCAACTTTTCAGGCAAATTTTTACTTTTGCATGTGCGTCTTTAGTGGCTGCGAAACCACAAGTGCATGTCACTCAAATCACTCAAATCCTCAAATCCTCAAATCTCGAATAAAAATACCGATAGGCTTTAAAGATATTTATGCTATTTTGATATTCGAAGTGCTTGAACCAAGACAAGGGAGGATTTGTTATGAAAGGTTTTCCAATGAGAGTGGTAACTGTTGCTTTGCTTTTGATGAGTACACAAGCGATTCAAGCATCAGAGACCGATCAATACTATGCTTGGGATAAAGAGTTGCAGGATTCGGGGCAACAGATCAGTGATCATCTTAATAAGCATATTCAAGAGGTGCTTTTGCAAGAGGAGAGCAGCTCCTGCGAAAAGGTGGTGAAAAAGATCATGTCTCGAGTGGCCATGTGGCCACTAAAACAAGGTGACCACTGGCTTAAGTATAATCCTGAAATAGATCAAGTCCCAACCTATCATAGTGATCGCAGCAACTACTATCAAGAATCGGTCTACAACGGAATATGGCGCTTTAACCTTGGGGGTAGTGTAAAATCGTACCTCTCCCCTACAATTGAGGTAAATGGGATCCGCATGGGTGGAGATAAACTCTCCCATTTTTTAGGAGGTGGGGCCATGTACTACCTTGCTTATGTCAGAAATTATGCAAAGTTTGCGGCCGATCCAGAGATGAGTGCCGAGCAGGCGCATGTGCAGGCCATGGAAAAGAGTATCAAACTTGGAGTTTTCTCTGAAAGAACTATTTTAGGTTACTCCCGTCTTATCTCGGGCGTCTTTTCTTATGCTGACCTGGAAGCAAATTTTCAAGGATTCACGCTCTTTTATAGTTTTTGTCGTGGAGATGGGCCGCGCTTAAAATATTTACCGTCGGAAAAGCGTTGGCAGCTAGAGCGACTGGTGGATTTTAAAGAGTATGTTAATCCCTATTTTGATGAGAGCTTTAATCCCAATGCTTATCGCAATATGATGTGGAAGAGGGTTCGAGAAAATTTACAAAAATATTGCTCGCAAAAAGATCTTCCCTTCGTACAGCAGCGTTTTGATCATTATCGGCAAATATTAAACACCACTGCCCCTTCTTACTCGCAAACTCTTTTGGACGAGATGAGAGAGGAGCAGAGTGTACCCGATCCCTTGCCCTACACCCTCTCGGCGATCTGCCAGTAATGGTAATTTGGTAATTTGGTGCCAGCCGACTTTTGGGACTTGCTGCGAGTATTCATTTTTGATATTGCCCTCTTATTTTACCTAGGCTCTCACACGCACTCAATAAATTAGTTTTTATTTGCAATTTTTTATTTTCATACCGATAAGAATAATAAAAGTTTAGGGATAGGGTTTTCAATTGTACGTTTTTGTTATGGAAATAAGGAGAAAAAATGAGTACGTCTCTTCTTCATCAGGTCTGCCTAAGGGCTGCGAACGTTGCATTTTTGCTATTTTTTTTACTTCCTAACGAGCTGTATAGCTCCTGCGATTTGCTTTCAAAAAAATCTGCTGGAGAGGTAGCGCGATATGAATATTGCAAAGGGATGGTTTATTATTTTAAAAATAGAAATTGCGATAACATCGAGACAGAAAGTAAGAGAAATTTTTGTCTGGCGATTGATTCTGTTGTAAAAGGTTCTAGTGCTAATGGGAATTATTTCATAAAAGGATCAGTCGAGGCATTGAGTAAAGTTTTTCGCTCGGGTAATTTTGATGTTAATGCTTACGATCGTGATGATTATCATCCTAATGAGGCTTATGGATTTACAAAGGCGCTTTGGGCGCTAGCAAATGGAGTTGATTGTAAGACTCTTGACTATAACAGCGATTACTTTTGCCAGGCCTTTAGAGAGGGAAATTTTCACAGCAAAGAAGAGGTTATCAATTTTTTTTCTCCCTCTTTTCTTGGCTCCTTAAAAAGTGAGTCTTTGAAGAATAATCTTCAGCAGGCAATGCTTAAGATATCATCGATCCAGTCGCTCCTCGGCCAATTCCCTGCTAATCCTGAAAGGGAGTGTTTGGCCGGAGAGGTAGAGATTGAAAAAAAGATACACGATTTTATTTCCTCGCAGCGCCCTCCAAAATTGGGAGTAGTGGAGAGTGTGCTCGGATTTGCAGGAACTATTTTGTGGCCGTGGACAAATTCGAGGGAAAATTCGGAGGAGTTTGATTCTTTTTGCAGTACGATCAATTTCATTAAGAATGAATTTGGGATCAATGATCCTAAATTGTTGTACCAGATGTTACTGCGTTTTCCTCCCGCCAAAGAGGAGTCGATCAAAAAATTGTTAAAACTCTATATAGAGGGAGGGGCCAAAAAGGAGAGCAAATGTCCAGACGCTGAGATGGCGAAGCTTTTTTCTATGATCTACGCCCTGGATACGCTTTCACCCAAGGAACTCTCGGAGATCGTGATGCAAGCAAAATTTGATCAGAGCAAGTTGGATGACCTGGATATGCTCCAGCGTGTTCTTAAAATCAAAATAGGCCCTGAATACACGGATCTTGGGAATACTCTTAGCAAGAAACTGGTTCACTTCTTAATAGACCACCCTGGGGACTTAAGTCAAGGGATGTTGGATGAGGCGTTGTCTGCGATTTTTCCTGAAGTCAGTGTAGTTACGCCTCTTCGTGTGACCATGGAAAATATTCCCAAAATTGCGGAGGAGGTGGGGTTTAAATCGGCCAATCTAACTTTTTTGCAAAAAGTGGTCATGGAGTGTGGTCAAAAAGAGAAGTCCAATTTAAATTTTAGTGTGCCTCCCTTTGCCTCCATTACCAGCGAGCAGAGTAAGGAGCTGCTGGGTCTCTACCATCTGAATCTCGATCAAGAGTGGAATGAGATCAGAGGGAACTACCTTAAGACCAAGAATAGGGACCTCTTCTATGAGCAAGTGGAAAAATTATCGCGTAAAATTGGGGACACTTTTAATGGGGAGATAAATTTGGCCCTGCTACCTCCGGCCATTTTGGAGTTCTTAAAACATGCTCAGAATAAAAAGTTAATGGTGCGAAGTACGGGCATGGAAGATACAGAAAAGATATCCAATGCAGGAGGGAACGAGAGTTTTGCCAATGTGGTTCCAACAGGCAAGGAGGTGTTGAAATATTTTGGGAAAGTGGTGGCGTCCTACTTTAATCCAAAATCATTTAAGCAGCTGTTATCTGAGTCTGGAGTTAAAGATGATAACTTGGAAGCGTTTTTAGGGGCGCCTAAAATCCCTGTCTTGATTCAAGAGATGGTGGGAGAGCAAGAGGGCGATTTGCAAAAAGAGGACATCTCTGTTGGGATGGTGGTCTTTAGCAAGGATCCCAGCGGATTTTATAACGAGTCCACGGTGATCAATAGCACCTATGGACATAATGAGGGCGTGGTGAGTAGCTCTGTTCCTAGCGATCAATTTATGGTCTTTAACTATGGCAACACCTCAGTAGGGTTGGACCAGGTCTCGAAGAAGCGCTTCCGCTTGCGACCGGAGAAAGGTCGCTCAGGGACGCTCACCTCGGTAGAAAATAGCAGTGACATGATCGAGCGCCCGGTCTTAAATCAACAAGAGGTGGCGCGCATGAACTCCTTCACTCGTTGTATCGAAGAACAGTATAAGAAACCGATGGACATGGAGATCATCTACACTCCCAAACAAAAAACATTTCATGTGGTGCAGGCGCGACCTATCGTTGAGCACCTCAGTAAAGAGAGGCCTAATTACCTCGATGTTGCCAGCGATACAGAGGGCCGTCCTCTAATGATCAAAGGTCGCACTTTTCTTGATGGCGGTAATTTTGTTCGAACGATCCAAACACCAGAGGAACTGCTCATGAATGATCAGAGCTTGAGCGAGGCCTTGACCACCTACCTTAATCTTACTCCTCAAGAAAAAAGCAAGATCAAAGGAGTGGTGCTGACTAAAAATGCATCACTGCTCTCCCACGAGGCCACAATTTTTAGAGGGATCAATGTCCCCGTGATTGTGATGAGTGAAGAGGAGAAGGGGAAATTATTGAGCAGCAATCACTCTGAATTATATTTAGATCCTCAAAGAGGAGTGATCGTGCCTAAGGCAGGTGCAAAAGTTATCGATGGATATTTGAGCGCACCCATTCCTCTTGTGAACTCCTTTTTTCCGATCGATGCTTCCCTGGATGCCGCTTCAAGCGCTCTGATTCAACCGAAGGCGCCAACGGTGCCCACTGCCCCGTCTACAGTAGAAGCATTATTTGCGCAACTTAAAAGCAGCAGTAGCGAGAAGTCCGCCTCTAAGAGTTTAAGTACGATGTTGTACCTCCTTCATTCCAAAACAAAAGAGTTAGAAAAATTCTATGGAAACAACAAGGGTATGCAAGAAAAAATGGTACTGCTTTTTCAAAACTTCAAGGAACTGACCAATAAAATGATGCGTGACCATCTTTTTTCATTGCCATCCAATCATCCCCTTCGTCTCTTGTTTTTAAGGAAGCTGGAAGCGCTCTTGTTTCAAGAGAGAGCAGAAGAAATCGTGGGTACATACTCGTTTAAAAATATGTTCCAACTCATTGAACTAAAGAAAGAGGTGTTTGAAAAATATCAATTCGAGGACACCTCAGAGGAAGGTCATTTGTTGAACTCGATCCTGATGGCCCACAAGAACGCCATTGACGAGACCCACTTTGCTAATTGGATCACCTTCTTGAACAAGAACATCAAAGAGCATAGTAGTGAACTCTCAAAAACGGTCGGTGAACTTATCTCCCAGGAAATATTTTCACCTTTGCTGCATTTAAATTTCCAAGAAGTGCCTACGCTAGAATCGCTAACGAGAGCATATCAGGACGCAAAAGATACCGCTTCGAAAATAAAGGAGATGGAACAGAAGACACTTTTGATTTTGAAAAGCAAAGAGGATCGATGGAATGACCCCAAAGAGTTTCCAAAATTGCTTGCAGAGATGGAAACAGTTGCAAGATTGTTATCTGATCAGGCTTTGGCCAGGCTCATTTTAAACTCTAAAGACAAATTATCTAAACTATTGTGGACTAATTTTTTACATGAGGTTGTAGCGAGTTTTGATGCCTCCATTAAAAACTTAAAAGCATCTACACTCTACCCGAGTGAACAAGAAAAGGTACAAAACTTTCAAAAGATGCTCCTTCCTTTTCTGAGTCTGTTGAAAGGCTTTAGGCCATTCACAGAAGGAAAAAACTTTACTTCCCATGAAGATCGGAAAGCATGGTACCCTACCCTGGACTTTGATCAGTGGTTGGGTATTACTAATAGTATTCTTAACAATGACCGACTTGCTAGTGACCCTGCACAGTTGCAACCTTCTGCCAACTTTTGCGTGCGCACCTTTTCAATGGGAAGTGACGCAGACTATCGCAGTAGTGTGCCATTAACTTTAGAAGATGCATTTACAACGATTCACCAAAGCTTGGAGTCGCTCATTTCCAATCAATCATCAGAGGCTTTGGCGTCCACAACGGTGGACTCTAAAGCGTTTGCCGCCTACGATAAAATGGTTAGAGACATAAGAACTCCCTATAGCGAATATGAATATCTAGTAAAGAGCAATAGTAGCGCGCTGGTTGCAATAACAATCGAAGATAAAAAATTACAAAAAAGGTATAATGTTTCACTAAGATACCATAGTGCTGTCTTTGAAATTACTTATCAAAAATCTTCGGTGGAATTGGATATGCATTTATTAGGGATTGATGGTGATCGATTTGGCTGGCGTTGGATCTCTCTTGATTTTTATTCCCATCTTTTTTGCATCTCTAATAAATTAAAGTGTGACATTGATTTTAATGGGCAGGCTTTTAATTTGAAAATCATCATGGATAGAAATGATTCCGATCCCCTGAAGCTAAAGGAGATACAAACTTTGTTGGAAAACTCTCTTAAGAGGTCTATGTACACGTCAAATCATAGGATGAGCGATGCTTCTGTTAATAAACTAAAGGAAGGGTTCATAAACGCTAGAGGGAACAGTATCGGCAGGGAGGATCTCCTTCATCTGTTTCAAGGGATAAAAGAAAAATCAGACTATGCTCAAGATGCGAGAGAGCTTATTAAAACGCTTAAGGTTTGCGATCGTCCTGACAATAGACCTATGATTGAAGCATTGTTGAAAAATAAAAAATTGGGTTCCGATATCCTGGTCGAACTAGAATTATGCCTTGAGGCCATATCTGTAGCGGATTTAAAAAATAAAATTAAAGATGAATATCAAGACCATTATTTTGAATTACCAATTAATGCCCTTTCCGAAGAAGATTCTCTTCCAGATGCGGGAACACTGAAGATGATTGAAGAAATTTTAAATCACTATGAAAGAAACAAGATTCCACCTTATTTAATAGTGCCAACACTTAACGAATCCATTGTTTACGTTTATTACCTGAAAATGGGAAAAATAGAAAAAGTGAAACTCAATATTACCGATAAGGAAAGCTCACTCCTGCTTAAAAAATTTATAAAAAGGGGTTTGTGGTAGTGTGTGTGAAATAACCATGAGTTTGAGGATTTCAATTATTAAAAGAGAGTCAATATCCTGTCTTTCCGCATCTACTACTATGAACTATCACTGAAATTTGTTTTTTTGTCTCTAAGTAAAATAAACAACATTTATGAAAAGTAACATTTTAACACCTCCATCTATTCTTTTTGAAATCAAAGAGGTCGTCTTCAAAATATGCATCTAATTTTCAATATAAGAAGTCTGGATGCTCTTTTATTGCCGAAATAAACACCCATTTTGCGACTGCACGAACAGACTGTCCTTTTCAGCAGTAAGCTGTTCTTTATTTAGTATTATTTTTGAAATATTTTTTTTAGGTTTCCTAATCTGATGGATAATATGTTGAATGACTTACTCTTGGCCTATCATTAATTGTGTAGGTGGAATCCTCTAGGTTTAATGCTTTCAATAAAGAGATCTCAAAACTTCTTATAAAATATAGGTTTATTTGTTAATGCCAGCGATAGGCAGAAATCTCTTGCAGGCTATGATCATGAAGGTACTGATGGTGGTAGATGGGAACAGAACTGGCATTGGCAAATAAACGTCTTTGAACGAATCGTTGAAGCATGGTTCCCTACTATGGGGACTTAATACTTGCGTTATCGTGTTTTATGAAAATAAAAGGCGATTTTTTTTATTTTAAGATTGTGTTTTTTTGAATAAATACACTTTCCTTCTGCTTTTTAAATAAATTTAAAATTCTATCTTTAAAAAAACGCTAAAACCAGAGCACTCGACTTCTCTTGGGTGTTTCCTGGTCATAGAAGTCCATTGAGATAATTAAATATCGTCCAAATAGAAACACCTTCTGATAAAAAATCTTCTGAATATATTTTTAACCAGTTTTTAGTAAATTACTGAAAAAACCAATTTTCAACAGCCTCCCTTTTTTACATTTTGGACAAACATCCACATCAATTGATGTTAATGCCTCAAGGTGTGTTTTCCAATTTTTTTCAATCTTTGATTTTTTTTCGACAACAACGTCCAATAGTTTTCTACAGATATTAAGGTTTTCCTTTCTGGATCTATTGCCAAGCATGCCAAAATGTCTAATCCTTACAAATTTCTCAGGCATGACATGCAAAAGAAATCGTCGCATAAATTCAACCACATCTAGGATCATTGTCTTAGTCTTGTTGTCATCAGCAGAATCTCGATAGGAGAAATGAACATTGCCGTCTTCAAATTTAAGCAAGCGATAATTTGAGATTGCAATTCTATGAGTGTATCGGCTCAAGTATTTTATTACTTGCTCTGGTCCTGCAAATGGTTTTTTTGAGTAGACGACCCAATCTACTTTTGATGTTTTGGTTAACAGTTCTTTGAAATTTATCCTTTCGGATAAATCACTGATCTCACCATAAAAAACCAATTGATGATTATCGAAGGCATTTTCGATGGATTTTAAAAATTTACCTCGAAAGACTAATGACAAAATCTGTATCGGCAAAAGATATTTATTTTTGCATGCGATCCAAAGATTCTTTTCTTTATTAAGACCTCCTCCTGGAACGATAAAATGGATATGTGGATGATCCATTAAATTTTGTGCCCAAGTATGAAGAACCCCTATGAATCCAATTTCTGCACCCATATTTTTTGGATTGGCCGCTACCTCCTTTAGTGTTTCAGAGGCCGATTGAAACAAGATTCCATATGCTACACTCTTGTTTTGTAGTATCAAACGATTTAGTAGTGATGGCAAAGTGAAAACCACATGGAAATATTGGCAAGGAAGAAGATCCTCTAGTCTGCTCTCAACCCACTTCATTTTTGCTAGGTATTGGCATTTGGGGCAATGGCGGTTCCGACATGAATTGTAGGAGTTTTCAGTGTAGTCACACTCATTGCATTTAAGTTGATGGCCACCGAGCACACTAGTTCGACAATTTATAATATCTTGAATAACTTTATGATGAGATTTTGGAATTTTCCCGAGTAGATGTCTGTGGTTTCTAAATATTTCAGCCATTTCAATTTTGGGTTGTTCAATTCTCATTTACTTGGCCTCCTTGAAAATTAAATCCAAGGGGCTTTTGACTTGCATGCTAGTGATGTCTGCGATGTATGTATAGATCATCGTCGAATGGAGAGA
>JADGAN010000026.1 GCA_015231955.1 Oligoflexia bacterium | reverse complement strand
TTCCATCAGGGCCACAGGGAACTGAATCCCAATAAAGATAGGCCGGATATATGGCAGCGATTATTTTTATTTTGCTATTAAATTAGAATTTTTTCTTGCATTTACGGCGAGTCCATATAAGTTACAATCTTTAAAAGAATTTGCGAACTGGCCATTCTTAAATAAACACACAGAGCACCAATTTATAGATTTTTATCATACTGGAAGATGGGATCAATTTTGGAAAAAAGTTGATCAATATGAGTTCGATGAGGCAGCGTAAATCGCAATATTACAAAGAGGTCTCACCCCTTTGGGACAAAGGGGATTAAGCGATCTTACGATTATCAATTGTTTTTTTTGTAAAAGGTATGATGTTTTTTCCATTAATCAATTTTTTAAACCATACTGTAATGGTTGTACCTTCTCCTTCTACACTTTCGATCTTTGCATCTCCATCTAATCTTCTGGCCTCTTCACGAATTGCACTTAGCCCTACTCCTCGTCCAGAGGTTTCAGTAATCTCTTCCTTGATACTAAAGCCATCAGTAAAAAGTAACTCATGGGTCTCCTCCATAGTTTGTGGTTCTTTAAGAGAAAGCGTCTTTGCTTTCTTTTTGACTTTACCAAAGTCTACTCCATGGCCATCATCTTTTATGGTAAGATAGTACATACCCTTATCTAGTTTAAGCTGTATAGTTAACTTACCCTCTCTTGGTTTACCCAAGCACTCTCGATCGCAAGGAGATTCAATTCCATGATCAGCAGAGTTTCGAGGAATGTGAATCAGGCTCTTACATAAGGAGCGATAGTTATCTGGATCAAAGGCAACAGAAGAATCGTCCCATACCACAGGAAGAACCTCTTTTCCAAATCGCTCAGCCGTGGCCTTAAATACATTTTCAATCCAACCAAAAGATTCATTGATCGGACGTTCTAGTATATTTGTAAGTTCATTAATAACACCTTCAGAAGCATTGGTTTGGTAAGCAAGTTCTAAAACACGGTGAAGAGTATTACTTGGTACATCAATTGTACGTCCACTGTTTTTGCTGATATTCAAAACATGTTGGTATTTATCAACGAATGTATTAACGACCTCTTTAATGTCCACACACGCCTTATCTAATGCTTCCATAGAATGGTCGTCTTTTAACTGATCTTCAAATTTGTGACAAACTTCTGCAAAATCATGGCAACCGAGAAAACCAAAAGATCCTTTTAATGTATGCAATTTGCGTTTGAATTCAGATAAATCATTTTTATATTTATCTAAAGTATTGGCCATCTCCACATTCTCAGCGAAATCATTTTTTGCCTGTAAAATTTTTATAATGGCATTGTTGAGTTTGCTTTCCGCCTCTTTTTGCTCCTGCAATTTACGTAGCTCTGTCACATCTGTTGCCACAACCATCACATGAGTAAGTTTATCATCACTATTTCTGATATCTTTATAAAGAAGTTCTATATTCTTCTCTTTTACTGTTAATTCTTTTGGACAAAGACCTATCAAATCGGAGAAAGGTAGGGTCTCGGCAAAAATGGCATCAACATAATCATTCCACTGTGATTCTTTCTGGCAAAAAATATTTGCAATATGTTTTCCTGCAGGATTTTGTTCAAAAATAGTCAAAACCGATTTAGAAAATTCTGCAGAGATAACTCCTTTATTATCAAAGGCCATAAAACCTTGAAGCGTATTATCAAGTAAACGCTTCATAGAATTTTTTGATTCGTGAATTGCATGAAGCATCTTATTCATTTCTGTAGAAAGTTCTGCAATCTCATCTTTGCCTTTAACTGGCACTCTCAGCGAAAGATCTCCGCTTTGTCCAATTTGTTGAATTTTTCTATTAAGAACAACGATTGGATTGACCACTGAACGATTAACCACAAAGTTCATTACTAGTGTGAGCAAGAGAGCTCCTGTTAGCATTGCCAAAAGGAAGGAAAGCATGGTGGCCTTCGCTTGAGCATGAACATCACGAGGAATGGTAACAGAAATATAGAGTGCAGGCACTCCATAGATATCTTTGATCATGGCATAACCGGTCATTTCGTTTTCACTAGTAATTTTGATATAATTTGCTTTCTCAGTAGCAAGATTTTGTTTTGCATCTGTATAGGTAGGTGGTAGCTCTTTTGCAAGTTTTGCTTCTACCTTTAGATGAGTTAAACGTGACAAGTTATCAATTGCAGATTGGTTCAAATATCTTCCTATAACAAGTGCGCCTGCAATTGGTCCAGTACCATCACTTTTTATGATTGGCTGAGAGGAAACAATCATTGCCCCACCAGAAGTGAGAACAATCACTCCATTATTATGTTGAGTAGTATCTTGATATTTAAAGAGATCGGGATGCTGTTTGAAATGTTCTAATATGCTAGAAGATATATCTTGCACGTTTGAAGTCTCAAGATCAGCTTCTTTACCAAAAATTATTTTACCGCTTTGAGGTTGAATAAATGCTAAAAGATTGACTTTCAGACCGGTTAAAGCACTATCTTGTAAATTCGATTCAACAAATTCCTTGTTCGCATCTTGAACATATTTGTAAGCATCATCCCACATTGCCCAATCTACGGCCTTGGTTTCCAGGTTGGATATTTGTTCAGTGGTAGCATCTTTTACTCGCTCAACATTTTTCCTGGCGCTCATATCTTCTAACTTATCAAAACCTTTCAATATAATTGCACGAGTGAAGAAAAATTGAATTGCGATTAGAAGGCCCAAGGTGAAAGCGATTGCCACAAACGTTTTTCTTGCAAGTTTCATGTTTTTCCTCCAGAGTGTAAGAAAATATTGATTTTTTCTAAGTACTCGTTCTATTAAGCTCTTTAGCAAGCGGTGCTTAATAGAAATTGGCCTTAAAATGTAACTGCTCACACCCCTCAACCTTCACCTCTCAACCAAATGCTGTTAGCTAAGCAACTTTCAGCATCCGGTAGAGGGTAGATGGCTGAAGGGTGTGAGCAGTTACCTTAAAATAACCTACTACTTATCGGTATGATGGAGAAAAAATATAATAAATAATTTCGGAATTTCTGACGGGTAGATTGGAGGAGGAGGCCACCAGACACATCTCTCTACCTTCGGTTTACTGCACCTGCTGAACACGCAGCTCATTGGTTCCACAGTGAACCTCTCCTTTTAAGTTGTGATAGTTAACATCTTCAATAAAATGAGCTCTTTTTTGAATCTGGGTTAACTCACTTTGAATTTGTTTACGAAAAGGGGTGTATAGCGGATCAGGAATAATCAAATCTGCTCCTACTACTGTTAAGTTGACACTATCAGGGAGGAGAGCATCACACTCACTAGGATTGCTATCAAAATCAAAATTCATACCCTGGCATTTAAAGAGCACGGGAATTGCAATCACCTTCATCTCTTTACAAGCAGGAGTTTTTTTCACTATTTCACTCTTGAGTAACTCCACATTTTGCTCAATAATCGCCGAGGTCGCAAATTGACTCTTTAGCAACGAGTACATCTGTTCATTCCCCTCCACTTCCGCCGAACCTGGCAAGGTTAAGCGAGTACGACTCATCCTCGTACCCTCACCATCGCTGGCGTGACTCCAAGGCAAATGCACGGAGATAGAGAAAGGCCAGGGCAGCGATAAAGAGGATGAGGAGATTGATGGCCTTTTATGGATTTTTGCTTGATTCGTTCTCAGATAAGCATGAAAGGCGGAAAATGTCTCTTTCATAGAGAGCATATTGACTTCACTAGGAAAATCTTTGAGCGACTTCTGATCATTTTTTAAGATTGTTTGCATTGCTGCCATCGGATCGGCCTTTAAAATGGCGATGCCGCAAGGATCGTTAGGCACAGTAACAGTGGTCACATGTTCGTCAACATGGCCAACCCTAAGCCACTCTGTATCCAACGTCACTACACGATCTTTATACCCTTTGTCTTTCCAAAACTGTAAAAGCTCCGGCGAAGTGTTGCTGCCGGTATATAAAATATCATTAGGAGTAACATCAATATTTCCACCATAATCACCACAAATCCCACTGGTTCCCGTATTCACCACATAAGCATTATTCCAATGCTTTGCAAGTTTTGCCGGAAGACATACAGTCTCTCTCCCTCGGTTAACATCCACAATCAATGTTTTCTCTTTGCTCTCACCGACAATTTTAGCAGTGGCAACTTTACAGAAATCGCGCATCCAACGATCCTCTCCACTGATTAACTCTGGATCAGGTGCACACACGCTCATGCCACCACTTCCATCATTATCCCAAAGCTTACAACGAGTGGCCTCATCCCTTAAATTTACAACTCTAAGTTTCAGATGATCTTCACTACTTACTCTTCTGTTATTAATATCATCAACTATTTTCGATAATGCTTTAACAAAAGGAGCATTATCTGTACAAAGCGATACCAAAAGCTCTTTCATCTCATGAGCATTACCTAATAATTTAAGACTCTCTATTTTGCAGGCATCAATTTGACAACCACCAGCAGCAGAAATTTTGAGTGGAGTTAAAAAAAACAGAGATATTACCACTGAAGAAATAAGCAAAAGATGTTTTCTATTCATTTTAAATTACCCTCTATCCTTGGTTAAAAAAATTTTATTTAGCGAATAGTATCTCTATTTTGCTTAGCTTTTTCGTTATAAGAACATAGTTTTTAAAAATTCCTAGAAATTTCAAATCGTTATCTCCTACTTTTATAGAACATAACTCTTTTGCAAGTAAAAAAAATTGCCACCCATAGCTTGCAAAACAACTCCCTCTTTGCCAACTTTTTGACACAACCACTGGGCCACCCCAGCAAATCCTACGTTCTTTATTAATGTTATTTCAACTAATTATAATTTTTTCATTGATTTATTTTTTGAGAAAAGCTTTTTCAGTTAAAATCTCTTGGATTCAATAACAGAAAAATAATTGAGGTCTTTTAAGTATGAAAAAATTGTTCTCCTTATCTTTGATCATCTTAATCACCATTATAAATTTCACCTGCAACTTCTCCCTCTTGGCAGCAGTCTCCGTTACCACGCCTGCAGGCACTGCCTCGTATTTAAGTCGTGCAGAAATTGATACACTTGCAGCAACTAAGGAGACCCCGGCAAGTTTAGGATCAGCGTGGAGTGGCCTACTTGCAGGTCACTTAGAGTTTATTGCACAAATTTATGGGCTATACCCTACAGGGCCAATCTATTTTCTAGCACGCGATAGTGAATATCTTTATGATATGATGAAGCTGGCCTTAAAAGATAATCCTCAAGAGGCCAAGCGAATAAAGCTTTTAAATGTTAATCGACTGACCGTTAACGATAAACACTTAAAAAACTATCTCATTCAAGAAGGTATCTCTCCTCAAAGTTTGCAAGCAGGCGCTGTGACCTTGATTGATACTGGCTTTCGTGGAAGCATCAGTCAAAAGATCAAAGAAATTTTTGGCAAGGTTGCGGAGAAAAATTTACAAACTCACTTTATTGTCTCCTTTGATCCAAACATTCCCTCTTCGCGAACATTCTTACAACAAATCAATGCTCATGCTTATAAGGCAACTCCAGATGAATTTAATGAGTTAATCCTTTCTTACGAGCACCTTCCTAAAGCACAAACACGTGCATTTCAATATTGGAGTGATAGCACTGGTCACTGGCATCCTCTAGTTAAATTAATTTCTAGCGATCCAAGCGAAGATCTTTTAGATCCAGCACAAGCGTTGCTTTACCGTCAAGATCTTAAGCGCTACTCTTTAAAGAGTGGTTTTCAAGAAGCGTTTCAACAAAAAGTTGCTTTTTGGCGTGAAGCTCGAAAAAAGATACAGCAAGGGGAGTGGAAGAGCGTTTACACTTACCTGCAAGAGCGATTAAATCAAGCAACGGTAGAGGATGCAGGTGATCCACCAAAAGAGATTGCTCAAATTAAAGACCTTATTGATTGGAGCAAAAAAAATGCTTCTCATTTAAAAAAGATGAATTTTCCCTTGGAAGAGAGTGATTTCTCTTTTAAGTTTAAGCGACAGTATGATGATCATAAAAATTTAAATTTTATCAAAAAATATTACCCTCAAATATCAGCGTTTCTCAATAATCCAGAAACTTGGCTCGCATCTAAAAATCTTTCTCCAAAAGAGTTAGCAGAGCATGCAAAAATTGTTGCCTCTATTGATGATGCCGATTTTCAAAATCATTTGGTGGAAGTGCTGGCGAAGCATCCACATTGGCCCTTTATTGAACAACTGCTGGCGATTGCGCCAAAAGATTTTTTGTTTCCGCTGGTCTTGCCAGTAATTGATGGTAGTGACCTTTCTCAAGCAGCAATGATTAAGCAAATAGAGCATCTTTTGGATTTTAACGATCCTGCATTTGCTTTGCACCTCTTTGAAAAGCTGGGAAAAGATAAAAATCTTCCCCTCTATCAACAAACTTTACTGCGTGCCTATGAAAAAGATTACCCTTTTTATCGCAGCAACTTGATTCAGCATATCCTCTCAAATCCAGAGACCCTGAAGTGGAGTGATCTCTATCGTTTGGCCTTCAATACTCTCGATAATAAGACTACTAACAATTTAGTTCACTACTCTGCTTTAGTGCGAGGACCGCAATTAAATCTTGATTTACTCAAAGAGCTTATCAGCAAAGTCTCTTCCGAGCAAGTTGGCATCATCGTGCAAAACATGCCTTTTTCATGGTTAAAAAATCATCAAGATCTGTTTATGCTTATTTTTGAAAAACTAAAATTGTCCTCTGTTCGTCCCCTGATTGATCAAATTTTATCAAACGCATCTCCGGCCACTCCGCTAGATAAGCAAAGTGAAAGCATGTTGATTTATCTCTTAGAGAACTCCTTTGAGGCCTCGTTAGGCACCAAAGTTTTCACTGGTGTTTGTCGGCAAATGGAACAGATCGGGATTACTTTCCAGACGCTACAAGCGTTGAATAAAATCTTGCAACAAAAGCTCGATCAAAAACATTGGGATTTACTACGCACAAATTATCCTGCTCTCGTAAAGAAGTGGAATAGTGCCCTGGCCACTGAAGAAAAACAGTAACAGGCGTTTATTGATTGATGGTCTTTGCATACTCGGTCAAAGCTTTGCGATTATACTTTAAGTTTTTAAAGGGGTTTTGTTCCTCTAAAAAGATCACATTTTTAGGAACCATATAGAGAGGTAAGCGCTCTTTTAAATAGAGTAACATCTTTTTGAGAGGAAGCTTACGAGCGGCCTCCACAAAAGCAATCGGCACCTCTCCAAATTCGTAGTGAGGCGCTGGTACAACCACAGCATCGATCACCCAAGGGATCTCTTTTAAGACCGCTTCAATCAGTAAAGGATTAACATTCTCGCCGCCCGAAACAAAATTTAAATCTTTGCGTCCTAAGAGGTGGAGGCTTCCCTCATCGCCGGCATCGCCACTCACCTCCCCTAAGTCTCCAGTATGAAACCACCCCTCCTCATCTCGTGGCAAAGGCACCTCCTCTCCAGCGATGAAATAAGAGTGGCATAAGCTTCTTCCTCGCACTAAAATCTCTTGATCCACGGTAATTTTAAACTCACGATAAGGGAGTGCTTTCCCGCAAGAGCGTTCCGAGTAGCTATCACTAAAAGGCGGCAGCGCTGTCACTTGTGCACACATCTCGCTTAGTCCATAGCTGGGACTAATGGCAATGCCCTTCTCCTTGGCGTAACTCCAAGGAAAGCGCGCCAAAGGCCCTCCTCCCACAATGATTGCTCTGATTTGCTTAAGCCGTGGTAGCAAACGCTCTTTATCCAAGAGACGAATCAGCTGTGTCGGAACCAGTGATAAAAAATCAACCCTCTCCTCTGCTAAAACTTTATCTATACGTTGATAAAAAATGGTGCATCCTCCACAAAGGAGTGCGCGAAAAGGCACCATCAGCCCCCCTACATGGTGCATAGGCAGTGAGGCGAAGAAGCGATCACCCGCTTGCATCTTATAAAAATCGATACTCCCCAGTGCACTGAAAATAATATTTTCAATCGTAAGCACGACACCCTTGGTTCCCCCTAAACTTCCTGAAGAGAAGACAATACTCGCCTCTTGCTCTGCTGGCAGCTTCCAACTTTTCTTGAAGGCACTCACCACAAAGGGAGCACTCTCACTCTTAGACTCACCCAAAAGGTAGCTCACCTTTTTTACAATCTTTGAGAGCTTCATTAAATTTTTAGAGTAGAGCGGGGCCTTGAGCAACTTGTCGTCAACAATGGCCAAAGGCAATTTACCATCTTTAATCAGGGAATCGAGGCGCACAGAGGAGAGTGTGGTGGGCAGCCAAACGGGCGTTGCTCGTAAAAGTAGTAGTGCAACCATCACATTTAAGGCCTCAAAGCTGGTTGCTGCCAAAAGGCCCACCCTTTGGGGCGTCTCTGTTATAGAAATGTTAAGTGATTCCAAAGTGAAAAGATAGGCCGCGAGGATCCGCTCCCACTCGCTATAGGTGTAACGTTTTTTCCCAACCACAATGGATTCATGATGAGCAAACTGTTTAAAGAGTGCGCGTAGATCAAGAGAGTTTCCGTGATCCACCTGATCACCCTCCATTGCTACTGGCATCACCATTAAAACTCTGCACTTCCTGAGAAGCGTGGGAAGGCAATCACATCACGAATATTGGTCATACCGGTCACATACATGATAGCACGCTCAAGACCAAGACCAAAGCCTGCATGGGGGGCCCCCCCAAATTTTCGCAAATCGAGATACCACCAATAATCTTTTTCGTGTAACTGCATCTCCTGAATGCGCTTTACTAACTTTTGATGATCATCTTCACGCTGGGAACCACCAATGATTTCGCCCACCCCAGGAACTAGCACATCCATTGCACGCACCGTTTTTCCATCGGGATTTTCTTTCATATAAAAGGCCTTAATCTCTTTGGGATAGTCGGTAACAATCACCGGCCCCATGAAGTGCTTCTCCGTTAAGTAACGTTCATGCTCCGTTTGTAAATCACAACCCCAATAAACTTTAAATTCAAATTTTTGTTTTTTAGAGTTCATCGCCTCTTCTAAAATTTGCACCGCCTCGGTGTAGCTCACGCGATGAAATTTGGCGGCCCTTACCGCTTGCAATCGTGAAATGAGATCACCATTTTGGTTTTGCGTGCTTAAGAACTCTAGCTCTGGACGATAGTGATCGAGCACATGGCCGATTAAAAATTGTAAGTAATCGCTTGCTAGTTCTGCTAAATCGTCGAGGTCGCAGAAGGCCACTTCGGGTTCAATCATCCAAAACTCCGAGAGGTGTCTTGGAGTGTTGGAGTTCTCTGCTCTAAAGGTTGGCCCAAAGGTGTAAACTTGTCCTAGTCCTAATGCCAAACACTCCGCCTCTAGTTGTCCTGAGACTGTAAGGAAGGTGGGTTTGCCGTAAAAATCTTTACTGAAATCAGCAGCATCTCCTGGAGGAAGTGTGGTCACTCGAAACATCGCCCCCGCCCCTTCACAATCGGAAGCGGTAACAATGGGAGTATGAACATAAAAAAAGCCGCGATCTCCAAAAAACTTATGAGTGGCAAAGGAGAGGGCGTGGCGAATTCTTAGCACCGAACTAATGGTATTGGTGCGTGCACGTAAATGGGCAACCTCACGTAAAAACTCTAGCGATGTTGCCTTCTTTTGCAAGGGATATTCATCATTAACTGTACCGATGATCTCGATCTTTTCTGCCACCATCTCAATGGTCTGACCCTTGCCTTGAGAGGCGACCATTTTTCCACGCGCCCTAATGCAAAAGCCAGTGATCATCTTCGAGATATCTTCATAATTTGCAACTGCAGGATCGACCACAATTTGTAGCGCATTTTGAGTCGAGCCATCATTTACGACGACGAAGGAGCAGTGCTTGGATTTTCGAAGGGAGCGCACCCAACCGCATACTAATACACCCTCTTGGCCTACAAACTTATCACTCTCCTCTAAAACTTTTTTAATTAAAACTCTTTTGCTCTCTATCTCTTTCATACACTTAAATCCACACTCTCTCTTAAAGGCCATTTTAATAAGGCAACTGCTTCACTTTGTGCCAGCCGTGGCCCATGCCGTGACACCACCGCTGCTGCCGCCATACTGGCAAGTCTACCCGCTGCTGGAAAGCTCATCCCATGGGTAATTCCGTAGAGGAAGGAGCCGGCATAAATATCACCAGCACCTGTGGTATCCACAGCAGGAACCGATTGCGCCTCCACTTTGTGGTAGCGTTCCCCATCATAAAGCAGTGAACCTTGCGATCCACGAGTTACCACAAAACATTTACTAATTTCTTCTAACTTTTGGCAAGCAAGATTTAAATCGCGCGTACAAGCATAACTTTTTGCCTCTTCTTCATTACAAAAAACAAAATCGATACCTCGATCAATAACCGCCTCTAACTCTTGATGAAAAAGTTGAATCACAAAAGGGTCAGAGAAGGAGATCACCTTCTTAACACTATACTTATCCGCCAACTGTTGCGCCTCTTGGACGGCAACTCGCCCATGCTCTTGTGCTAAAAGGTATCCTTCGATATAGAGATATTCGGAGTTGCGAATCGCCTCTTCTACCAGTTCATTTGCAGAGAATTGCTCGCTAATCCCCAAAAAGGTGTTCATAGTACGATCGGCATCGGGGGTTACCATAACTAAGCAGCGTCCAGTCTCACCCTTTTGCCTTCTTTGTGCTCCATTGGTGTCAACACCACCACGAATAAGGTCGTCATGAAAAAAGTTTCCCCACTCATCATCGGCAACTTTACAAGAGTAAAAGCAGCTCCCTCCAAATTGTGAGATGGTTAAAAGGGTGTTGGCAGCAGACCCGCCAGAGGCACGCTTTAGCGGTACCCCATTTAAAGTTGCCAAGATCTCCTTTTGTCTTTTGTCATCAATCAGGGTCATTACCCCTTTTTGAATCCCAAGCAGAGAGAAAAAGTCTGGCCGCACCTCAACTTCAATATCTACGAGGGCGTTTCCAATGCCATAAACGCAGTATTTTTTCATACACGCTTCCTGAAAAAAAGGGAGGTTAAAGCAAATATCTACCACAACTTAAGCAGTTACAATATCTTAAATTTTTTGTTTCTTATCATTTTTTTTAGAAATTTGCTCTTTATAGTGTTTGGAATCACCAAATTCACCATACCCTATGGTATTACCGACGCTAGCGATCCGTCTCTCTAAGCACCCCTGGCATTGCCAAGGATCCTCATCTGTGCACGGTTTATTCTCATAAAGTTTATAATCTTCACGATACTTTTTAGGTGTAATGTTGGGCATGATTACATTGGCGCCCACTGCTAGCGCCTGCTCTCTTCCCGTGGGATCGATCGCTTGCAGTGCTGTAGCAGCAGCAATGTTAATATCCTTCATCATAATTCTCAAAACCGCAACCATTTTTAGTGCCAAAAAGAGGCGCTCTTGCAGTGGCAACATTTGTGGATGAGATCCTGCAAGTGGTGTCTCCTGGTGTTCGATAAAGGGACCCATCCCTACCATATGGATATCAAGATCGCGAAAAAAGCAGAGGTCACTTGCAAGATCGAGTGTGTTTTGCCCTGGGAGTCCAATCATCACTCCCGTTCCCGTTTGATAACCAAGACGCTTTAAAAGCTTTAAACACTCCACCCGTTTTTCAAAAGAGTGGTTCTCATCTTGGGGGTGGATTTGATGGTAGAGTTCTCGTTTTGAGGATTCAATTCGTAAGAGATAGCGTGTGGCCCCGGCCGCATACCAGCGCTCATACACCTCGGCGCTTTGTTCTCCACAAGATAGGGTGATTCGTAACTCTCCCGCACTCTCCTTTATTATCGCTGCCAGCAACTTTTCTACTCGCTCAACGAAGTGTGCATCACTGCGCTCCCCCGACTGCATCACAATCGATGCATAGTTGTGCTCGCGTGCAAAGCGGGCCATCGCTAAAATCTCCTCATCGGGAATATCGTAGCGGGCCACTCTCCTATTTTCACGACGAAGGCCGCAATAGAGGCAATTTTTATGGCAGTAGTTGGAAAACTCGATCAATCCTCGAAAGTAAACAGTGTTGCCGACACTCTCCTCTTTGACTTTTCTTGCAAGTGGAAAGAGTTCGTGCTCGGCGCGCGTGCGATCATACTCGAGCAGGGAAACGATTTCATCTAAAGTTAGCGGGGAAAGGTGATTTGTTTTCATGGGGAAAGTATAGCGCTCTTCATCCTGTCATACAAGAGGAGGAGCGCTTGTCGTAATATCATAAATGAAAAAAAATAAATTTAAAAAGCTATAAGGTTAACATTTAACTCTAGCAGAAAATTTTTACTTACACTCTTGATCAGCGACGAAGAGATTAAAAACTCTACATCAAAGCTGCTGCTAGGAACATACTTGCCACCCAATTCTAAACGGAGATTTTTTTGCGCCCATGAGAAGCTCTCATCCTGAGACTCTAGTAATTTACTCTCAAGCTTGGCACTCGAACTCCAATGCGAATTATAGTGATAGATGCTTTTTGGTGCCATTTGCAAAAACTCGACTGAAGAACTCTGACGTTTCTCAATCTTTTCTCCTAAAAACTCCACCTCGCCACTCACCTTATCGCTGAAGCTATAAACTGGAGTCAAGTAGTAATCCACACTCCACCACTGTGACTTCTCATTCTCATACTTGCGAGAGGCGGCACTAAACTTGGTGCGAAGCTCATTTTTCAAAAGAAAATTGTCACTTATTTGCAAGTTGGCGTACCCACGAAATTCTAAGTTTTTACTCTCGCCAGACTTTTCATGGGCCGCTTCTGAAGGCCTAACATTCAAACGACTGCTGGAAGAGAGATCGAGCAAGGAACCTTTATAAATCTTATGATCAAATCTTAAGGATATGGCATCAACGAGCGCGCTATCTCGAGTCTGGGTGATCTCTGCAAAACTACCAACGGTATACTTATCACTAACCTCCACTGAAAGGTAGGGTGTGTAGAGGGTGGAGGCAGAGTAGAGTTTCTCCTCTACTCTTGTGCTATCTGCCTCTGCTAAGAGGGATAAACTGGGTGCCTTACTACTGTATGCCACTGCACTCCCACTGTTACTTGCCAAAAAAAGCGCGCTTATGAGAAGTAGTAACGAAAATCTTTTGAAGCTTTTTAATCCTAAATGCATAATGACTCCTTCATTATCTAGTTTGCTTGAGAGCTTAAATGTTGCCGCATATTAGGCGAGAAGGAAAAAAAACAAAAGCAAAAAATCACTTGAGTGAAAACTTTTCAGGTTCCAACGAAGAGTAGCTGTAGACCTCAAAGCGCAGGAGTTTTCCTTTGATTGATGCCAGGGGATTTTTGGCGAAAGGATTAGCGTAAAAGGGCCTTTTGACAATAATTCGCTTGGGCGAGAGCGCTTTGGCCCAGGCAAAGAGGCGCTGATCCTCCTCTTCGCTCCCCTTTCCTACCATTCTTTGCAATACTCGCATCTCTTTACTTTGCGCTCCCTTCTCACGCACGCGTGGTGGGTACATAGGATCGAGGTAGATGATCTCGGGCCTTGGAAGCGCAGTGGGGTTGTTGCAAGCGTCCCCTGCAATCAAACGCCAAGAGAGTTTTTGAGAAACCTCTGGTGGAAGTTTTGCAAGCAACTCGCCTCTGCCACTGGCCAAAAGTTTTAGCAGTAATTGACTACGTTCAAAACTGTAAACCTCGCCTCCGTAAAAGAGCAAGCGAAGGGAGTCAATACCAAATCCTGCGGTAGCATCAAAGATAATCGGAGGCCTATCATGCGCTTTAATCTCTCCAGGACGCCCTTTGAAACCAAGCGCCCTCCAGAGGGGATCACCCGCTCGACGGAAGCTTTCTGATTCCCATTCTCTCCAGATCTGATATAAATCAATATCGATTGCTTTAAAGTTTTGCCATCCCTCTGCTTTAGCAATCTTTTCATTCCAAAAAAGTTTTAAGCGCAAATCCTCCTCTGATGCCACAAGAAAAAAATTTTCGCAGGTCTCTTCGCTCATTACAGTTCCGCCCATACAACAGTAAACTATTTACAGTTTACTCTTTCCTGTTTAGTGTTTGTGAGAAAGCTTTAATGATTTTTTAAGGGAGTAATAATAATGAATACATTTCATCGTTCTACTAGTACACCTAAAACCCGCGATCTACCTTATGACCCTAGCAAATTAAAAAGAGAGTTGGCCCCGTCCTATATGCCTATCAGTGACCAAGATCTTGCGTCAGTTCTTAAAACCATTGGATCTGCTTCTCTTGATGATCTCTTCTCCCATATCTCGGAGAAAGTAAAGTTTGATGATGAAGAAAATCGCGCGGCCCAAAGTAAAGTGGGCTCGGCGCTTGCTTACGATGAACTGATTGAACATGTAAAGAGTATCGCCAGTAAAAATACCATCCGCACCTCTTTTATTGGTGATGGATTAAAACAGTATCGCGTGCCAGAGATTGTGCCGCTCGTTTGCAATTTAAGGGGGCTGACTACGGCCTATACCCCTTATCAACCAGAGCGTGGCCAAGGCACACTGCAATCGCTTTGGATCTACTCTTCGCTCTTGTCGATGCTGACGGGATTTGAGGCGATCAACGCCTCTTTGTATGATCGTTCGACCGCCATCATGGAAGCGCTGGTGGCCGCAAAAAAATTAAAAAAAGGTACCCATGCAGTTTTGTGTAACTCGATTTATCCTGGCGACAAAGAGGTGCTCTTAACAGCAGCAAAAGAGACCGATTTAAGCTTACACTTTGTAGAGGTCGATGCGCGCAGCGGAACCACCAGCGTTGAATCGATTCGAGAAAAAATTGCGGCGATTAAAGCGGCTGACGCCACTGCTGTGCTCTGTGCACTGGTCTTTCCGCAAGTAAACTCTCTTGGAAACCTTGAAGATGGGGATGCGCTTACAGATCTTGCTAAAGCAGAAAAGCTTGCCTCTATTGCAGTGATCGATCCGATGCTGCTGGCGCAAGGGGGATTAAAGGCCCCTTCACTCTATGGGAGTGCAAAAGAGGGCGTTACCATGATTGTTGGTGAAGGACAACATTTGGCGCTTGCTCCCTCCTCTGGTGGACCTGGTCTAGGTATCTTTGGTATTCGCTACAACCAAAACAATCGTATGGATATTCGCTCCACTCCTGGCCGCTACGTTGGTAGTGCCGTCGATTCCAAAGGGCGATCCTGTAAGACACTGGTGCTGGCAACTAGGGAGCAACATATTCGCCGTGAGAAGGCCACCTCCAACATCTGTTCCAACCAGGCCTTTATGGGAACACTTGTCGGTGCTGCACTCTTAAACCGCGGTGACGAGGGCATGAGTGAAAGTATTGCTCGCGCACGCTCACTAGCACTGACCGTGGCCCAGAGGATTTTGGTGGGCGAGTTTAAAGGGGTTTCGCTGGCCTTTGCCTCCACTCCCTTTTTTAATGAGTTTACCATTGAAATTGTAGGAAGTGTTGCTGCTCTCTTAGAAAAGGCACGTACTCAATATGACCTGCACCTTGGGGTGGATGTCTCCTCCCGCTCCCCCGGAGGAAGAAATCTGCTGCTGCTCTCCTTTTTTGATCACCATAGTGATAGTGACTTGCAAAAACTTTTAAACTTTTTCGAGAAGGAGTTTCCACGTACTCCCGCCACTTACCAAGAAAAAAGTGTGTTAGAGATTCCTTCACAGCTTTTGAGAGCAAAAAGTGAGACTATTGGCATTCCTAAAATTGCCACAACGGAGCTTCACGCTTACTACAAAAAATTAAGTGATCAAAACGTAAGTCCTGATGACCAAATCTATGCCTTAGGTTCTTGTACGATGAAGTACAACCCCTATGTCAACGACTATCTTGCTTCGCTTGCCAGCTTCACCCAAACACATCCCCAAGCACCAGAGGCCGATCTGCAAGGAACGCTAGCAATTCTTTATGAAACCCAAGAGCTCTTTAAGGCGATTACAGGGCTGCAAGGGGTAACAACACAACCAGTTGCTGGTGCTCACGGTGAGTTCACAGGATTAAAACTTTTCCAGGCCTACCATCGTGATCACGGTGAGGGCGACACACGCAAGATCATTTTAATTCCTCACTCCGCTCATGGAACCAATCCGGCCACTGCTAACGCTGCCGGGTATGAGATTTTAGAGATTAGTGCCAACTCCAAAGGGATGATCGATTTTGAAGAGCTGCGACAAACGATTAATACCCATGGCAGTCGTATTGCAGGGGTGATGGTCACCAACCCTAATACCTTTGGTATTTTTGAAGTGGAGTTTCAAGAGATGGCCTCTCTCATTCACAACGTGGGTGGGCTTGTCTATATGGATGGTGCTAATATGAATGCCATTGCTGGCCGCATGAACCTTGCGAAGCTGGGTGTTGATGCTGTTCATAATAATCTTCATAAAACGTGGTCCATCTCCCATGGTGGTGGCGGTCCTGGTGACGCTATTGTAGCAGTCAGTGAGCGCCTGCTCCCCTACCTACCAGGTGTGCAGGTAAAAAAAGAGGGTGAATTCTACAAAACGTATCGTGCTCCTAAATCCATAGGATCCTTGCATCGTCACTTTGGAAACTTTTTGCACAAAGTACGCTGCTACGCTTACCTACGTGCCTTGGGATGGGAAGGAATTCGCAAAATGTCGGCGGTAGCAGTGGCCTCCTCACGCTACTTGCAGCACCACCTCTCAAAAATCTATCCGACACTACCTGTAGGCGCAGAGAGCTCTCCACGGATGCATGAGTTTATTCTTACCTTGCCAGGAGTTAATTTTGAGCGCGTTGAAAAGAGTGTGGCGGGACTCAACAGTAGACCTGAAGTCATAGCAAGAGTAGGAAAACTCTTTTTGGATTTTGGAGTGCACGCACCAACGGTTGCCTTTCCAGAACCCTCTGGGTTAATGGTCGAGCCTACTGAGAGTTTTACAAAAGCAGAGCTTGATCGTTTTGTGGATATTGTGAAGGCGATCTACTTGCTGATTAATGAGACGCCAGAAGTGTTACAGTCAGTACCTCACTTTACTCCAGTAGGTAAAATTGATGAGGTTTCTGCCAATAAAAATTTAATGCTCTCTGAAAAGATCACTTGGCCAATTCCTGTATTGCCTGACCGAATCAGACCAGATAAACTGCACCAGATGAGTGTCGGTGAGATCTGTAAAGAGGTGATTGCATCCCACAAAAATGGCCTTGCTTAGAAAGCTCAAGAAAGCTTGAGAAAGCTTAAAAATTTTTGCTATCTAAGATTTTACCCTTCATTTTTTTTAGGTTACTCCGAAAGGGGTACCGTCAATAACAATAGCATATAGGAGTTTTTTTCTATGTTTTTCGGACGTGTCTTAGTGGCAATTTCCACTTTTACCCTCTCCTTTTTCTTTTTCCCTTCAGAGTTTGTACTCAAGGCCGCCTCATCCTCCATTCCAGATGAGGAGCTAAACCCTGCAGTCTTTCTTGCAGCAAAAGAGGCCAGTGCAGAGGAGGAGCTCCCCTTTAAGTACGACTACCTAAAGGATATAAAAAAAAGTTGGCAACAGATCTACTCGAAGGATGGCATCTACGTTTTTGAAAGCAACCACGGTGATGAGTCACCTATGGCCTTTCGCGGGATTGGAGTTTTAAAAGCATCCGTCTACTCTTTACTGACTGCGATTCGAGAGGTGGAGAGTTCCAAAGAGTGGACACCAAATCTTGTCTCCAAGAAGTTATTAAAATTACAAAACCATGCTGATGGCATCACCTACAACCACAATCGCCTCCCTTGGCCAGTAACCGATAGAGACACTGTCATGCGTACAGTGCTTACTATCGATCAAAGTTTGGATAAGAATACCAAGTTCATCAATATCGTCAGTAAATCGGTGGAGATGCCAGAGGCCCCAGTCTATACTGACAAAATTCGCGGAGTACTTCACTCCTCTCACTTGATCTTTTTTCCTTTAAGTGAAGATACCACTTATGTCGATCTTGATGCACACTTTGATCCAAAAGGCATGATCCCTACGTGGGTGGTGAATTTTGTACAAAGAGATTGGCCCTTCAAATTTTTAAAAAGTTTAGAGAAGCGGGCACAAGAAAAACCCATCAAAGATCCGCATCCTGAGTTTATAAAAGCAGTAAAAGCACTAGAGAAGTAACCCTACCAGCTTAAAATTTTTCCTTAACTTTTCATTAACTTTTCATTCAGCACCCATTACAATTTAAAAAGTAATTCTTTTTGAAAAGGATCGCTTGTGGCAGGACAGCAAGAGTATTTTAGTTCAGCAAAGATCTCTAAGATTTTTAATGAAGAGCTTAGTGAGGAGGAGCTGCTACTAGCAGAAAAGGAGTACGCCTTTCCTCCTAGTCAACGCTATCGCCAAGGGGCGAGTTTGGTACGAGGCTGGCCACTTGCGGCCCTGCCCTACATTGGTGAACGCTACGGGAGACTTAAAAAATTTTCCACTCCGGTTGCAATCTCTGTTTTTACCACCAAAGGTGGTGTGCTTAAAACTACGCTCACCTTGAATTTTGCTCGCTCCATCGCACTCCATGGTATGAAGACGCTGGTGATTGGACTTGATATGCAAGGGGATATCACCACTGCCTTAGGACACAACCAAGAGCTGGAGGATGAAGAAGATATCAACACCATCATGGCCAAAATCAATGAGACCAAAGGCCTTGCGGATATCTTTAATCGCACCTCTGCTTTAAATGAGATCATCTACCCCACTGCACTACCTACGCTCTTTTACATTCCAGAGACACCAGAACTTGCGGCCTTAAATGAGTCGTTAAGTAACATCAATCGCCGTGAGTATTGGCTTTTAGAAAAGGTGGTGGCCCCCTTAAAAGATGAGTTTGATGTAATTATCATGGATTGCTCTCCCAACTGGAACCGCTTGATCACTAACGCCTTGGTCGCCAGTGACATTCTACTCTCTCCCTTAGAGTGCAAGATTAATAACTTTAGAAACTTCCGAGTCTTTCGTCACTTTTTAAATCAATTTAAAAATGAGATGAAACTCGATTTTATGCCGATCTTTATTCCTACCCGCTATGCTATTGGGAAAAAACTCAGCATGGAGATCAAGGGCTGGTACACCTCCAATATTTTGGGTTGTGTGGAAAATGGGATAAAGGAGAGTGTTCATGGCGAAGAGGCACAGGCCTTAAAAATTTCCTTAGTCGAGCACACCCCCACCAAAGATATTGCCATTGAGATGCGTGACCTCTTGTACGAGCTTGGAGATCGCATTCGCACCCATATGAATAGCAAACGTGAATTGGAAATCGCCAACAACTACTGCCCACCGATTCCTGGAACTGAGGTGATAGGAGAGTCTCCATGGCCTTAGGCCTAAAAGATTTAAAGTTTAAAAAGATTGCACCCCTACGTTTAGAAAGTGACTACAACTCTAACGAAAATGCAACAGGCACACTGCTGCGTCCCTGGGAATCGCCTAAAACAGAAGGACCTGGCTTTACTCTGCAGGCGCACAAGGCCGCAATCGAAGCACAATCAAAACTTGAAGTCACAGTCGAAAGTAAAAGCAGGAGCAATGAGTTTTCTGAAGCACCACTCCCCGAACGTGTCGAGAGCAACGCTCCTTGGATTTTCAAACAAGATACCAGCGCAAGGCCGGTCGGCCTCTTTAAAATGCTGTTGCATCTGTTCTTTTGCTAACCACTCTCTTGTACCCTAAATAAATGCTCTAAAAATGAGGCACTCCTCTTTTATTAGTTATCAAAAAAATTTGTTTTGAATGGATCAATTTCAAGGAGTTGTGCTCGAGTGGAAAATAGTGTTGCCTAAACAGTTTGAGGGCCAGGATACAATCATCAAGAGAGATCACAATACAAACACAACAACGAGGAAAGCTCCATGCGCGATTTAACTCTTTTTCTTTACTGTAAAACGACCACTCTTCTGCTGCTTATGCTCACTCTCTCCACTTTGAGCATGGCCTCCCCGCAGGCAAAAGATGCCGAAGCAGAGCGGATACAAAAAATTCAAGAGATCAAAAGTGTGTTTGAAAAGCTGACGAACACTCGCCACAAAAACCAGGAGAGTTTTCAAAATCTTCAAGATGATATAAAAGAGCAAAGGCGGAAAATGGCACATATCTCCTTACAAATATCCTCCTGCCAGCAAGAGCTCTCTACTATGCTACAAGAGCATAAAGAGAGTCTTCACCAGCAATTTCTTCTCATCACCAATAAAGAAGCAGAGTGTGTGGCGATTGAGAGTCAAATGCTAAGAAACTACCGGCAGCTCTTGGATCAGAAAGAAGCACGCCTTCAAGAGATTAGCAAAGAGTCCGAATCAAAACTTAACAAACTACAAACCGCCTTTCCCTCCCATTTAACCCTACTGCTACAACAAGAGCAGGAGTCGATCGAGCAATTGAATGAGCAGATCTTCGCCTTGTCCCAAGAGTTATCGCAAAAGCAAACTCTCTTTGCGAAACTCTTTAGTGCTGGCAAAATCAAGGAACTAAACACCAAGATTGGCACACTCTACGCAAGTAGAACAGCGCTGGTAATGGAAAAGGATAGAAAGCTGCAAACAGCACTTATGGCCCATAATGCAGGTATGCTCGCTCTGCAAACAGCAAGAGATCAAGAGTTGGCCACTTCAGAAGCAGAGCTTGGTGGCGAAATTCGCTTAGAACAAGAGAAACTGGAGGCTTACCGCAAGCAAAGCAAGCAAGCAATAGAGGAGATGCAGGAAAAGATTATCGCCAGTGAAGAGTTCTTTACGGATGCTCAAAATAAACAGAGGGCCACAATCTACGCTCACAACAATGAAATCACCGATTGCCAATTCCAAATGGAGAAGGATCAACAGCAGTGCACTCAGCTTTTCGCAGAACAAGAGACAACTTTAGCAGAATTGGACGCCACCCTATCGTCACTGATCACCAACACGATTCTTCCTGCAAATAGCAACGAATCATCCTCTTCCATCAAAGACTACTCCATTCTTGGAACTTATGAGAGTAAAAGCAAAAAGGGCGATCACAAAAGTGCGGGAGCAAAACTCTTCTTTTTTATCGACCCTTTTAATGCATCAAAGGGAATTAACTTCCGTATCGAAAATGGTAACAGCGGCAACCATCTCGCCTTTAGTCTCTTTCCCAAAGAGTATGCTCTACTGTTTGAAGACAACACTACGATGGATCCGCTCTCACACTACACCGATAACTATCATCAGATTAAGGTTTCTGCTAAAACCGATAAAAAATCTATCCGTACCGTGACCATTGAAATCGGCAAAGAGAATCCAACCAAGGAGGTTCAATCTTACCAATTTTTTATTGATACCTCTGTATCTCCCAAAAGCTTACAAAAGGTGGTTTATAAACCACAAGGTGGTCACTCCCTTACCTTTACCAATCTCCAAAAAACGCGTGCTGGTGCCGCTCTCATCAGCGATTCAGCACCACTGTGTCCGCTTTATCTCACAGATGAAGAGCGCATCCTGCAAGTCCTTGCTGGTAAAAAAATGATGTCCGATATTGCAAAAGTTGATCCTAAGCTTAGTGATTACATCTATAGGGCCTATAAATCCTTGTTGCTGCCGAACTCCTTACCTTATTAAATTGTAGTCAGTGAACGCTCCTCCCTTAATTTTTTTAAGTAAGAGAGAAAATCACTAGCGGCAGGAGCATCGAGTTTACTCACGATTTTAGGAGCATGAAGGGCCGTGATGGGAACTTCACTGCTGATGGAACGAATTTCACTAGGCGTCCCATCTATAATATAAAACTCCGCCCTACGGTCGCGAAGCGCACTACTCCATAAGCTTGCCGAGGGTGCTAAAATTTCAACATTTAATTTTGGCGAAAAGAGTGCAAACACCTCGCGATAGCGTTTGGCCACACTCTCATTTTTGGCAAAGATTGCAAGCTGCACTCGTAACGTGAGTGCGGCCAAAAGAAAAAGTAAGCTCTTTAGGTGAGGATTACTCTCGCTGGCCATAAAGTATCCAAAGCATCCAGAGCAAAGCTCCTCTTGCAGAGAAACAAAGCGCTCCAAAATACGCTCCCTTTGCACCCACTCACAATAACTCTTAATTACCGCTTTTTCATCCTCATGAATGCCACTAAAAATCTCTTCATAATTTTGCACCCATTTTAAAAGCCCACTCTCTAGCCGTTGCCAATGGAAGGCGAGTGGCACTCTCTCCTCTTTTAGCATGCACACTTCTTGATAATCGGAACCACAAGGAAGCAGGAGAAGAGCTTCATCTGTATCTGTAAAATCACTCGAGAAGCAGTCTTTAAAAAGGTGAAACTCCTTCAAGTGCTCGTTTAAGAGAGAGAGTCGCTCCTCGCCATAACGATGAGGAACGGTGTTGATAAAGAGCTCTTTTGCGCGAAAACTCTTGGTAAAGTTTTTTATCTCCTCTTGGCAATTACTAAAGAGCATTGCAAAATGGTAGCGCTCTTTACTGTGGCAGCACTCCTCTACCGCACCTTTAAAGATAACAATCTCGCTGTTTGGCAGTAGATGCTTAGACTCATCTTTAAAACGATCACTGATAAGAGAGCTCACGTAAATTCTAGAGGGGAGTACTTTTTGTAGTCCTATGATAGCATTTTCAAGTAGCGCCGAACTGGCAACCATTGCGACCGCCAAATGGTTTTGGTGATGAACCCTCTTTTGAATCAAGGGAGAGGTGTCGTTTAAGTGTTCACTAGTCGATACGAGCAAAACCTCCTGTGGCACTCCTCCTGCATAAAAGTGTAGGAGTAGGCGATCATAAAGCGAAGAAAATTTTTCTTTGGTATGCAAAAGCACACTGTTCCCCGCGACGAGTGCACACGCCAGGGAGTGAAACTGACGCACCAGTGGAGCAATCTCCTCCGCTACAATCATTACCACTCCTCGAGGAGCAAGCACTGTATCAATGGTAAGCTGTGAACGTAGCTGCATCTCTTGGCGAATGGTATAGTTAATTCCATCACAGATGGAGATTATCGCCAGCATCGCCTGCGCTTTAGTGCTCTCTAAAAGCTTACAATGGAGTGTGCTCAAAACATCGAGGTCGGCATAAATTTTATGGGCCACACCACTGAGAGCAGTGACGCGATAAAAAATAGGACGCTCACTCCAGGACCCGTTTTTAAACTCTTCCTGAGAATTGGCAAAGCGTGGTGCAAGCGCTACTTCCCCATAACCAAGATCATCCACTATCTTTTCCTCTGCTAAAAAGAGGCGCCGTAAAGGCAGATTGCCAAAATCGGAGCTAAGGGTGACCTCCCCTTTATCGTGAGTGACTTTTCCTGCCGCTACTTTTCTTTGCAAGCGCTCTTCTGGAGTGATCATCTTGATGTTGGTGATAGCTCCTTCATTGCTATTACCACTTCGTAACATCGTTAAAAATCCCACTTGTGAAGAGTTTTCTAAAAGCCTGCGCACAAAATAGCCCATCCCCGAGATTAAATTTCCCAAGGGAACATAGTCACGAACCACATACCCCATTTTTGCCAAGGAGAGCGAGAGTGGATCACAAGTCATATGCAAGCATTGATGCTCGATCAGCGGAGCGTTTTGAAAAAACTCCTCTCGTAAGCTCTCTGCAAACAGGTGATCACTAAAGTTATGAGAGGCCAGCGCAAGTTGCAAATACTCGCCCGCCTTTAAGATCTCATGAACCATCTCTCGAAAATAGATATCACTCTCCTCTTTATTTAAAAATTGATAACTATTATAAGACTCCCTTCTTGCTTCCAAAGTTTCACTATCCCAATAGGCCCCCTTCACCAAACGCAGCTGCAACTTTTTAGGAGCACGACTTTTAGCAAGCGCGATAATCTCTTGTAAATGTTCGTAAGCATCTTTTAAATAGGCCTGTAAAACAATTCCCGTATCCATCTCTCCCACCTCTGCAAGCACACTCGCATAGATGCGAAAGAGGGCGTCCCGGTAACGGTAGTGCTCAGCATCGACAATGATGGAGATTTGTAACTCTTTTGCCAGCAATAAAATCTGTTTTAAGCGAGGAGCAATCAAACGATAACTCTCGCTAAACTCCAAGGAGTCAAAGTTTGCACAAAGAGCGGTTAACTTAATTGCAATGCTCCCCTTACTTAGACCAGCTCCATTTTGCTCCCCTTTATTAAAAAGCGTGATAAGCTCCTCTGTTGCCTCCGATTGCTTCATAACGATCGGGGAAGAGATCTCCTGCAAGAGCTCCATCACCTTTAAATAATATTTTTCTGCGTACGCATCATTTAATGGCAACTCTCCTAAAAGGTCTAAAACAAAGTTGCGTCCACTTGTTTGTAATTTTATAAGCGCAGAGGATGCCTCCTGTAAATTTTCACCAGCAATAAAGCGTTTAGCAAAGAGGCGTACACTCTTTAAGAGCAACAAACGCACGATAGGAGAGGGAATAAAGTAGAGGAGCACTTTTAAGAGTTTTGCCAAATGGTAATAGAATCCCTCCTTCTCGGAAAAAGTGAGCGCCTCTTTAAAAAGCTTCTTGGTCTCTCTACCACTCTCATCGTGTGTGAGCAGCGGTAGGATGGAGAGAAATTTCATCATCTGCTCCCCAAGCTTTGGGTACTTGGTAAACTCCCCCAACACAAAATCGTTTATGCGATCAAGCAATGAAGGTGTATACCCCTTTACCTCCTTCCACAGCAACTCGAGGGCCGCTCCACTCTTATCATGCACTTTAGCAAAGCGCTCCTCACTAAAAAAACGTGGTAGCTTATGCTTGAAGATCAACTCATCGACTGCCGCCACCTTTGGTGCACCTTCTCCGCTCAAAACGTGAATGGAGGTCGCACGCTCTACCTCTTTTTTTAAAAGCTGCACTCCCTCTACTGCTTGCAACTGCTGTAACTCTTTACCACTTAAACTGCGCTGACACTTTAGAAAGAAGAGTTCACGATGGAGGTGGAGAGAGAAAAGCGACATCTCCCGCTCTTTAAAATAGATAACAATCGTAGCAAAGAGTCCGCCAATAGAGATGGTTCCACGATAATTATCACAATGGCCCTCTTTTAAGAGCAAAAGCTCCTCAACTACTTTAGTAAAAAGCGCACTCTTAACTGCACCCTCATAATCACGACTGTAAGCTAGCCGCCACTCTTCTTGCTTAAATGTTGTAAAAACTAAACCAATTTCATCTGCAAAATATTGCTCTTGACTCATGCTCGATCCCCGTTTGACAATAAAAACTATGACTACCTATAAACAGTTTATCCTCTTCCTATTAATGTTGCTACAAATCCCAGGAACTCATACGCTAGCAGCACCTCTCCCCGCTGCACCCTCTAGCACCCCTGAAAGCATCGATTTTGGAGAGACTAACTACGATTTTATCGAAGTAGCGCCTGAAATTATGGGAACAGCTGAAAGTGCAACTCCTAGCTTTACACCTGCTCCCTCTCCACTACCCACATTAACGCTGTTACCATCTCCCGAACCACTCCCCCCCATTGTACCTACCATTACCGTCAACAACACCACAGTAGTCAATCCCCCCTCTACACTCTATCTTTTTAAAGACCTTGACTACCTTTTGCAGGAAAAAAATTACTCCGAGTTTTTCAAGCATGCAAACGATATCCGGCCAGCAGAGCGCGATCTTCAGTGGAAAAGTATGGTCAACACCATGGCCGAAAGCTTTGTTTACGATCAAAAGAAGAAGAAGCTGGTCACCTTTGCCACCTTAAAAGAGCTGGATCAATTGCTAGAGTGGCCCCTTTTAAAAGAAAATCTCTTCTTTATCCGTGGCCGTTCGCAAATTGGCCTTAGCTACTTTGAAAACTGTTTTCAGGCGAATGCCTCGAAAGCACTTTGCCTCTCCCAGATGATTGCCTTTTGGCAAGAGCACCCTTATGACCCTGATGTAGCGCTCAAGATGGGAAAATTAGCGCATCTCTATGGCACCCCGGAGAACAAAGAGGCACTACTCTTTTTTGATCCGCTTCTAAGGAGTGAAATTGCAGATAAGGCGTGCAGGGATCCTTTAGTGCGAAAGTACAGTTTAAACTCTCTCTATCAGATGGCCGAGTCCCTAAGTGATGATCGCGCACTCCTGAAAAAGCTGAAAGCAAAACTCCTTCCTGAATGTTGGCAGGAGATGAAGGGTGAAGTAAAAGCAGCACTCTACTTAGAGACCACGGCATTAAATAAACGCCAAGCGGCCTACCGCCTGCTCTCGCTTTATGGCGAGTTAGATAGTCGTGAACGCGAGCTCTTTTTAGTCTCCTACATGCTCTATGGGCCTTTAAATGACTCCTCCTTTAACCTTGCCTGGAACCTTACTAGAGAGCTGGGAAAAAAATATAGCAAGCGTGAAAAACTGCTCTTCTCACTGGAAAAACTGGATCCGCTTCCCGATGGCCTCTTCTCACTTTTAAATCAAAAACGTAAAGAGGTCATTATCGATCACCTCTTTAGTAATATTCCCGAATACTTTGAACACTACTCGCGCACCTGTCTAAGCTACCTTAGTGGCGGTCAGAAATTTCCGCGCGGCAATCCCACTCCCGCTTGTCACGACTTCTTTAAATTCACCATCTCCCAAAATAAAGATTGGGTGAGCAAAGAGCTAAAGCAAAAATATCAAGAGATTGTCCGACGGTAAAAAAAAAGCCCCCTGAAAACAGGGGGCCCACTTTGAAAATCAGCTTACATCAAAACTACTTGAGGTGCTTAGAAACCAGTTTGGTCATTTCAAACATAGTAACGCTTTTTTGACCGCCGAAAACTTCTTTTAGTTTGTCGTCAGCATTAATTTGTTGCCTGTTTTTTTGATCTTGAAGACCATTTTTCTTAATGTATGCCCATACTCTTTTTACCACTTCAGTTCTAGGCATTTGTCCAGCACCAACCACTGCTGCAAGAGCATCAGAAGGAGTTAAAGGTCTCATAAAAGCTGCATTTGGCTTTCTCTTACTTGGAGCTTTTGCGGCCTTTGGAGCTTTCTTGGCAGTCGCTTTTTTTGCGGTTGCTTTAACTGTTGTCTTCTTTGCTGTTGCCTTTGCAGCTACTTTTTTTGTAGTAACTTTTTTTGCTGTTGCTTTCTTTGCAACAGCTTTTTTTGCAGTTACTTTCTTAGTAGCTTTCTTTGTTGTCTTCTTCGTTGCCATGATTTACCTCCTATGAATTGCATTAATATTGCAGTTACATCCCAGACCTTATCGTTACCACATCTCTCTCATATCACATTTACGATAGTAACAAATTTTATTAATGAGTCCAACACTATTTTCTGAACATCAATTTTTTTATTTCTATCATTACTCCTCTTGAATATCTACTCTTTTATATCTTTTATAATTTTTTTTTTTTCATTTTACGAGGGAAGAATGTACAACCATCTGAGGAAATGGAATCTTTAGATGATATTTTTCACTAATTTTTAATAAGAGACGTTTCACTTCTGCCTCGAGCGCACGTCTTAGCGCAACTCCTTTTGCACTAACTCGCACCCTTGCGACAAGATCAATTGAACTCTCTTGTGCATGATCGAGTACGACATTTATACTGGTAATCACCTGCTCTTGCAGATCTCTCGACATGCACTCGCAAAGCTCTCTGGTAAAAAGTTGCTGCAGCTCCATCGAGGCAATCTTGGGGAGATACTCATAATCAAGAGAGATACCCACTTGCAAGAGATACCCTTGGGAGTAGATTTGTGGAACCAAGGAGATAAAATTCTCACTACTATAAATTTTTGTAGTCCCCACCTCTGTTGCTACCACCACTTGCTCCGGTGTTTGCAACATCACCTCGCCAAAGGTCTCGTCACTTAATTCAATAAAATCCCCCTTCTTCGTTGGAAACCAACGCTCCCCCTCGACAACCGGTCGTGAATAGAGCCCTAAAAGATCTTTGGCCTGTACTCTTACCATTCCTCCCTCGAGATCTTCATTGATAAAAGTGGAATAGGGGCCAAGCCCTGCGACTCTCCAAGGAATACCATTCCAGATTATTCTCTCTCCCTCCTTCACTGTTCCCAAATTTAAAAGCAATTTTCCCTCAATAATAAACTTGGGTAGCAACTGCTTTAAAGACCAAATAAAGGAGAGTAGTACCAAAGTAAAAAAGGTGAGCAGCACCCAATCATTTAAAAAGTAAAAGCAAAGAAGCATAGAGAGAAAGGCAGCAAAGGCGGCGCCTACGTTATAAAGTAAGATTAGCGGTCTTTGAATCCAGCGCGTGCGCTCTTTTTTTGAAAACCATATCTCGGGACGACACCACTTTTTGATTTTAAAAAGGGAGACCCATACAAAAACAAATACCAGTACTGCTAACAGCAAGTTCCTTCCTCTTAAGGCAAAGAAGTCTTGAAGCATCTCAGTTGCCGCAGAGATAAAAGAGAGATCACGGCTTAGCTCTATTTGCAATTTTCCTCGCAGCTCATCTAAGTGAATCTTGACCTCGCGTTCTCTATCGCTAAGCACCTCTCGCACTCGCAGTAGACTTACCTTGGTCTCACTACCTTCAGGCAGAGGAAGCAGTTTTGCATTCACCCTTCCTAGGCCTTCACTCAAAGCTTGTACCTTACTTTCAAAGGTATCAATATCTCGTCGTAGCGCTTCGATTTTCCGCGGTCTTTTACTTGCCCGTTGAAGTGCATCGATCACTGGAGTAACCAACTCTTGTAACTCTGTAATTAAATCTCGCTTCGCATGGGTATCACTTGCCTCGGCAACATCATCCCAAGCAATCCCCGCCGCCAGTTCAATTAACCTTGCTTGCGAGGCCTCATAACGTTTTCTCGCCTTCCCCAACTGCTCACCCAGCTCTTGGCGTGCCCCCTGATCGAGGGCCTCGCGAAGCATGGCCTCCTTGCGCTTCATATCGCTAGTAACCCACTGCAGATTTTTAATTGCCTCCTGCAAGGCCACCCCATCATCGCTATTTGCAACTACTGCAAATGAAAATAGTAACGTCATCACCCCCAAAAGCGCTGCTGCAAAAGTTTGCCCCATACTCCCTCCTTCTCTATGGAATATATTCTATGTTACAATGTAAAAATGAAAAGAAGATCTTTGACAACACTTTTGATGAGTTCACTCCTGATTTCCCTGGCACAAGCACAAGTCTCAGTGAATATCGATCCCAGTCGTGCCGGTGTTAATATCAATACCTCGCCCTCAACACCACCTTCTACTGCTACCACCACTGGCACCACACCCCCACAAAGCACGATTAAGTATCGTCCCTATCCCGATCCCTCCTCGCAAAACATCTCCAACATTGGATCCACCCCACTAGGAGAGTTGGGCCCGCTTCAAGATCCCGCAAATGTGTACGATTATAGCGCGGAAGAGGATGATGCAGCAGCAAACGCGGCGGTCAGTAGTAACAAGATGAGTGAGAGTGAGTTTGCATTAAAACGCAATGAGCAGGTAGAGAAGAGCTATCTCCTAAGACATTGGAGTGGTGAGCTTAAAGAGTGGGAAAATAAAAATTTGCAAGAAAATGGACTTATCGGAGGCAGTGGAAGCGTTGAAGAGTATCTTTCACCTTATATTAAGTAGCTCTTTTAGTCGCGATTCACTATGCTTCTTCACATCTTCATGGAGAGAGGAACCGCTAGCGTCGATGGTAACAATCACCGGAAAATCTCGTACCTCTAACTCCCACATCGCTTCCGAAGGGCCAAAATCTTTTAAGTAGACTCCGACAATCTTCTCAATTTTTGCTGAGAGCACTTGTGCCGCTCCTCCAATCGCATGCAAATAGACGCAAGTAAATTTTTTACACCCTTCAAGCGTTTTAGGGCCCATTCCACCCTTGCCAATCACTCCCAAAATTCCATGCTTCTCCATAATGGCACTTTGATACGGCTCTTGCCGAGTGGAGGTGGTGGGCCCGGCACCATTCACACTATAAAGCCCACGCGCATCTTGTAAAATCACAGGACCGCAGTGGTATAAGATCTGATTTTTAAGTTCAACCGGGGAGCGTCCACCATCATAGAGGTATTTATGAACAGCATCTCTTGCGGTAAAGAGTTTTCCCGAGATCATCACCACATCCCCTACTTGCAGGTCACGGATAGCTTCTTGAGTATAAGGATAGTTTAATTTTTTCATCTTAAAATCCCTCTTAGTAGTGCCATTTGCTTATGGTAAAATCACTTGCTAGTCGCATCCCTTGCCTACGATAGGACCAGCACATATAAGAGATAGTCACAAAGAAGGAAGCCGGCAAGCGATTTAAGTGGCCAATCTTGCATCCAAAAAGTGTAGTTTTGCCTCCAAAACCCATAGGCCCAATTCCCAGTTGATTTGCCATTTCTACAATCTCCTGTTCCAAATGTTTTAACTCTGGAAGAGGGTTTTCATCACTCACTGCTCGCAGCAGTTGCCGTTTTGACTCTTCATAACCACTGCTACGATCACCACCAATGCACACTCCAAGGTAACCTGGACTGCACCCTTTCCCTTGCGCCTGCAAAACTGCATCGAGAATCACCCGTTTTGCCCCCTCTAAATCGCGACCTGCACTTAAAGGCGCATGAGGAAGTGAATACTGGACGCCCACATTTTCACAACCCCCTCCCTTTAAAATCAGACGTGCATCGATAAACTCTTCTCCTTGCTCCTCAAAGAGAATATGGGGATGAGAGGGTCCAACATTGCTCGGCTCATTTTTTCCGGTAATGGAGTTTATGGAGTTTTGTCGTAAGTACCCCTTCTCTGTCGCCAGGATCACCGCCTTTTGAATCGCGCTCTTTAGCTCTAAAGTAGAAACGCCTAGTCCTGAATGATAATCCACATAAAAGAGCAACGATCCTGTATCTTGACATAAAGGAGCGCTCTTCTCCTTAGCAAGCTTAATATTCTCCTCCATAAGCTCCACCGCCCAAGAGGCCTTGGTGTTGGCATCCTCTTGTTTAGCGTAGTAAGTGAGTGCAGTGATTATATCAGGAGGAAGTTCTGCTGAAGTTTTACGAATGAGTTCAAGAAAAGAGTCAATGAGTACTGTCTTAGTTTTTTCCTTATTCATAGATCCTCTCATCATAAGGTTACAAAGCAATGGGAAACTTATCTTAGTATGAAATTTAAAAGCATTGCTACTAAAAAGACAACAGGCCTATGTAAAAAATAGAGGAGGAGCGCATGACGCCCACAAAAGGTGATCAGGCGAATATCGGGTAGAGAAAACACCCATCCTTGCTTTACCATCAAGTGACGAAAAGCGATGCCAAGGGCCACCACCGAAAACCAAGGAAAGATGGGTTCAAAATCCATTGAGGGGCCAAAGCTTGTGACCGAGGGAATAGTCTCCCCTGGAACTATTTTCAAGCAGAATAAAAGATTAATTCCCACACAGATGCCAAACGCAAGCTTAGGCCTTGAGAGTAGAGGTAGCGCTAAAAGTGAGCTAAGAGCAATACAGTGAAGCGTTCCAAAATAGATCCACTGTTCACGATAGAATATAAAGGTGAAGAGAGAAATAAAAAGTGCATAGGCGATAAGAGGCAGCAACCTCCTCCAAAATTTTTTCCATAAAATAGTAGGGCCATGAACAATCGTCAGTGCTACTCCAACACAAAAGAGAAACAAAAAAACGATAAGGCGTGGTAGATAAAACCAAAAGGGATTTTTCCAAAGCTCCACCTCTAAAATCCCCAAGCTATAGAGGTCAAACACCTGGTGGTAAAAGATCATGAGCAGCACCGCTATCCCTCGAACAAAATCGATCCAAAGTTGTCGATTATTCAAAGGTGCACTCCCCGGCCACCATCTGCAAAAGCAGCTTACACTCCCTAATCTCTTCCATTGATGCACTTAAAATATTTTTCGACAAAAGTGTAAAGTCTGCATACCTGCCAATGGCAATCTTTCCAAAATCGCCACTCTCACTCTCCCCAACACTTTTAAAACCACTCTCCGTCATCGCCTCTAAGGCCTCTTCTGCTGTCAGCGCCTCTTGCAAATTAATTCCGCTATAGGCAGCGCCACTGGCACTCTTCCTGGTGATTAAACTTAAAAAGCTCTCTATCGGCGATAAGTTTGCAATCGGAGCATCGGTTCCATTGGCCACCAGCACCCCACCCTTTAAAAGGGAGCGCCAAAGAGAGACGCGCTCCTTCGTGCGTACCTCTCCTAAACGTAAAGCCAGCCAAGGACTATCATCCACCAGGTGTACTGCTTGAATGGAGGCGACTGCCAAGAGTGCTTGCATTCGCGCAATATCTTTAGGATCCAACACCTCTAGGTGTTCAATCCTAAGCTTCACTTTTCTAATCTGTTTTTGTGCTAAAATCGCCTCTCCCACATCCAAAACATTGCTAACCGCAAGATCGCCTAAGGCGTGCACCGACACTTGCAGACCCACCTTAAAGGCCTTCTCAAAGTATCGCTGCATCTCCTGCTTAGAGAGCACCTCCAACCCTCGAGCATCAGCATCAGCAGCATCAGCATATCGCTCTTTTAAGAGCGCCCCACGCGATCCGAGTGCTCCATCGGCATAAAACTTCATACCCACCACTTTAAAAAAAGGAGAGTTATAGCGGCCTAAAAACTCCTTCCAATAAAATTCATCCCTATGCTCTAACATCTCATGGGCCGCACTATCGTGCCCATCGATCATTGCAAAGACTCGAAGCGATCGCTTCTCGTTAAAAAAGTTTGCAAAGAGATCAAGATCACGCAAGCTCACCTGCACATCGACCACGCCTCCAAGCCCGGCCGCCTTACAAAGTGATAGGGAACTTTCAAGGTAGGCAAGGCGTTCACTTCGCCCCTCCTCTGGCAACAACTTTTCTACCAAGGAGATGGCATTATCGATGAGGAGCCCTTGTGTATACTCTCCTCCTGCAACTTTCCCTCGCTCCGAAGTGACTCCAGCAAGCTTTAGCGCTGCTGAGTTGACTAAGGCCGCATGTCCATCAACACGCACTAAGAAAACGGGGTTACTAGCTGTGATGTCGTCAAGGTCGTGCAGCGTGGGCATCGCTTGCCCCTCCCACAAATTCTGATCCCAACCACGGCCTAAAATCCACTCTCCTGGAGAAAGCTTGGCGGCCACCTCACTCACTCGTCTTCGCACCTCTAGGAGTGAAGTCACCCCGCTAAGATTTAAGCGCTTGGCGATTCTCCCTATACCGAGGAGGTGCAAGTGTGAATCAAAGAAGGCGGGAAAAAGTGTGCCCCCTTGCAGATCGATCACCTTGGTCTTGCTGGAGATAAACGCTTTCATCACTCTAAGTGGTTCATCACCACTCTCCTCCCCTAGGTGCCAGACACGCCCAGCACGCACCGCCAGCCACTTATAACGAAACTCATAGGAACCATTTTTAGTGCAGATCGCACCATTATAAAGGAGTGTTTGTAGCATAAATTTTGATCTTTATTTCTTAGTTTGCTGCTTTTGTTAGAGTGTGCTGTTATTCATGTCCATCAGCACACTCATGGCCTCATCAACGTAAGGATTTTTCCTTAGCCCATCAAACCAGTCATTCTCACTATCCTCCCCTGTATCATCCCCATCAAACACCAGCGAGGGAGTTTTACCATTTTTCCCCTTCTTTTTTTGGTTTTCACTTTCCTCATTGATCAGAGGAAGATCAAGCTTGGTAAACTTTCCACCCTGCTCTTTAAAGACTAAAATCTTATTATTCACCTGATCAACACGATACTGCTTATTCTCAGCACGAAAAACCTCTTGTTCCGCTCGCATATCGTTTATATTAAGTGAGACTAAGGTTGCCTCACGGCGCTTTTTGAGCAGAGAGATGGTCTTTTGCAACTTTTGAAACTTATCACTCTTTTGCACCCGTTTTTTACTTTGGTCGACAAGTTTAGAAATCTTCAAATCGCCTTTCCACTTATCAAAGGAGAGCGGTCGCACCTCATCCCATTTTAGCGAATAGTCCAAACTCTTCTCACTAGTATCCAACCCTTCCAGTGGATCGGGAAGAATGATATCGGGAATCACCCCTTTATATTGAGTAGAACTACCATTGACCCGATAAAACTTTTGAATGGTGACCTTTAGTGCCCCAAGCGGTAACAAACTTTTGGCAATCCGATCCATCCCTTGATCCAGATTTAAAAAGAGCTGAACCGTTCCCTTGCCATGGGAGTGATCACCACCGATTACCACCGCTCTTCCATAATCTTGAAGCGCGCCTGCAACAATCTCCGAGGCGGAGGCACTAAAACGATTGATCAGCACCACCAGTGGCCCCGAGTAAGAGATGCCATCGTCACTATCATAAAGCACATCTTTTCCTGCATTACTTTGGCGAACTTGTACAATCGGGCCTTTGGAAATGAAAAGACCACTTAAAAGTTTGGCATCTTCTAGCGCCCCTCCTCCATTGTTTCTTAAATCTAAGATCACCCCAGAGACTTTGGCCTTGGTAAACTTTTCTAGGATCGCCTTGACATCGTCAGTGCAGTTGCGAGGAATCTGTCCCTCTGCTTGCGCCTCAAAGTCACGATAAAATTTAGGAAGGTAGATATATCCAAACTTCTTTTCGCTTCCTTGAAATTCGACAAGTGACCCCTTAGCATACGACTCTTCAATTTGTACTACATCGCGAACAATAGAGAAGATCTTCACTTCTCCTGTTGGTTTTTTCACGGTGAGACGCACTTTGGATCCCTTGGTTCCACGAATGAGTTTTACCGCATCAGTGATACGCATGTTCACCACATCCACAAACTCCCCATCCTCTCCTTGACCAACTTTCAAGATAGTATCTTCAGGACCTAAAAGTTTTGCTTTAGCTGAAGCGCTTCCAGGGATAATTTTGACCACTTTAATGTAGGGCCCATCCTCTTTAAGAAGCGCTCCAATGCCTTCCAAGGAGCCTTTCATCTCAATATCAAAGTCCTCTTTCTTTTGTGGAGGCATATAGTTGGTATGCGGATCAAACACCATCGCCACTGCATTGAAAAAGAGGTCTAATTCATCGTTATGATCTTGTTGTTTCATGCGTGAAAAGAGACGACGGTAATTTTTCAAGGTCTCTTCAGTTGCCTTCTTCTCCATTTCTGCCTGAGAAAGCTTTTTATCTGGGGTTGCTTTCGGAGCGGGGGGAGTTTTGCCTCCTCCGGTTGCAGTCGCTGTTGCTGTTGCTGTTGCTGCCGCTGCCGCTGCCGTTAGTGACTCCTCTTTCTCTTTCTCCTCTTCAATCGTCGTAAGATAACTATTAAGGACATTATACTTTAAGATTTTTCTCCAAAGATCGGTAAGCTCACTCTTGTTGGCCGCAAACTTTCGCTTCTTTGCATCCGACTCTAAAAACTCTTTCTTATTAAAATCAAAGGGGGTCTTTAGCAACGTCTCCACAATGGTGGAGACCTCATCAATTCTGCGTTTTAAAATCACACTACTGGCAGCTACCAATTCAAAGTTACCGGAACTCATCTCATCATCGATCAATTTTTTATACTTACTTAAAGCAGTTATATCTTCTTGAAGCAAAAACTGTTTTCCAGGATCAATGCGCTCAAGGAAAAGATCGAATGCTTTCTCTGAAAGGTCATCATTAATCTGCTTTTGCGTAAAGTGCATAAGCTCTAAGCGATGTTTCACTAAATTTCCCAGTAGCTGATCTCGAAGCCGATCACTTGCGGTAGTATCTCCTGTGGGTCTCGCCTCTAAAACGATGCTACCGTCAGTCGTTTTCTTTCCTGGAGACTTACTCTCCTCTCCCTCTTTACTACTACCAGTCACCCCACCTGTTAAATTTCGAATATCAGAGCTTCCCACCCTTGTGTCCACGCTCTGTTCTTGTTCATAAGAAGCGTAAGAGAGTAACGAGTGGCCAGAAGTTAAAATCTCTGCAAATCCTAAATAAACTCCTATACAGGAAAGAACCATCAGAACCAAAAGTAAGACTCTTTTCACAAAAATCGCCCCTTTTAAAGTGTATAACTTTAAAATACCTCTAAATACCTGGAAGTGAGAAGAAAAATTTTCTGAAGATTTATCTATCTAACGATAGAGTGCTTTGACTAAAACTTCGATCTTGTTAAAGGTCATTGGTTGCATGACTTTCACCATACGGCGGTTAGGTGTAGAGGGAAAGCTGGTTCTATGAATAACGGAGCTTATACAGCTGATCATCTTTGAGGAGAAACTCGCCTCACTCTCCTTCACAGCGGCCTCCACCACTTGGCCATTACCACTGATAACGATGCTGACGTCAACACTTCCCTCTTGTATCTGCCCCTCTATTAATTCACCCTTGTGGCATTCACGCAGTTCTGAGCGCTTTGCTTGGAGTGTGTTAAACACATCTTCCTTCGCATATTGAGTTAATTCACGGCGATCTTGCTTGCTATTACTGGTGGCGGCAGAGGTTGGCGTTGAAGCTGGAGCTGAAGTTGCGGCCGCGGCATCTACCTTTTCCTGCTTTTTCGAAGGAAAAATCTCTTGGCACTCAGCTTTATCTTTGTTGATGCTAGTACTGCACTCCACTTGTTTATTATACTTTCCTACCACATCCTCGTAATCGCCCTTGGCCGAGACGTACTCAATGTGGCGTTCACTCATTTTCTCCACTACATTCACTAATTTTTTATACTTTCCCTCTTTCTGAGTGAGTAACTTTAAATTCTTTTTGTTATTGCGTAACTCACGATCGATATTTTGCAGCTCTTGATCGGGAGCATCCTCCTCTTCCTCCACTTCACCACTTACTTCGATATTCCTAAAGGCGACCTTGTCCATACTCTTCTCCTCTGCTGCTTCCACTAGTGATGCGCCTAAATTTGCCAGTACAAACAAAAGTAGCAATAAGCAGATTCGGCCAGAATTCATAATCGTATTCATCAATTTCCTTCCTCCTAAAAAAAGTGAATAAACTGTTTTTACGGCGCATCCTATGCGCTGTACCAAAAAGAGTCAACCCTGTTTTAAGATTTTTTTATTCGGTGAGAAAATTTTTCAGGTAAGACCAGTGTGCCCAAAACCGCCACTGCCACGTTCACACTCACTGATGGAGTCAGAGACCATAAAGGTTGCACGTGCCACTGGCGCCAGCACGAGCTGAGCGATACGATCACCATGCTTGATAACCTCAACACTATTACCAAGGTTCCCCACGATAATGGAGACTTCACCCCGATAGTCGGCATCGATGGTGCCAGGAGCATTTAAGATCATTAATCCTGTCTTGAGCGAAAGCCCAGATCTAGGCCTTACTTGCAACTCAAAACCAAAAGGGATCTCTACACAAAATCCGGTCGGGATAAGCTTTCGTTCTCCTGGTTTAATCTCGATAAAGCTCCCCTCCAGCACCTGTGCACGCACATCTGCCCCAGATGCCCAGTTTGTAGCATAGGTGGGAAGGGGAAGGCACTTATCAAAGTGAGGGAGAAGCTTTATTTTGATTTCCATATTAATAACTATTTACTTTTTTTGGTTAGCGCTTTAACTGCCTTGGCCGAAAGCTTAATCTTTCCATAACGATCGATCTCGACCACACGAACAGTGAGCTTATCACCAACATCTAAAAACTCTTCCACACTTTTTACACGATCAGAGCAGATCTCAGAGACGTGGAGTAGTCCAGAGACGTTGGGAGCAAGATCAACAAAAGCACCATACTCCTTAATAGAGACAACCACCCCTTCATAATCGCCATTCATCTTTGGACCATTGATTTGCATATCAATGGTGGCTATCGCCTCTTTGAGTTTATTGGTATCACTGCCAAGCACCTTAACCTTACCATCGTCGGTCACCTCAACAGTTACCTTAAACTCCTCTTGTAATGCTTTGATATTCTTCCCTGAAGGACCAATAAGGGCCCCAATCCTATCGGGTTCGATTTTCGTTGTCATGATTCGTGGTACACCCTCTTTGTACTCAGAGCGTGGCCTTGCAATACTTTTGGCCATCTCTCCTAAGATATGTAGGCGTCCTTCGTACGCTTGCTTTAGTGCTTGCTGGAAAATCTCCTTGCTCACCCCTGCAATCTTAATATCCATTTGAATTGCCGAAATCCCCTTGGTCGTTCCAGCAACTTTAAAATCCATATCGCCAAGGTGATCCTCATCACCTAAAATGTCGGTTAAAATTACAAACTTCTCACCCTCTTTGATGAGTCCCATCGCTACCCCTGCAACTGCAGCACGCAGAGGAACTCCAGCATCCATCAGCGCCATCGAGCCAGAGCAGACCGAACCCATGGAAGAGGAGCCGTTGGACTCGGTCACCTCACAAGTGATTCTGGTGGTATACTGATAGCTGTCGTCTTTGGGAAGTAATTTGCGAAGTGCTCGCTCTGCCAAGTTTCCATGCCCAATCTCTCGCCGGCCCACGCCGCGATAACCACGGGCCTCACCCACAGAGTAGGGAGCAAAGGTGTAGTGCAGATAAAAGTGATCATAACTGACACCGGCAATGGAGTCGGCCAACTGATCACCCTCTTTTCCGCCTAAGGTCACTGCTGCCAACACTTGCGTCTCTCCACGAGTAAAGAGAGAAGAGCCGTGAGGCCTTTTTAACACACTCACTTCGGTTTCAATGGGGCGCACTTCGGTTAAAGCACGACCAGCAATGCGCTTGCCCCGGTTTAAAATATCTTCTCGCATGATTTCAGAGATAAACTCATCAACAGCGGCGTGAATCTTTTTGCCTAACTTATCGCCCTCGGCAAACCCATACTTTGCTCTCTCTGTAGGAGACTCCAACTCTTTTGTCACTTGTGCTTCAAACTCTTGCACGGAAAGTTGTCGCTTTAGCTTATCGGAAATTGCCAGGCAGGCGCGAGCAGTGGCCTCATGATTTTTTCGTAACATCTCCATAACGGCGTTGTTAGGAGTAACTGAAGTGTAAGCACGTTTGGGTTTGCCTACGGCCTTCGCTACACTTTCAATAAATTCACAAAGTCCCTTGATGTGTTCGTGCGCCCACATGATGGCCTCAACCATCACCTCTTCAGGAAGCTCATCGGCCTCGCCCTCTACCATCAAAATTGCATCTTTAGAGCCAGCAACCACCAACTCTAAATCGGACTTATCCCAATCGTTTAGAGAAGGGTTTAAAACAAATTCTCCATTAATACGTCCCACTTTACAAAAGCCTGCAGGCCCATTAAAAGGGACATCGGAGATTGCAAGCGCGGCCGCAGAGGCGACGCCTGCAAACACTTCGGGATCGGCACTAGGATCGAAGGAGTGTACCGTCGCTTGAATAATAGTTTCATAGTAATAACCGCTAGGAAAGAGCGGGCGAAAAGGACGATCCACCATTCTCATGAGAAGAATTTCCGCATTACTTGGACGTCCTTCTCGTTTGTTAACACCACCTAGAAATTTTCCGGCGGCATAAAATTTTTCTTTATAATCCACGAGCAAAGGAAAGAAGTCTTGCTCTTCTCCAACCTCTTTAGCAGAGACCACAGTGGACAAGATTTGTGTTCCCTCACAGGTGATAAAGACAGCGCCATCTGCTTGTTTGGCAAGTCTTCCTGTTTCGATAATGATCTCTTTGCCGCCATAGTTGTACTTAAACTCGCGTTTGTTTTCGTTCATTGCTTTAGCTCCATTTTTTCTGTGTTTCTTCTAATTTCTTTTTATTTCTTTTTATTATCGCTATCTCTTTTCTTTCTTCAACAAAAATAAGAAAAGAGCAAAGGTTTTAAAGCCATTGCTTTAGTATAGCTTTAAAACCTTGTGGCCGTAACCATACTCTAAAATAAAAAAGTGGAATTTTAATGTTGATCGTATTCAGATTTATTTTTTACTTTCTTTTCTTGTCTTGTCTTACTTTCTTAAACCAAGCGCCTTGAGGATCTCTCTATAGCGGTTTTCATCTTTAGCGGCCAAGTACTTAAGCAAAGATTTTCTCTTGGCAATCATCATTAAAAGACCACGCTTGGAGTGGTAATCTTTTTGATGAGATTCGAAGTGAGGCGCAAGGCCATTGATCCTGCTGGTTAAGAGTGCAATTTGCACCTCAGGAGAGCCGGTATCGCCAGGGACGCGGCCAAACTTTTTAACGATCTCGAGACGCTCTTGTTTGTGTTGTTCAGCAGCGGTAACTGCTACGGTAGGTGTAGTCATGAAACTTCTCCATAAATCCCAGTTGTAAATAAGTGCTTTTACAACCGAGCAAATAGGTTAATAAACTTATTGCAGCTTTAACGTATAAATTCTGACATGTAAACTTTTAATTTTTTAAGCAGCCGCTCCTCCACTTGACGAATACGCTCGCGAGAAACCCCATACTCGTCGGCAATACTTTGAAGCGATGGCGGCACCTCGGAGAGGAGGCGTTTCTCGAAGATGATACGATCGCGATCTTTAAGGGTGTTTACAAAATCTTTTAAGTGGTGCTTTAAGATCTCTAGCCCTTGAGCGTCGGCAATGGTGTCCTCAATCGGCTCACTGCCATCAGCAAGCGTATCCAGCAGCGAAGTTTGTTTGCCCTCTCCATCGGAGATCGGCCTATCAATAGAGAGTTCACTCCCGTGACTTCCTAATCGCTGATTCATCACCTCTACCGATTTTTCAGAGACCCCGAGCGAATCGGAGATCATCTTGGTATCGGGGCCAATCCCAAGGCTTAAGAGGCGCTCCTTCTCGCGCAATAGATTATAAAAAAGCTTCTTTTGATCGCTGGTTGTTCCAATGCGCACCAATCTAAAGTTATCCAAAATAAATTTTAAAATATAGGAGCGAATCCACCAACTGGCGTAATAGGAAAGCTTGGCGCCCTTATTGGAATCAAATTTGGAGACTGCCTTCATCAGGCCAATATTGCCCTCTTGAATTAGGTCCATCAAGTTGTGGTAAGCGTATCGGTACTCCATCGCAATTTTTACTACTAACCGCAAATTTGCCTGTACCAACTCCTTGGCAACTTCAATATCTCCCGTCTCTGCCAGCGCCTTGGTGAGCGCACGTTCACGCTCTGGAGAGAGTAGCTTATATTTGCTGATCTCACGCATGTAGCGCACTAGAGGGTCACTACGATCACTCTTGACGAGTTCCTTGCTTTTACCAGCACCCGCACGATAAACCTCGACAGGCCAATCTTTGCGCACAGCTGGCAACATTCCAGAGTGTTCTTCTCCTTCACCATCGGAGTCAATATCACCCCCGGTATCCATGTCAATGTCAGTGTCAACATCAACATCGGCCTCTGCTTCTAAACTGGAATCGAAATCGGCATCTGTTTCAAATCCATCTTCCGATAAAGAGTCCACACCCTCTTGCTCTTCTCTCTCTTGAGTGACTATTTTTATTTTATCCATGCCCAGCAGTATGCCCTAACTAGTTAAAAAAAGTCTACTGCAAAGTGGCCTTATTCTCTGCCTGATTGGTATGGCGCAATTTGAATTGCTTATGAAAATATTGGAGCGCAAATAATCCATAGTAGAGTTTTACATGAACCAAAAAGGGGTAACTGGAGTTACGAACAAATACAACACTCCCTCTCTCTATGAGGGAAATGAGAGCACGTGCAACTTGCGGTGCGATTGTGCTATCGCGCCAAGGAATATGTATAAATTTCGCTTGTTGCTTTTGCAATTCACGCTCAATATTGGACTCTAGCTCTTGAAGCAGGCGCTCCCTTTTTTGCGTTATCTCCCCACCCTTCATGAGAGCACTACTCCTCCAGGCGCTGGTAAAATAGGCAAGAAAGTTGTCACTAAACACCAAAGGAAAACTAATCGATAACTTCCCATGCTTTCTCTGTACACGATCAAACTCCCCAAGATTAACCTGAAACGGAACAGTCCAACACCCCTGTTCCCGCTTCTTGGTGCTAGTCTCAATAAATTGCAAAAACTCCTCCCGTTTGTTACTCTCCACACTTGGCACACTCGGATCAAGTTCGATCTCCTCCTCCAGCACATTTTCCAGATCGCTGCTGCTCTTCATCGCCTCTAAAATCTCCGCCTTCTTTTTCTCCACATCGGACGCCTCGTGATTGCGCTTTTGCATCCAAAGGCGCAGGCAGGATTGCGACTCCTCTCCCTCACCTTGCGTAATCCTAATCGGTTCCTCATAATGCATCTGCAATTTTAGCGATTCAAAGGCGCGCTTGGACCAAAGATTAAAATCACCATCGATGGCCATCCGAAACAGCTCCCTACTCTCACTATACTTTTCAATCTGTCCAAAGAGGTCGGGAATACCAGTGATCAGAGAGAGGAACTGGGTTTGCAATAAAATTTCATCACTGCTACTACGAGCTTTTTTCCAGCTCAAAATCGCCTCTTCTCCTTGAGAGTAATTCTCGCGTAGGTCACGAAACTTATTGCAGTAGATAGCATACACATCCTCCATGACTCCGGTGAATCCTAAATTACGTGGAAAACGCTGTAAAAACTCCTCATAGTTCTTTGCCTTTCGGCAGATCGACCCCGTACACACTACTTGTGCACTCTTAGGATGATGAATCCACTCAAACAGTTGCTTCTCTTTATTCCAACGCTTCTTCATTCGTCCCATCTGCTCCGCAAGCCAACTGATGATAAAGCGATTTTGTAAAAGCGGCAGCAACAGGCGAAAATCATCCACATCTGCCGACCAAGAACAAAAGCTGCGAAAGAGTTCTAGAGTGCGCATAAACTCCTGCTCTCTTGCTTTATTAAGATCGATTAATTTCTCAAAATTTCTTGGAAAAAATCGATTTTTAGCAAAGGAGGGAAGGGAGAGTAGCTCCTCGGGTTTGCGCCTAAACTCTTGCAACATCTTTATTCCCAAATCGCGTAATGGAATCACTGTAAGATTTTGCGTGCACGATCCTACTAGCATATAGCTCATGAGCCGTTTATACTCTTCCTCACTCAGCTCAAAGTGACGAGCATAAGCAGCAATAGCACGTACACTAAGCTCCAATCCTAAATATTGGAGGTTAGTGACTACCGAACGGATCGCTGTTCGCTCGGCCTCGACATTTAAGTAGCGAAGAGGATGGCCACGCTCACAATACAGCTGTACCACCTCTGCTTGATCAAGTAGCGAGATAAAATATTTTAGCTCTTGCAGCTCGACCTCTGCCGATGCAGCGGCCCTCCCTCTGGCGATAAGGCATAGTAATAACAATACAAGACAGATGCACTCTACTTTTTTTACTACTCCCATGCTCATTCTCTCGCTTTTCATCAGATGCACTCTTGCTGTGCTTCGGTCACTTAAACGACGATCATTAGGCGAATATTCACATTGGCATATTCCTATTGGCCCTTGCAAAGTTTTGCCGATAAGAGCTGCATGTGCAAGCAAAAGTGTGCCATTATAACCTTGATGCTTTTTCTATCAACACTACTCTTTCCTCTCAAAATTTGGGGAGAGCAAACAGAGCTACAGGTGGATTTCGAGAAACTTTCTCCGCAAGAGATTGCCTACTATCTCCTCTACAAAGAGGAGAGTAAGCGCTTAAAGCTCCTCTCCGATCTTAAGCTTTTAAAGTTTATGATCTTAAGTGGGAACACCTCTTATGCTAAAAAGTTGATTATAGAAGGTGACTTTAATACACACTTGGGAAAATTGATCACTCGTCGCTATCTTGCAGTGATCGCTTTCATTGAAGGCGATTACCTGCAATCGTTTCAAATAAGCAAAGAGGCGGCCCGCTACAATCTCAAATCACTGGAGAATTTTTGTCTGCAAAAACTTATGAGTGAAATGATTTTGTTTACCGCCCACTACTATCATGTTGAGGTAAATCTAGCGCGTCTCCTCGAAGATTATGGCACTTGCTCACTCCAAAATTACAGAGATGCCCCTACTGGCCATCTCTGGATGCAACTTCTTGTCAACTCCTTAAATCCCAAATCGCTGATGAGAATACGTGGCCTCGATTTTGTCTTTAAAATTCTCAACAATGCAAGCAACGAAGAGTTGGCCATCTGGCTTAAGTTTGCGCTCTTTTTTGATCAAATTGAACCCTTAAAGGAGATGATCTCCACCATTAATGAGGAGTTCCTCCAAGATCCCCAGATTCGCGAACTTCTCGGAATTATCTATTATCGTTATGGCAATAGTGATTTGGCCTTGGAGCTTCTACAAGGGATCACCACTGCCAACAGTGAAATCGTTCGTGGCAACATTAAGCTTGCCAATAAAGAGTATGAGCTTGCCTATGGCCACTTTCAATACGCTTTAAAACGCAAACCCGATTCGCTGAATGCACTTGAGCGGATTGTTCCACTGGCATGGGTTTTAGGAAAATGGGAGGAGGGCATTTTGGCCTTGCATGAACTTTCACTGAAGACATCAGGATCACGCGATCGCACACTACTCACAGCACTCTTTTTTATGCGTCAAGAAAAATACCAGCCCGCTTATCGCCAGCTGCGAGAACTACAAAGCGCCTATCATCAAGCACCTCCGCTAGAGGTCAACAGGGCCCTGGTCTACACCTCCTTGCTGCTAAAAGCGGAGGATGATTTAAAAGTTCATGCTCGTAGTGCGTGTGAACAAAACGATGCTTTAAGTTGCCTGCATCGCTACTACCTCGAGGTGTGGCCAGAATACTCTAAGACGGTTAATAACCAGGAAAAGATTTCCGATTCTAACGAGTTCACCTTGGAGAAGATCAAAAATCTCGCTGATCCCACTCCCATTGCAGAGACACTCTTTATCCATCAAAACGAATTGGAAAATCTTAACTTTAAATATTGAACAGCTCAGTTTCTTGAGCTTTTTTTTGAAAACGGGAGTAGGTACTTTTTACTAAGCTCAGAGGTTCGTTCAAAAAGATCACTCTCTTTGGGCAAAAGACCAGCACCAATCCGAGGAAGTGTTCGCGGTGAAGGTGCAAGCGCCAGTGCTTTAACACTCCTCTCATCGCCAAAAAGTTTATACCTTGAAGCGATATCTTGTTGGTGACAACGAAGCATCGCCAACTGTACTTCACGCGCACCACTGATGATCGCTTGTGCTTTTTTGATATCGCTCGTGAGATCCTTATCGCTAGAAGATGCGTTCAACATCTCTTGTAGTACTTGGGAGTAGCGCTCACTGCTGCTGATGGAGAGCTTTAGCGACTCTATTAATAGTTGCAAGGGGAGAATGCCAGTAGCGCTATTACTCAACGCTTTGGCCTTGCGGTTTAAGCTTGCTCCTTGCTGCTGCAGCTTTTTCTCAAGCACTTTTAGCTTACGATTTTTAGAGGAGATGCGCGCCCACACTTTCGCAAACTCTGCTTGGTAAAGCTCTGGGTTTTGGGTGAGTGAATAGCACTCTTTTTTATGAAAACGATAGCTGCTGTCACTGCCAGCAAGGGTAATGGTGGCCCAAAGCTCACTCTCGATAGGAGCGATTGCGGCAAAGGTTGAGATCGCGGGACAAAGCAGGAGGATCAGGAGGAGTAGGAGTGGAGGCATTTAGTTAGTCTTAAAGAGGTAGAGTCGGTTACGAGAAGAGAGCAGGGCCACACTCTTTCCACTAATAGAAGGGACGCCAAAGAGGAGAGAGTTTTTCGTGCCGAAATGAAATTGATCAAGGAGTTTAAACTCCTTAGAATCAACAGTGTAAAGTTCTCCGTCACGTGTGGCCACTAAAAGTGCGTCGGCCCATTCACTAATGTTTAAAATGGAGGAGCTTAATTTTGCCCGCTTCACAACAGCGCCATAACGATCAAGGTGCAAAAGCTCTCCCTCATCGGTTCCAATGATCATGCCAGCATCGGCCGCTAAAAAGTGAGGTGCTCTATACACCTTATAGTCAAAGCGGCGAAGGATCACACCGCTATCGGGATTTAAGATGGTCAAAGGCCCGGCAACCGAGGCCACATAGAGAAGGTCTCCCTTAAGCACAGGGGTCATATCCACATCGACAAATTTTGTTGCTTGTGAAACTTGGCGCTCCCACTGAACAACACCCTCTTCTTTTGTCAGTGAGACGACAAAACCATCGGCACAACCGACGATAATGCTGCCTTTATAAAGGAGTGGCGTAGAGACTTGCTGAAGCGTAGTTTTATGAGTGATGGAGCGAGCGTAGTTCCAGAGGATCTTTCCACTAAGCGCATCGAGGGCAATCACCTTATGGTTGCGTAAATGCACATAGAGACGCCCCTCTTTATCAATAGCAGCGCTCGACTCTACCGCATCACCAAGATCAACGGCATAGCGAAGTGCCCCTGTTTGCACTTGGCGCGCAATCAAACGCCCTTCGGCAGTTCCATAGATCAAAAGCTCTTGGTGAATAGTAGGCGTGTTGACAATGGCAGTGGCCTCATTCACCTTCCAAACCTCTCGTCCATCTTTGGCATTTAAGGCCATCATCTCGTTGTAGCTAGTTCCAACAAAGACCACTTGATCCAGCAAAAGCGGCGATTGAAAGGCCACCATAAAGTGTCCAGTATCTTGCTCTAAAGCTTTGGGGTGGTCATCAAAATTTTTTGTCCATAGCGAACGGAAGTAACGCTTCTTCTCTTGCTCCCCTTTGATAGAGGAGATGGAGGTCAGGGAAGAACAAGAGAGAGAGGAAAGCAACACCAGCGATAAGAGAGAAAATACAAATAGTAGTGTAAGATTTTTTTTCATCAAAGTTCCTTAAAGTTCCTGCTTTAAAATCACTCGTGCTAACCTTGCAAATTGATCATTTGCAAAGTGATCCACTACATATTGGTAGTTTAGTTTCGATTTTTCCTTATCCCCGACCAGTGCATAGAGGCGTCCAAGATCAAAGTAGTTTTTGGCCTCTAAGAGCTTCATCTTGCTTTTGTTTAAATCCTCTAAGATGGCAATCGCCTCTTTGGTACTGCCTAGATCTTCGTACATAACGGCCAATTGCCGCCCTAACATGGAGACAACATAGAGATTATTTTTATTGTGAGCATACACCTCTTTACTGAGTGTGAGTGCTAGCTGTAACCGCTCTTTTTCGAGGAGGTAATTATTCATCTCAATGGCCATCGCCCCTATTCCCTTCTCTGCATACCCTATCTTTTTACCCAAAGATTCGAAGGCAATGATCAAATCCTTTTCTGGCAAAGAGTCGCTCCTATAGCGCTCCCAAATGTCTGTACGAAAAGAGTAAAGGGCACTTTGGTGTTCGATATCCCGCTTCTCTTTGTACTGAACAAAAACACCGTAACCGATACTTGCAATGACCAGAGCTACAATACAGGCCACTACTAATCGTAAATTCTGCAGTACCCAAGCTCTTAAGTCAAACTGAGGTGCACCCTCTTTTTTCTCCTTGTCCGCTTTGTGATCCATCTTGCTCATGCTTAACACCCTTTTTTATTTTTTTATATCAAAGTAAAAAACTCTACAAAAGTCAATTTGTCAAAAGGCAGAATCTTTAGCTATCCTATCATTAGTTATCACTGGCCACGTGATGATGTAAATAAACTTTTTACAGAGGTAATTTATGAAGTTGCAAACAAAGATTGTTTTTGCGCTCCTTACTACACTTTTATCACTCTCTTTCGTGTGCAATGTCTCATTTGCACAGCACGATCTGATCAATCGCCTGGGTGTGGGCATGTCTAACCAATTGATGAACGACATCACCTCGATCTCTCTTAAAATGCAAAAATCCGAGCAATTTGCTGCGGGAATTTTATTTGGACTTAGCACCTCCGATAAAAAAGGGGGTTATGGTGCCGGGATTAAATTAAACCGTATCCTCTTTGTGGAGCCGCAACTTAACTTTTACTCCTCTGTCTTACTGGGACTGATTAACAAAAAAACGGCAACCACCTCCGATACTGGCTTTCAATGCGACGGCACCCTCGGAAGTGAGTTTCACTTTAGTGGACTTCAAAGTTTAGGATTTAGCTTTGAGTTTGGAGTGAGCGTGAATAAGATCAATAACGATTTTAATATTCAAACTACTGGTTACCATTTTATCACTGCTGCCATCCATTTTTACCTCTAGTCAAATTTTTCCGCTCCCAACACTCTTTACGATTTTCCATTAGAACCAGCGTGCCTTTGACGATAAGCTTACTATGAAACCATGCTATTGCTATATCGCTCTTTGCTACTGCCTCTTCTTTTCTCTGCTGTTCATGCCGCCGCATGCGGAGGCACAATACGATACAGAAAATGGCCCGGCAGTCGACATTGACGAGGATGATTTAAACACCAGTGGAGATATCTTTACCGACTATAGTGAAGATATTGAGGCCTCCCAAGTATTAGAGGATGAGCGCTTCTACCGTTACGGCCGTTACTACTCCTTCAATATCTCCGCCGGGCTGACCAGTTTTACCGGCAATCGTGGAATTGCCTATGAGGATAAGCATCCCTCACTAGGCATCTCCCTCGTCTACTTTATGAATTTTCAAATGGCCTTTGGTCTGGGGGCCGCCTACTCCAAACACTATATGATGGTGAATGAACCCACGAAAGGTTTTCAACTGCCAGGAGGAGCAGGTCTGATCGAAGTTAACATGTTCCGCTCCTTTTTCTTCTATCGCTACTACCTCGATACTTCCGATCTTGGCACCGCTATCACCTACTCTAATCCTTACGCTATCGCTCGCGCGGAATTTTGGAATCAGACCAGTAAATTTATCGATCAAACTGCAGTTCCCAATGAGTCCAGTGGGGCCATTGGGGCGGCCCTCGGTTTGGGTTTAGAATTTCCGATTAAATTGCGAGAGTCCTATATTGGGGTGGAGTTACTCTATCATATGGTCAATTTTCGAGACGCCTACACCCAACTTTATCGTCCAGTAAAAGAGGGACAAGGGGGCGGCTACTCTGACCTTACAGGAAATATCATCTCCACCTTTCTTAGCTATGTTGTAAGCTGGTAGGGCCGTACCCGTAAAAGAATCAGCGCAAGCGTGAGCGCGCCGTTTTTGTAGAACTCTTTGTTGCCGAATGCCGATCCAGTTGTTTGACATGATTATCGAGAGCGCGTATCACCTCTTTAAAACCTCCACTACTATAGGTTACCGCAAGCTTGCGCACGATACTCCGTAAATTGCTAGCACCACTCTCTTTGCGAGAAAGTTCATTCACAAAACGCCTGGAAATGATAAGAGTTGCTGCCAGCGGTGTGATGTCAAAAGCGTTTAACTTATGAGGAAATCCCAGCCCCTCTGGATGCTCATGGTGTTGCTCAATAATGAAATCGACATCGGAAAAACCAGTAAACCCATGGGAGAGTAAGGCCGCCTTGATGGTATGCTCGCTAAACTCCTTCTGCTCTTTTTGTGAAAACTTCAAGAGTTCAGGATCTTTTAAGGTTGAAATCTCGATCATCTTTTCATTCTTTAAAAGTGCATCGTGAATGATTGCTGCCAGGCCAACTTTACGTCTAGAAATGTTAGAATCCCAATGCATCCCTTGCAGGATGCCTAAACACACATAGTGAATAAGCACACTTTGCTCAGCAATATCGTTTTCTTTAAAGGGAAAAATACGAATCACCTCTTCAATCCCCTGTAAGCGATCAAAAATGTATGAAGCACTCGCAATCATATTCTCACAAACAGTAATCATTGCCTCATGCACTCCCACACTTTGCATAATCTGGTGAATAGCGGAGACACCGCGAATTTGCAACATCATCATTTCAGGAAAAAGGTCGGTAGAGACACTCTCTATACGCTCATTCATCTTGGACAAACGCTCACTCACTGTTCCCATAATCGTCGTCAGCATCTTCAGATTTTCTTCCTGCCGCAAGTACAAAAACTTTACTCCACGATGAGAATACTCATAAAACCTAGAGTGCAAGTAACGTTTATTCTTATTGATGATTTTAATAAACTTACCCGTACCCACCTCTAAGTAAGCATCGTAAGGAATTTCACTATAAAGATAAAAATTTCTAAGTTTGATCGGCATAAAATCGTTATAGGGTACCTCAATAATAGATTGCTCAAACTCCTCTTTTTGGGCCCAATCGAGAGTGGCGGAGATCGCACTTTTAAAATCATCCACTGAAAAAGGTCTATAAAGAATTTGATTGGCCTCATGAGAACGGAAAGTGGCTTCATTAATCCTAGTTTCGATAAAGGTTTTTGGCCCCACAAAGACAAAAGGACGATGCCCATTCATATCCACAAGCTTGCTGGCAATCTCCGCCGGATTATCATCCTTGATGGTGGCCTCAATAATCACCACACCAAAAGGACCATCATAGGCAAAAATATCACGAATGCTTTTCCAAGAGGCAGCACTTAGAAGTGAGATCTTTGAAAAGTGCACTTGAAAGAGGCGGCTTACATGTTCGGTCTCCTCTGGATTATCATTCACATACAGTGCTTTCATGCCTTCCTGCCTTCATCCTAGGAAAAAACAAACTTCTTCTCTTAAACTTTTAATGGTGCCTACTCTTCACTAGGCCAGGTCCAGGATCGGAATAGAGAATTTTGCGATTAATGATACGAGCACGAGCACGATCCCGATCCCCTCCAGCACTCTCTAAATGCTGGGGTGGCAGAGGAGGCCTATCGGTATGCTGTTGCATCCGCATCTTAGGCAAGGCATCGATGATAATGGGTACTCCCGCCGACCAAAACTCTACCTCTCCCGAATCTAGATGGTAAATCCCACTGGCAATCACCAACTCTCCCTTATCAATAAATTCACGGATAATGTGGGACTTGGCAATGAGGGCCTTGATCTCGGCATTCACATTATCGCGTACTTTGGAAATGAGTTTGCTATCAACCAGAGGTGCATTCTCATTGATCGGCCCTAAATTTTGGCGAATACTCTCAATGATACGATCGATGTGGAGAGAACCACTACTCTTTCCTGGAGGGGTCGCTAGTGTCGCCTTCACTGCCCCACAAGAGTCGTGGCCTAAGACAATAAGCAGCCGAGTTCCCAAGTGCTCAAGTGCATACTCAATACTTCCGATGGCGATGGAGTCTGCCACTTGCCCCGCCGTTCTTACCACAAAAATTTGTCCCAACCCTTGATCAAAAAGAATCTCAGGAGGCACACGTGAGTCGGAACAGGAGAGCACTATTGCATTTGGTTTTTGTCCACTGCTAAGTAAGGATCTGGTAAATTGATCTTGCTTGGGATGGATCATACGATTTTGCACAAACCGTTTATTCCCTTGCTCTAACTCGCGATAAGCATCCATCGCTGTCGGTGCTGGCTTCCCCTCTACCGCAGTAGCAGCAGCACTGCCACTCTCTTCATCTTCATCTCTAGCTTTAGCTTTAGTACTGATCGCAAGAGAAAAACTTAAGAGCAAGCATATTGGCAATGATGATGATAATAAAGTTTTTTTGTTTAATAATTTCATTAACTCCACCTAATGAGAGGTTGGTAAAATTATAGCGAGTTACTAATCAATATCTTAAAAAAGCGCATGAAACACAATTGGGCAAGAAAGGTCGTGAATTTTGGAAGGGATTTATGCTTTTAAGGAGCGTGCTCTTCTGGAGTTAAGGTTTGGAAGGAGTCTTTGTGTTTTAAATTGAACGCGCTCACGTGAGTAGTGCTCTTGGGATCAAAACCCTCTTTTCTGATTTGCTGAACTAAATCGGTGAACACTTTGCTGCTCTTGATGGTGGTGGAGCTTGCAACTCTTTCTAACGGGTAATCGGCGACAATGCGGGCGCCTCGACGAACTTCGGGGGCATGGCCACGATCATCACTGTAGTAGTGAGACAGCACCAAGATTCTGGTTCCGAGGTAGACCGCCTCCATCAGGTCGTGGGTAACAAAAAAGATGGTCATGGGGTGGTTTTCCCATAACTCCAGCAAGAAGATCTGCAACTGCTCTCTGGTTTCAGGATCTAAAGCGCCGAAGGGTTCATCCATTAAAACGATATCGGGTTTCATGATCAGGGTTTGCACGATGGAAACTCGCTGTTGCATCCCTCCTGAAAGTTCATGAGGGTATTTGTTACGATGCTCTTGCAAGTGAACTTTTTTTAGAAACTCCAAGGCCTCTTCACTTATTTGCCGCTTTTGCTTACGCCACTCAAAGCTACCTAGGGTTAAGCGCTTACCCAGCAAAATATTTTCCAGAACCGTTAAGTGCGGAAAAAGGGAGTACTTCTGATAAACGATGCCTCGGCGCTTATCGGGAATCCCTACGCTCTTCCCCTCGATCAAAACAGTTCCGGAGTGCGGTTGCTCCTGGCCCACAATCAATCGTAGCAAAGTTGATTTACCACAACCGCTTGGCCCCACCACAGTGCAAAGCTCGCCGGCAGAAACTGTAAGATCGATATTATCCAAAATTAGTTTGCTGCCGTAACTTTGATACACATTTTCAAGATGCAAGAGGTGTTTTACTTCATGAACCATGGGTATCTCCACAAAATAAAGCGAATAATAATAAAATCAAAGGCAAATCCAAGGATGGTGATCCAAAAAACATAGGGAATAATCACGTCCATCGCCAAATACCTTCTCATCAAGAAGATGCGATAACCAAGTCCATCGGTGGAAGCAATTGCTTCGGCCGCAATTAAAAAGATCCAGGCACTTCCAAGGGAGAGCCTTACAGTTTCCAGCAGTCGTGGGATGAGTTGTGGAAGTACAATACGTACGCAAACTTGCCAGGGGTTCGCTCCCAAAGTCATGGCCTTGGTCAAAAGTTCTAGGGGAAAATTTTTTGCTGCTAAAAACATCTCTCTGGTGATCACTGGAGCAACCCCGATGAAAATCAGCATCACCTTGGCAAGTTCATCCACTCCAAAGGCAACAAAGAGAATAGGCAAAATCGCCAGAGGAGGGATGATGGAGATAAAGACAATAAAGGGAATAAGTAGGGATCTAAAAAAAGCAAAGAGTCCGCAAAGTATCCCTAGGCATAACCCCACAAGTGAAGCGGCCCCCATCCCGATAAAGATGCGTTTTAAGCTTGCAAAGCTATCTTGCCAGAGAAGATACTCCCCACTTCGCTTATCAGGGGTGAAGGCCATTTGCTGAGTGGCCTCCACCATTTGTGCAATCGAGGGTAAGAGTTTGTCTTGGGGATTCTCACTTAAGCGTGCATAAGAAGCGTACAAATAGAGTGCTGCGAGCACGAGGAAGGGAAAAATAGCATAACACCTACCAGGCCACTTAGAACGCTCTTTAGCGTATCCTGCAAAACAAAATAAGTTACTCATAAGTTGCTATCACTCATATAAGTTGCATTGAAACGAAGTTTGATATTTTTAGGATCACCAAGGATCTTGCCACCAGGAAACTCCATCCCCACTAAATCTTTACTCTTTGCTCCTTGTCCATAAAGTCCATGATCAAAAGAAAAGCTGCGAACATAGTCCATGGTCTCTATTAATTTTTTACTTTTGGTGAACTCCACCGCCTTTTTAGCATCATAAAACATGGAGGTAGTTTGTAGCTGTGCTTTGAATTCAAGAGCACTACTGCCCGCCTTCTTCGCCATGAACTCGATGGCCTCTGTTGCCGCCTTTACATCCTTTGCTTCATAGACATTCATCATTTTCATGGTTTCAAACCAAGCACCTACCAATGCCTTTTTTAAAGTGTCAGGAGCATCGGTTCGCACCACCATCAGGTCAATAATCTCACCAGGAATTTTTGAGCTATCAAAAATAATTTTTGCATTCTTATCTTTTTTAGCACTCATCAAAATGGGATTCCAAGTGACAACAACCGCTTTAGGATCTGAGATAAAAAGCGAACCGATATCGGCATCACTAGCGTTTACGAGAGTTACATCTTTTTCTGCAAGACCATTCATCTCTAATGCCCGTGACAAGAGGTAGTGAGAGACAGAGAGTTGTACCAGCTTGATCGATTTTCCCTTAAGCTCTTTTACCGACTTCTCCTCTTTTGTCAAAATCCCATCATTGCCATTAGAAAAGTCGCCAACGATCAAGGCGGTGCTATCGATTCCACCTACGGCCGGAATCGTTAGTGCGTCCATGTTGGTCATGGTACACGCTTGGTATTTTCCAGTGGTGTAGAGGTTGATCGATTCAATGTAGTCGTTCACTAAAGTGAGTTTGATTTTAATTCCAAACTTATCCGCCCATTTTTTTAAAATACCCTTTTCATCAGCATAGGCCCACGGCTCCCAACCGGTATAGTGTGACCAGCACACATCAAACTCTTTGCTCTCTGCTGCGTACAGAGTTGCACTTACACTTACTAAAGTTAGGAATGCGACCAAGAATAGTTTTAATTTCATACAAAGCTCCTTATTTAAGATCAATGGTAATTTTAGGAGTAGCTTGATTACCCTTTTGCATTTTTTCAATCACTTTCTGGTTCTCTGCTGTCAGCTGATCCAATTGCAATACACTTTGTGCCATTTGTGGAAGCGCATTTAAACGGAAGCTGGCAATATCATCCATGGCAATTTTAATATCGGCAAAGGCGCGCTTTAACGACTCCATGTCCAGTTGAGAGCTGGAAGCTTGCTTGTGGATTTGTGCTCCTTGGATTTTCAATCGCTCGGCCGTGCTCGCAATCAAATCTGAGGTGGTGCGATTAATGTTTTCAACTTTATCCAGCACACTCTTTTGATCAATCAAGGCCAAGGCCACAGTGGCCCCCACTTGTAGAGCGCTAACGGTAACATTGAGCGCGCGATTCACCCCTCTGACGAGCTCCTTGTTGTTACGAATGATAATCTCCATCGCCAAAATCGCTTGCTGGCCGACGGCCAATTGTTGTTGTAAATCGAGGATCCTTTGGCGTAAGGGAAAAAGCAACTCCTCTGCAATAAAGTGGTATTGATTAGAATCTTTTGCCACCTCCGCTTGTAATTTCTCCTCTAGTTTTTTATCTATGGCCAGCGCTAGCATAATGGCCTTGCTTAATTTAGAGGCAAGCTCTTGATGTACCTTCTGATCTGCTAACAACGTGCTGTTATCCCGAATCAATTGCTCCTTTCCTTGTTCCAGCGAATTGACAATTGCCTGAATCACCGTCTGTGCACTCTCATATTTGCTAAAGTAGCGCTTTAAAGGGGTGCCAACCCCCGGAAGCATGCCCACGATCCGACTGGCCCAACCCGCCTCAAAATCAAAGCGTGCGGGATCCAAGGCCTCCACCTCCATTTTAAGGTTAATCAAAGCATTGGAGACATCACTTCCATCCTCAGCACGTTTGGAGAGCTCTTTTACCGGCCGGTTAAGCATGCTACTTTGCTGGGCCGCTTGTCTTTGCAAACCAACCCCCATGCTATCAATGGCAAGTTTACCATCGGCCTTAGCACTAACATCGTCAGCATTTAGTTTTAAGATGGCATTAACAAATTTATCGGCCTCACTTGCGAGCTCTTGCTCTAGCTGTTTTTTTGCAAGATCGGCAGTTTCACTTAGACCGAGATCTTCTCGAATGCTCTTGGCATCTGCAACTTGTAGCGTATTGGTAGACATCATAAACCTCCCGAGATTGATTTGATTTTTATTATAAGTTTCGTACTCTGTTTGCTATGCTCTCCAACTCTTGCGTAGCAAAGGTGAGGTCCACTGGAGAGCGGCCCGACTTACCCTTCATCTCCGTGATCGCAGCACTACTCTTATCCAGCGCCGTGAGTGCTTGTTCATTGTAGGTTAGCAAAACATTAATCTTCTCCATGTGTGCGACTCTTAACTCTTCTCGTGCCTGCAGCGTTTTAAGCTCCTCCTCATCTGCCGCATCCATGCTACGTTGTTGTTTGATCTCGCGAATGCGGGTTTCGGAGTAGCGCTGATCAATGGAGGCAAGTCCCGCAAGCTTATCCGCAATCATATCCAAATTGTCCAAAATTGCATGGTGAACTTGATCGGCACTCATTAAAAAACGCCCAAAGGTGAGTTCTTGCGGATTTAATTTTCGCTCTAAAAGTGTTTTCAGTCCTTGATACTTTTTTTGCAATAGCTCTAATTGTGTAAGCGCCTGCTTTGCAAACTGGGAAGCTTCCGTGGTTAACTCACGCTGGTTAAGCGATTGCTTTAAGCGCTCGCTTAGTAGCTGCATCTGTCGATCGGCCTGCACTTGCAGCGCTTTGAGGTGGCGGGAAATAAAGTAGTCGCCTCGATAGAAGTAGTTCAAAAGTAAGCTTCCAAGCCCGATAGTGATTCCTGCAATCGCCAGCGAAGCGCTAAGCGCAGTGACCCCAAAAAGCGCAGAGCCCACCCCGCCCAAAATTCCTGCGGCCGTTGGAAAGAGAGTGAGTGGGTGTTGCAAGCTCTCTTGTAAAACCACTTTAGCACTATTTTTTCTAAGATCATTCATAAAACGGTCTCAATGCTTAAATTCTTAAATAGTTGGTGCCAACAATTTTAATTCTACTCGAGGCAAGCGATATTCAAAACTTCTTTCTGATTCCCCCGGGTCTTGCGGCAAAGGGCGCTCCGATCCCATTCCCAGGCAGTGGATACGATTTGTATCTAAGTTATGCTTCTCCAGTAGATATTTTTTAACCGCCTCCGCTCGCTGTAAGGAGAGCTCTTGATTGGCCAGACGATCACCACGACTCCCGGTATGTCCCGTCACCAAAATTCTAAAATTAGGGTAGTGATAAAGTTGGTTTTGAACCAGTAAATCAAGCTCCGCCTCCCCGTTTTCATCCAGCTCCATGGTGCCACTTTTAAAGGGAATGGGGCGGATTCTAAGTGTGCCTATCTCCATTAAGGCCTCCCACTGTTCAGGAGTAAGCGGAGGAAATCCACCACCACTACCACTGGGCAGCTGCTCACTAGTGTTCCCAAATTGAGTTAAATCGCTTACCAACTCCTCCACGAAAGTACGATATTGCAAGCGATAAGGATCGCGCTCCGGCAGGGGTGATTGTTTGAAATCGTGATGCTCGAGCAAGATCTCTACGGTGGATTCAATTGTACTGACCAGTCCATCTTTTCCCTGGCCATTCACCGGAATGCCAAACCAATCACGCGCATTCTCCGTTAAATTAACAAACCGCACTCCTTGAAGCACCTGGAGCGCTTGCTCCTCTGAAATTTTGCTTTGTGAGCGTATCTCCTCGACTAAGCTTTGAGGATTATCTCTAAAAAATTTTAGAACGTTAAAATACTCCATCAGTAATTTTTTCACCCACTCGGGATGATCCTTGGCCAGCTTGCGGTTCACCACTAAAATATCCACAATCAAACGCCTGGTATCCTCGGTGCCAATCAGTTTAACCATCTTTTCACTGGCAAGCACCTTGGAGATGTCGGGTTCCCAAAGGACTGCAAGATCAACCTCTCCTGCTTCCAGTCGCTTTCTCGCCTCTTCAGAACCACTCACTTCCACTCTCCAAGCACCCTTTTTATTCCTGATCGCCTGCAGATCAAAGTGCGAGGAGATACTCTTTAAGAGGTGTTCACTAGGAGAGGCGGGAGTAAATGCAATCTTCCAGCCTTGTTTTGTTTTCAGTTGATCAAGTTTAGAGATCTTATCTTTTAAAGCAACGATGGCGTCCCCTCCCTTGGACTCATCAATCACCATGATGATGGACCCGGGAAAGTCGTACTGAGCAGCATTTAAAATATAGGAGTCCACCGTGGCCACGGCAAAATCCAATTTTCCTTGGTAAAGCTTTTGCATCCTTTCTGCATAGTTACCATTATCATTTTCACACTGAAGTAAGAGCCCCTTGCTTAGTAAGCGCTTGCGCATTTCACCGCTACACAGAGGGAGATAGCCGGCCCAACTATCAACTCCAATGGTAAGTGTGGCCTCCGCTTGGCCAGCATCAGAGGAGGAGATTTGAATCTTCTTCACCCAAAAAGGTTTTGCAAAATAGTACCCCAACATCAAGAAGATACCGACAGTAGTGATGATAAAAAAAAGTTTTGCACTGGTTTTCATTGGTTGCCACTGCTTTGCTTAAAGCTATCCACCTGCAGCTGGGACTGAAACTCCACGGCCTCTGCCAAAACCTCTTGGAGGCCTTGCTGTAACTCTTCAGGCGAATCTGCCGACTGGTACAAAATACGTCCCTTCTGGTTTAGAGAGTGGTTTTCATCGATACAAAAACCGATGGTGTGAATGACCACTGGAGAACCCTGCAAAATCGCGTCCACCACTGCTGTCGGATCTTGGCCCTCATTGGCCTCACCATCAGTCACCAGCAAAAGGTGGTATTCACCATAACCTTGTTGTCTTGCTGCTTGTGCCGACAACTTTTGAAAGCCCAGCAAGATCGCCTCTCGCAGCGGAGTCCCCTCTCCTACAGTTACGGCCATTACCTGTTCGTTTAAGAGCGTACGATTCTCTGTTGCCAAAGCTACACGTTCGAACAATCCTTCTCGATCAAAGACCGCAAGACCAACGTTAGCATTGTTGGGAATGGATCCTATAAACTTATGGAAGGCCTCTTTGGCCACCTCTATTTTAGTAGAGCTTCCGGAACATCTACTCTCGCCCATGCTTCCAGATCCATCGAGAATAATATAGTAGTTCCTCGTAATAAAGCGCTCGACACTCTCTAAATGCTCCCCCTCTTTTAAAACGCCAGGCCACGGTAAAAGCAGGGTCTCCGTTTTCACCACCTCCTGTTGCTCACTACTACTTTTACTGCTAAATTTCGATTGTAAAAAGATCGCCACTGCTAGCAATAAAACAATTACAAGAATAGCTTTCATCACACCTACCTTTTCCTCTTCCTCGATTATTCCAATTTATTCCAAACTTTGGAAGACACTGGCCTCTGCTTCCACTTGCAAGATACGAAACTCCACTCGCATATTGCTTAGCCAATCCTCTTGAGTTTTAGGAGCACAAGGATCGGAACCGCAAAGGCCGGTTTTGGGTTTATCAATGCCATTACCGACAATCACAAATTGCCCAGGATCCACAGAGATCCCTTTGCTCTTAGCGTACTGTAAAAGACTATCCTTAACCGCCATCGCACGCGATAAGCTTAAATTTTTCGCCGATTGACGGATCCGCGATAACACTAAAGCGCTCTCTCCCTCTTTTTTCTTCTGCAGGTATCCGAGCGGATCGGAGTGGCCTTCAATGGTGACCACGGCACCGGCATAAGTGGCAGCAAGATCAACCGCCTTTTGGAAGGCCGTCGCATACTCCTGCGTGGAAAAGGAGTTTTGATTGGCCTTAAAGTTCACCTCAAATGTAAAGAGATCACCCTCTGACGCCGTTTTGCTCACCACCTGGGAGGCCTTGTCTGCATTAAATTTAGGAGCATCCGCTTCAGGATTAGCGCTGCCCTTGAGCTCCTTCTTTAAAAGGTTGTAGTCCCACTCCGCTTGCACCAACTCCCCTCCACCCCTAGATAATGAAGATGAGGAGGAGAGCATTTGTAGCGCCTCCAGCGTCTCTTTAATCTCCTGGTTTAATTTAGCAAAACCGCGAGGGTACTTCTGATCCTTAAAAAATTTTAGATTATCATTCCAATCGGTAAAATAGGCATCAGCATACATCCCTTCTGCATCGGCCACCGCCTGTTCACTATCAAGAAGTATTTTGGCAACACCGGAGAGGGCGGCCTTAAACTCCACCCCTCTTTGCGCTTTATCTTTAAACAAGGCCTTGGTCTCCTCCTGCCCCTTCATCAATCCCTGGACAAATTTCATCACCTCTTTTTTGTGACTAGTAAAATAGTCGGAACGAACGGCATAGACATCGGAGATAATCCTGCTGGCGGTTTTCGTCGTGAGCATGATCTTAGCGCCTTTGACAGAATCTTCAGCACCAGTTCCAACTGTACCATTGGAGGTTAACTTCAAGGCATCGGGAAAAATCACAAACACCGCATCCACATCGGCGCGGTATAAGGCATTCATCGGCGACTGCTTGCTGCCAGTAAGATCTTTGGTAAAGCGCACTTTTACATCACTCACTTTCAGTCCAGCATCTTTTAAAATCTTTCCGAGGTAATCAATGTGCGGACCATACGCTTGCACCACAATGGTTTTGCCTTTGAGATCTTTGGGGGTTTTAATTGCACCCTTCACCACCAAGGCATCCCCACCGGCAGACCAAGTCAGCTGATAAATCACCACCGGTTTGCTCCTACTATCTTTAGAGAGAACCTCCGATGCCATCTGAATCATGGAGAGCGTTCCTCGCAAATAAGGAGACTTGCATTGCAAGTAGGCCTTCACTTGATTCATAAAAACATCCTCTCGCTGTAATTTAAGCTTAAGCTCCAATTTTCCAAAGATGGAGTCTTTCGTCGTCTCCAGTTTATTGCCATTGGCAAAAATGGTAGGGATGTCGCCTCCCCAGGTGATGATCGGAATCTGCATGGGAGTGGTAGCGCTACAATCTTGAACGCGCTCACTAACTATTTTGGCAAGCGGTGGAGAATCCACAAAGGCAAACTCCTCCGCCACGAGGGAAAAGGGCCAACTGAGCAAAGCTAAAAATAAAATGACTAATTCCATGTGCACCCCTGTTTCAGATCAATAATCTCTAATATATAATGTTTCTAATAAACTTCAAACCTAATGATCAACTATGACAACACAAAAAAAATCCTCCTCCGACTCCGACCCATTAAATGATAGCGAGCAACTCTTAAAAGAGATCTGGGGAGAGCACCTCTACTCCAAAATCAAAGAGGCCTTGCGCCCTCCCATAAGCGATGAGAAGGGATCGGAAACTCCTTCTGCTCCAAAAGAGGAGATCAAGCTCTCCGATTTCATCGGGCAAAACGCTGCCAAAGCAGCGCTGGCACAGGTTATTGCGCTTACAAAAATCAATCAAGAGCGTGTGCGCAGAGGATTTTCCGCTGTCGAGGTCACTTTGCATGCGCTCTTTGCAGGTAGTCCAGGAACCGGAAAAACCACCTTTGCCCGCTTTTATGCTCAAGAGCTAAAAAAGCTGGGCCCTCTCAAGACGGGACAGCTGATTGAAGTCTCCCGCTCCGATTTAGTGGCAGAGTATGTTGGCCAGACCGCCTCTAAAACCACCGCCGTCGTCAAGAAAGCGATGGGAGGCATCCTCTTCATCGACGAGGCCTATGCACTCAAAAACTCTAACGAGGATCATTTTGGACAGGAGTGTATCGATACCCTGGTAAAACTCATGGAGGATTACCGCAACGATTTTGTCTTGATCTTGGCCGGCTACACCGAAGAGATGCGAAATTTTTTACACCTAAATCCAGGCCTTAAAGGCCGGATTCCCCACCTGATCTCCTTTGATGATTATAGCGACGAAGAGCTAGGCCACATCTTCGATCTCATGCTCTCTAAGTTAAAACTAAGCGTTGCCAAGGAGAATCGCCACTACTGCATGCGACTGCTTCGCCAAGGGCGTAAAGGTCGCTTCTTTGGCAATGGCCGCGCCGTTCGCAACTTGATTGAGAAAGCGCTTGCACAACAAGCACTACGCCTCTCTACGGCAAACTTGACTGAGCTATCGCAAGCGCAACTGCTCGAATTGGTCTATTCCGATTTCACGCCCGATCCTGCCGACGATCAAAAACTTCCTCCTCTGGAAAAGCAGCACTCCTCTCTTGAGAAGTTGCAACAGCTCCATGGCATAACAGAGGTCAAAAGAGAGCTAAGAAAGCTCAGCGATTTTTTAAAACTGCAAAAGTTAAAACACTCCGCCAGCACTGGCCCCAGTCACGAATTGAATTTGCACATGGTTTTTTGTGGCAATCCCGGAACCGGAAAAAATAGCGTGGCCCATATTTTAGGCGACTATTTTTTCGAAAGCGAGTTACTGAGTAGCGGCCACGTGATCACAGCAGATCGCTCCTCTTTGGTTGCTGCCTATCTTGGTCAAACCTCCCTAAAAACCAAAGAAAAAATCAAGGAGGCCTTAGGGGGAATTCTTTTCATTTCCGATGCACACAGCTTGCTTGGCGATACCTATGCAACAGAAGCACTTGATACCATCTCCAGTGCCATGAGCGAGTATGGCAACAATCTTGCGATTATTCTTTCCGGCCCTACAATTCCCATGCAAGCACTTTTAAAATCACACAAGCATTTGCAAGGAAAGATCAGTAGCACCCTCGACTTTAGAGATCTTGATAGTGGCGAGCTACTCTCCCTTTGCCGCAAACTTGCTCACAAAAGCGGTTATCACCTAAGCGAGGCCGCTGAAAAAAAATTCTCAACTATAATAGAAGAGCTTCGCCAAAATTCACACTCACACCCTTTCCAAAACGCGCTCGCAGTAGCAAGCGTTTTACAAAACGCCTTCAAATCTCAGGCAGAACGCCTCTTCAAAGAGTGTGCCTCCCCAAGCGCCCTCGATCTCCAAAAATCGCTCCTCTTAGAAGCCGATGACTTCTAAAAAACTACTGGCTTGCTATTTAAGACAATTTTTGAAATAGCTATAGCTGGATTTCAAACAACACGATCAGGAGTTATCCGCTATGTTGAGTATGTTTATGATGGGCCAAGTATGGATTGCAGTAGGCGCACTTTTAATGGGCCTCGGGGTGGGAATGGGTGCCTTTGGTGCTCACGCTTTAAAAAATGTTTTTACCCCCTATTCACAAGCAATCTATCAAACTGCAGTTCAATACCACTTCTACCACGCCTTGGGACTTATGGCCTTGGGGTTTTTTATGAAACTCTTTCCAGAGATCGCAAGCAATAGCAGTGGCCTTATCGTTGCACTCCTTTTTGTCGCAGGCATTATCATCTTTTGTGGAAGCCTCTACGCTTTGGCGATCACAGAGATAAAACTACTGGGGGCGATTACGCCACTGGGTGGTGTTGCCTTTATTCTTGGCCACCTTTACTTTGCCTACCTTGCCTATAAAGCAATCTAACGCGATTGATGTCCCTGTGAAAGAGGGGCTGCATAACCGTCACATGGTTGGCCTGATCGCCTGGCACGCCTTTCTTTCGCGCACGGGACTAACTCTCCATGGGAAACGGGTAAGTGTGATCGGTTTTGGTTTGGTGGGAAGAGGCCATTCGTGAATCAGATGTTATTGTGACCGCAACTGGAGCTAGCGCTATCATTCGAGCAGAACACTATCCCCTTATGCGAGACGGAGTTATTCTTATGAATGTTGGCCATCAAGCAAGTGAAATAGATGTGCCTGCTCTCTTGTTAAATCCTCATCGGGAGCTACTTCCCTTTATACGAGAAGTTGATATCGGTTCTAAGCAGATCTATCTTTTTGCCGAAGGCCCTATGGCCAATTTGGTTGCTGGGTGTGGTGATAGTCACAACGCTTTCGATGTTATTCTCGCCGTAATGTTGGCCGGTATTTGTCACATCGTCAGTGATGGAGCAGAGTCAGCGCCAGGTGTTTATTTATTACCTAAAGGCGTGTGGGAACCATTTGTAGTCATAAATAGGCCATCTTAGGGTTTGAGCTCGAGGAAGCGGGGGTAGGCGGTGCGCTTGTAGCGGGTACTTACGAGTACGAAGATCGACTCTTTGGGATTGTTATGAATATCTTGATAACTCTCCTCGAACTCCTCTAACGAGTGCTCTTTGTCGTTAGCATCGATGAGAGCATTGTCCGCATCGCCAACTGCCGCCACCGGAGGTGGCAACTCGTCGACAAGGGTAAACTCATCCTCGCCCTCACCCTTCTTACCATCTCCAGCACCCGCAGCGGAAGCGGCACCACCACTACTGACGCCCTCTTTTTTAGCAAGCTCCTTGGCCAGATTATCCATGGCCTCACGATCGCCAACACCGAGCTGGCCCCCCATCCCCATGATTTGATTATCGCTAAATCCACCTTGGTTGAGTGCGGCCTTGGCGCCATTCACCAGTCCCTTATACATTTTAAGCTCTTCCTTTTGAAAATCGATCGCTGGTCGCCCACTCTTTTTTAGTTGCTCGTTAATCTGTTTTTTAACATCGTCCTCGAGACGACGTAGCTTGGCCGCCCCTTGCAACACCTGCCCTGCCGATACCTGGCCTAAAGCACTGCGATTGCTATTTAAGGCGTTGGCATAACCAAGGAACTGGTTGCCGGCACTAGCAAAGCCTCCAGGCAGCGGAAAATTTTGATAGACACTGGGAATCGTCAGTGGTTCCGGCATACACCCTCCTGGTTTGTTGGCACAACCACAGCGCAAGTCAAGTTTAGCGGCACCCGTAGTCGCATTCACACACACATCGGCCATATTCTCATTGATATTTTCATAGAGTGAGATGTTCTCCTCGTTGATGGTTGCATCCTTTAGTCCATCCGCCGTTAGCTTAAGCGGATCTTGGCCAAGCTGTTTGGTGGCCTTTAGCCCCTCGATCACCCCGTTAAGGTAACCAAGCCTACGCTCCACCTCCTCCAACTTTTTCACCAAGATCGCACCGAGGGAAAAGGTAATCCCTGCAATCACCGAGAGGAAAATCCCGCGCATTGCTTGCACACAAAACCACTCAGGAAGAGCATCGAGCGGATGGTTATCCGTTGCCGCCACACACTTTTTGGGAGGTTTGCCGGCAAAGTAGTAAATAAGTAGCCCAATGGCCACCCCTACCACCGGTGCCACCGTTAGCGATAAGATCTCCACAATCTCATCAGGGTTTTTTAAGCGCGCACTCCCCTTGTTCGCCTGCTCCGCCAATTTTTTTATTTGCGGGTCGTCGCTATTTTGGCCACTGATGCTGCTGCTGCTAGGGCCTGGAGATCCTGCAATCCCAGGGTTGTTAACACTGGTTGCGCGATCGCCCTGCGCCCCCGCTGCCTTTCCAGGAGTAAGGAGTGCCAGTCCCGCCAGTCCCACCGGCGCCACTAATGCGATCCCAGAAAAAGCGGCGTACTTTGCAATTATTGCCTTACTAGTCATCCTCTCCTTAAGCGAGACGGAGCTATCCACACACTCTTCAGAGGGTTGCTCCGCAGCTTCCTCGGCAATAACACCAGGGCCGGTCAAAGGATTGCTCGCTTTTGCATGCCCCAGAAAGGACTCCACATAGGCAAGCACTGCGGAAACCACAAACACCCCACCCACCACAATGGTTCCCTTCATTTTCAGAGAGAGTGCATCTCTATACTCTTTCACATTTTTCGCCATGGTGTGCACATAGACGATTTGATCGTTAATCGCCTTCCCTGTCTTAAGCCCTTTGATTGTCTCTGCCGTCACATTCTTGTACTTTACCATGAAGATCACCTCAGAGATGATGTATCCAATCATCCCTATCCAAAAGACTACCAGAGAAGCTTTCGCCACCATGGACATCTTACAGCTGGTGAGCGCCATCGCCATCGAAAAGGTCGCATACATCCCCACCATCAGCATCAGCAGCGGATTTAAAACCATCAAGGCCAAATCTCCACCTGCGGCCCGCGCCTGCTCATACCCTTGCAGCTCAAAAGGGATAGAGGGGACATTTCCCTCCCCTTGCTCATGTTGAGTTGCTTTTGGTACAGGTGTTGATAGCACCACCCCTTCAGCGGCAACTGCTCCGCTCATGGCATAAACGCTATAAGGGGAGAGTTCAAACATTAAAAGTGCAAAAATCACCGTCCATGCAGTGAAAAAACGTGTGCCCATAAATGATCCTTGTTTACGGCCCTCTTTCATTCCAATAAAAAAGAGTTCATTCCTACTCTTTTCGGTTGCCCTTGCAAAAAAGTTAAAGGAACAATGCTTGAAGAAATTTTGTTTTCAAGAGAGAATAAAAGAAAAGCAATCAGCAACATTTAATACCTACCATGGAGATGACCATCTATGAAAAAAACCACTTTACTTGCTCTACTATTCATAACAACTCTTCTCTTCTCCACCTCCTTCTCCATGAAGCAGGCGAAGGCCGGTATCCTGCTTGAACCCTATATTGGTCAAGTTATCCAAGGTTCAGGAAGTAGTGGTTACGCTTCGACCAGCAACTGGGAGCATGAGTATACGGGACTAATCTACGGTGGCCGTGCCGGGGTGGTCTTTTCTGGACTGATGCTTGGTGGAGAATACTCAATGCAAAGCTTTGAGATGAGTTCTAAAAGCGGGTCAACCACCTATAAAGATGATATCGCCAAAAAGCAAAGTGGTCTCTTTGTCGGGTACCACTTTCCCATGCACCTGCGCCTCTGGGGCACCTACTTTTTACAGGGAGAAATCAAAGGCGAAAGCTCTCCCGGCACTCACCTGATCGACAACAAAAGCAAATATAATCAGATGAGCGGTTATGGCGCCGGTATCAGCTACGTGATCGCCAATATTGTAGGCCTAAACCTCGAATACCGTACCATGAAGTATAAGCAGTATATCTATGACGGTTACTCCTACGCCTCTGTCTACTCCAAAAAGCTAACTGTAAATGAGATCTTGCTCTCCGCCTCGCTGCCACTGGTTCTCTTTGGAGGTAAGTAGGCGCTAGTTAGAAAATCGTGGAAAAAGCAGTCTTCGTTCTTTTATAGGAACAGACGCCAAGTGTGCAATGTACTTATCGGGATTGCTTACCTGCTCATCTGCTGTAGGAGGCAACTTCAATAAAGTTTTTAGGGCCTTAAGCTTATCACCGTTAAAATGCTCTATGGTTTTGGATGCTAGCTTATCACTCAAGACAAACATGAATTGATACTCTTTACTAGACATGTTATCCATCTGCTTTAGCGATTCCTCCGCTCCTAAAACTCTCACCAAAATATCAAATAAATATTGAACTCCCAATCGCTCCGAAGTTTGCGCTTGAACATACACTGCAAAAGACTCTACCCCCACCTTCTGGAGCAGCGTAAAATATTTTAACCCAGGCACTTCTTGATCTTGAATCGCATGTGTTAACTCATGAGACATCAGCGCCTGCAATGTTTTAACAAAATCGTCACTACCTCTCAAGTACGGCCTTACAAAGTTATAGAAGGACAAAGCAACTGCTGGAGAGATATTGATTCGGTTTTCTTGGGAGCTAAAAAAACCAGGCAGTGCTGCTGGGGAGATGGTTAATTTGGGAATGCTTTTTAGTTTTATTCCCAGTATGCGCTCCGTCTCTGCTAACGCTTGCAAATAGATTTCGTTTAGTTTTTGCTTATCCTGAAAAAGTTTTAGCAACTCCACACTACCTGCATTAGGGTAACTCGCTTGTAAGATGGCCGCTAGCTCTGGAGTGATCAGTGAAATTGCAGTATCACATCCACTCTCATTCGCAGTCGCATGCGAATCTTTGTTATAACAAGAGATAGAGATGCCGAGCACTATCATGAACCATCCAATTGCAAGTATTGCCACTCTCATGGCATGACCCCCTTATCAGAAAATAGTAAGCGTTTGTAAACGTTTCAAGATCAAGTGTAATCGAAGCAAGCTTAACCATGAGCTAAAGATTTTTTTTATTTCTTGTTTATGCTGAAAATCAATCGTTTACATCGCCATCAAGCGATGCCAGCAGGGAATCTGTGACTTCTCACCTAGGTAAGAAAATTGGCAGATTTAAGACTACTTGAGACTATTTAGGTTCAACTGTCTCATAGAGCACCAAGCGATTATTCTTATACACCGATTGATAGCGGTTACTGATACGGAGAAAGAGCCCTGTGCTTGAATCCGCCACCCCTCCATTCGAGGCAGGCCCTCTTAAATCGAGCCTCTCTCCCTTGCCTGTCGGATCTTTGTTGCCCAAGAGCTTATCAAAAGGATTTTCCCCTTTGCCCCCATCTTTACCACCGCCACCGCCACCGCCTTGATAACCAATCGCACCCTTATTGCCTCCAAAGGCAATAGTACTAGCAGTGTTGCCACCAGCACCCTTCTTCTGCTGATTATCACCGCCACCTCCCACCGCAGGTGCTCCTGGAGCTGAAGCGCTACCGCCGCCGCCGCCGCCGCCTCCACCACCTCCATGCTTCACTGTCGCCGCCCCCACATCCCCACCTTCAAAGTTTCCATCTCCCTTATAACCCGGTAAGGCCCCATGCTCTCCCAGCGCCCCTCCAACCTTATTGGGATCGGCATTGCCTCCCCTACCAGCGGCCTTCTGGGTATCCATCTCAGCATTGGCCGTAAGCCCCTCAACGTAGGTGCCGGCAGCATTGGGGTTAATCACAATGTCACCACTATTGCCAAAGCCCAAGCGCTCACCATTATCGCCAAGCTTTAATTTACACTTAGGAAGCGAAGGATCCACCTGGCACTCATCGGCAAGCAAATCGTCACGAGGCAACACCGACGGTGAACCTTGTGCCGCCGCCGCCGCTCTATAACGTGCAGCAATCTCACCCAGCTGATCCGCCTGATTCTTCGCCATCATCCCCATCCCTGTATTGGCCGCCGACTGCGTTGCCGCCTGCGCCGCCATCATCAGCCCAAAATCTTTGGCCGCCTTATTCGCCAAAAACGCCGGATCGGCATTAAACTCTCGCTCACAAAGCTTCTTTGGCACACTATCCCTAAGCGCATTCAAACACTGCTGGTACACATTGACATCACTTCCCACCACACCCCCTACCGTCGTCCCCCCTGTGCCCTGTGTGCCACTGTCAACATCTCTTATACTCCTACCGCCACCTCCATCATCCAGTAACTCCTTTCCTGAAAAAAGCTCTGTTTTTAGCTCCGCACAGGTTGCAATGGCCACTGCATCATCACCACTTGCAGGCCCCGCGCGACGGTCAGCTTCATCCGCAGCAACTGCGCTCTCTTGCACCTGCACACACAACAGCAACACGACGACGATCCCTCTTGACACCACTGCAAAGATATTTTTCATATTCATTTTTTCCCCTCTGTGGGCGGTGCTGCCCCTCCTTTCTGATCATTGTAGTAAGTCCTTTTGCTATAGCTTCCATCTGGACTCCACTTCTCCGACGTAGATTTTACAGGACCAAAATCCAGCACATTACTGCCTGCATGCCCAGGCACCGAGGCCGAATCACTATTGTCACTTGCACCAGAGCGAGAGGGTGGCCGCCCTGAAGAGGCTTCCTGCAAGTGTACACCTCCTGGTGCACTCGCACCAACCGGTGCTACCGCAGGAACACTGCCTTGAGGTTCATCTCCAGGCCTGTTACTACTTGCATTGGGTGGTGTAAGGGGATCAGCAGCGGCAGCTTCTCCTTGGCATGTAACTCCTCCCTCACAATGCTCTGTAGCGTAATTTCTCATTGCATTCAGAACCGATTTTAACTTATTCCTAATACTATCCAAATTTTTTGCTTTTCTAAATCCCTCCTCACACCCACTAATGAGCGTCGCTTTCGTCGGCATCGCCATTGCTAGTCCACCAAACGCTGCCGCCTTCGCCGCCTCCATACTTGCACGCCCAAGCGCCACCCCCATCATCGCCTGCATCTGCTCCTGCATCTTTACAAATTGCAAGTCGGGTTGCTTTCCTTGCGCCAACAACACCTCATTTTGTGCTTTGGCCGCTTGAAATTGTGTGTACATCTGCTCCCCTTGTTGCGTCACCATCTGAGTCATCATAAAACCGTCAAAGGCGTTCACCAACGCTTTACAAGAGAAGTAATCTTGCGTCTCAGGTCCAGAGGCCTTACACGTCATCCCTGATGCCATCATCGACATCATCATGGGGTTCGATCCCATACCCATCGAAGGTGGCATCATTCCCCCGGCCCCACCCATTGCTCCTCCGGCCATACCTCCACCCATCATTCCCCCCATTCCCGCCATCATCATCATCTGCCCACTCTTTGGTGTATGCGTCTCTCCCGAAGGTGCATCCTCTGCATTTTTTACTTTAGAGAGGTTATTAATCGCAATGCACGCTTGCGCTAGATCGTAGCTTTGAATGACCATTCTCACGTGACTATCAAACAACCCTTGCACTGTGGTTTGGCACTTTTTTTTAGCTTGCGCCAGCTGTTCCGGTGTTGCTCCCGCAGGCTTTTGCAACGGATTTTCTTTCAGCTTCTCGCAAAAGCGATTCTGAAAGGACTCAATCTGTGTTCCCACCGCCCCCATATCGATTCCAGTTGTATACCACTTGCCCCCGCGATCAAAACGCTGCTTGCAATCATCGAAGCCGGCCTCTCCCCATGCTCTCTTCATGGAATAAAAAAAGCAAAGTAGCAGTAAAAAGCTCACCGCCACCACCATTTTCAATTTTAGGAAAGTCACCTCACTACCCTCAAACTTTGCCACCTTCACTTTCACTCTTGCTTTGGCCGCTGCTTTCGCCTTTGCCTTTAGATTTGAGCGCTTTTGCATAGTTGCTCCTCATCTCAAAAAATCAAATATTCACGCTCCTTCCCTATCGGAAAAACTATTTTTTTCTCCACTTTTTCAACAGGTTTTCAAATGCAAATTATTAGAGGCACCCTCCTAAAAAAAACTACTTTAATCTTACTCTTTCATGAAAAAAATTATCCGCCTAACTCTTGATTATTTCACCTCTTCCCAAAGAAGGCCTCCACTTGAAAAAAAAATTTCATTATCACTCCCTTATAATGGGATTGAGTGTTTTTTAAATATGATCTTCATTTTTCCGAGGTAATGCTTATGAGAGGTTTACGCAAAATAAATGGTCTTTTGGCAACAGCAAGCGTGCTTATTACTCTTGCCCTAGCACTAGAAGATAGCAAAGCCATCGGCCCTGGTCTCCGGCGATCAAATTCCACTAGCATTGACGATGCTAATATATTCAACGACCCGAGGAGAAGTGGTGACGCTACCGATGATGATGATGATGATGTATCCAGTTTTTCTCCTGATTCTGAGCAAGACTCCTCTCGAGAACCTCAAGGAGAGTGTGTAGATCTTTATCGTAAGACTGGAGACAGTAAGCCCACTTCTAGCAGATTAACTAAAGACGTAAAAGATATCTTCTACGCTATTCAGTCCGACTATGATCCTGAAAAGCGAGAACGCATTCGCCGCCTGGCCCTCATGATGTCATTATGTAGCTTAGCTACTCCCAAAAAAGGAAAAGAGCAGAACGCCATTTCCAGTATGGTAATGGTGATAAAAGATGTTGTTCCTAATATCGATAAAGATTTGAATAAGGCCATCACTAATTGCAATAGTCGTTGGTTTGCCAAAAGAAGACAAAGCTGCATTGACTCCCTCTTTCCTTTTCCTAAAGTAGATAGTAATCCAAACGATTTAAGTTTACGTTACAACGTTAACTCACCTTATGGACGAGTTGTCGTCTTTAAAGATAGTGAAAAGGGCGACTACTTTGTGACCTTTCCCGATTTACATCGCTACTCACCTCACAATACCCACGAGGTGATCACTTATTCAGGTTTTAACTATAGTAAAATGTTTACAGACATCTTTAAGCACGACCGTTACAAAGGTGAGACTTCTCTCTCCTGTGATACTCATCACTACTCTGAAAGTTTCCAAAAAAATGCCACTCCACTAACAGCTAAAAGCAATCGCAGTGCTGTCCGCGGCCAAGTCAACTCGAAGGAGATTGAAGCACATCCTCACTTCTTCTCTACTAATGATAAAGATAAGTTGGGGCCACAAGATTCTACAATAGGAGCTACGGAAACGAACTTTGCCCAACCGACCATGCCTAAAATTTATGTTAACCCCAAAGATAAATCCTACACCATTCACACACCTTATAGTGATGAAACACTCTCGACCTTTATGAGAAAAGTTGACTCCCGTCACTTCACTCCCATGGCCACTCATCCTAAGGCCGCTTGTCTTTTGATTGAAGAGTTATACAACATTCATGCCAACAATAGAGCACATAGGAATATCACACCACAAAGTATCAACTTAAATTTAAGAGACAGTAAGAGCACAGGGGCCAAGGCGATCACACACGCCCATCTTGCCGGCAACACCTCCATCACCTCTAACGGAAATAATCACCTTACCATTTATCCTGGTTTTGAGGAGTATTTCGACCCTAGACCCATCTATGACGGAAACTGCGCCGGCAATGGCAAAGTCTATAGTAAAAATAAAAACGCCAACATTAAGTATGCACAAGACGCCGATGTCTACGCTTTGGGCATGGTTCTACTCAATCTTTATGTTTATCCGACGGCAACTCCCAAACAAAAGCAGGAGATTCATCAGATCACCCAGATTGCTAAAATCTTAGGAGAACAGTGTGCAAAAAAAGTAAAAATGTCTCCGCAATATTTGCAAAGGATGCTTGCTAAATTTGCGGTTCACCAACAAAATCTTCACGACTACTCTGGGCCAGATAAACAGAGTGAACTCACCCATGCGATTATAAGAATGCTTCGCCCTCATAACAATCAATTTCACAGCGGCGATCATTTGGCCGTGGTAAAAAGTGATTACGAGATAAGTGATAGTGCTGATGAAAAGCGCCTACGTCTTGCCGATCTTCGCGCTTACCTTTTCGAAGAGGGCGGCGCTTGCAGCAACAATCCCGATGCCCCTCATCCTCGTCGCTCCAGTGCTAGGCGAGATCGAGGAGCTTCTCTCGATAGTCTAACACAAGCGACGACGAAACATCCTCATGGTAAACGCATAGAAAAGTTTTTCACGAAGGAGAAGAAACAGAAGCATAGGAGTGTAGCAGATACATCCGTAGCAGCTCACAAGCCAGCATCCCCTGAAAAAGCCGTGTATGCTATAACCAACTTTGCTCCTGAACTCTATACTCTAGGCAACAGCAACGCTAAAATTGTCCTCCTCACTAAAGGTGGGATGGAGGGAACATTTTATTACCAAATACCTAATGATCCAAAATGGTACGATGGTTACAGTCGCCAAGTGGTAAACAATCCAGCTCTCCAAAAAGAACTGCAAAGTTTTCTTACAAAGAGCACTGCAAGTGCTGCTGCCTCTGCCGCTAGCAACCCCAATCAAGCACCAAGCTACTTCGCTCCGACTATCAATCATAGCTTCCCTGCAATCTTTACTCACGACCAGGCCTCTCATTTCAGGCTTAATCGCTTCTTTACCCAAAATGCGCTAAGAAAATGGATCGACGAGAACGGTGCACAGGTCACCGACCCTATGCAAATCGAGTTAGATAAGATTGCAGATGAGCACACAAAAAAATAAGGAATTTGCGTCTATTTTCTTTAGGGATTTTTACTTTTTTTAAAAAGCAACCGATGAGAGCAGTACGAGTTTATAAGTGACAATAAATTTTATTGAATAGCAAAGGCACTTAAGACATGAAAAAAAATCTACTCCGTATGTGCATCTCTTTTGGTCTATTACTCTCGCTTGCTCTTACTGCCCTTGCACCTTTAGATCTCTTTGCGGTGTTGACTAGAACCCCGGATCAGGCACCAGCTGCTGCCAAGGCCGCCAAGGTTGTTCCTTCGAGTAATGATGATAGCTGCTCCGAAAGTAGCACCCTCAATCGCTTAGCAGGGGATCTAAATCAGGTCAACTTTTTTTTGAGTTCAAACATTCGTACAAAAGAGAGACCATCACAAAAGAGTCAAATTTACCGCCTTGCTGAGATGATGAGTGCCTGCTCTTTGCACAAACCAGTTCGTCAAGAACTCTCCGCTATTTCCAGCATGGTTATTCTTATAGAAAACACCATTCCTAAGATCGAGGACGATATTAAAGAAAAAATCAAAAAATGCAATAATAAATTTCTAGGAAGCAAAAAAAAATGCATCCCTGGACTCTTTCCATTTCCTAGCATCGATGAAGAAAACAAAAACACCTCTCCCCATTACTCCATTGACTCCCCCTTTGGCCGTATTCGTGTCTTCCAAGAGAGGAAAGATGGGGATATCTTTGTTACTTTTCCTGGTTTGAAATTTGCACACAATCGTGATACCGAAAACATGATCTCCTACCCTGGGTTTAATTACACTAAGATGCTTGGGGATTGTTTGAACGGAAATGATGATGATGATGATGATGATGATGATACTGGTACTGGTGATGATGATGGCAATCCCAATATAAATTTTTGCAAAATGCCTAAGCAACTTAAAACTGTATGTGATAAGGATCGTTACTCCGTCATCTTCCAACAAAATCGTGTTCCTCTCACCAAAGCACAAACAACGATGGTCTTGAAAAGTTTTCTGAACGCTCAAGAGATTGCTGGAAACCAGTCCAAACAAGAAAAAGCTTATCCTGGAGTTGAAGCTAAAGTTGAAGTTGAAAATGAAGATGAGTATTATGAAGATGAGTATTATGAGGATGACGATGAGATGGACAGCAACTCACCGCTTGAACAAGCAAAGCTGCCGGCCATTTACCGCAAAGGCCACTCTGTTATGCTTAGATCCGATTATACACACGATAATCTTCATAATTTTATTCGCGATATCAAGAGGAAAAAAGTTATTCCCTATCCCACAACTGATCAGGCAGCTTGCCTCTTGATTGAAGAGCTTTATAACATTCATCATGCCGGCAAGGCCCATCGAAACATCTATCCTCAAACCATCAATATCAAATACGGCAAAGATGGCGACATCGAGTTGCTTGGCGCCTACATTCACGCCGCTCATCTTGGGGATAACACCTCTCTGTCCGGAAAAGGATCCCTGCCGTTGCAAATCCGACCTAATTTTGCAGCGTATATGGATCCAGAACTTGCAACCACGGGAATATGCCAAAAGAACAATTTTGTAACCACTAGAGATGCAAAAAAGAAGTCACTGCAAACGGCCCAACAAGCGGACACCTTTGCGCTAGGGATGATCCTCGCAAACCTCTATATTCTTCCCTCGGCCAATCAACAGCAAAAGCAAAGTCTCTCGACCATCGCAAGCATCTCAAAACGCTTATCGCTTGAATGTGCTCGCCAACAACCACTTACAGGCCAACAAGGAGAAAATCAGAAGAACCGCATTACAAGAGAGATTATAACTCTTAATATGACTAATGAGGATCTCGCTCAAGATCCTTTAGCACAGAACATATTGAACATGCTTAATCCTAATGCCCAATCAAGAAAGAGTATGCAACAGATTCACAGTGAACTTTTTGGCCAGGGAGGTCTTTGCTCTCCTAGTGCCATACAAGCATCTTTAGCGAAGCACTCCACTGCCATTACTGATTCGATCCCCTCTTCCTCTTCCTCTTCCTCTTCCTCTTCCTCTTCCTCTTCCGCAACAGGAGTAAACCCAGGGGCCATTCCACTCCCACTCGCTCCTCGTGCTGGTGCTCCTAGTGGTGCTGCTGGTGGCACTAACCCTCATCCACCAGCGGCGGCCGCGGCGGTGGCGCCGATGGCCCCTGCTCATCAAGCACCCATCCTTCCTCCAAGCTCAGCAGCAGCGCTAAATCCGGTACCAGCAATAACAACGTCCCATTCACATGCAGTAGCTCCTCCAGGCCCACTAGCAGCTCCAGGAGCGCAAGCAACACAAGCTAGGCCCACTAGCAGGGACGATGCCATCAACATCATCAAAAGAGAGCTTAAGCTAGGAAGAGGAGCTGCAATAGATCTTAGTGCACTTCAAGTGAGCGATGGAAGCCTCTTCACTGCGATCACTCATAATTACCAAGCAACTCCTCTTCTAGAGTGGACAACAGAAAATGTGGACAAAAGTATAAGAGCAATTACCCCATTGGTCACCGCTTACGAGCAACTATGCTTACTTGAATCATTCACCAAAAATGAGTGTATAAAAGCAAGCAATCAGCTAACAGGAGCACTGTTAGACAAACAGTTATCTCCAGTTAAAGATCTTGTTTATAGGGATCTCATAACACTGTTTTCCGATGATCCAAACACTGAACCCCAAATAGAAAGCATAGAGGATCTAGTTAGTCGAGTTAAGGAGCGAAAAAAACTCAAAACTCTCAACAACGATCACATTAAGAAAATCATAAAGACATACTACCAATGGTGTTTAATAACTGAGGCCATCTCTAGGCCGGGCATCCTTCCACACGCCTTCTGCAACATGAAAAAAGATTCTCTTACCAACCTCCTTCTCCCTCAGTAAGAGTGCATATACCTGTTCGGTGGAGGGGGGCCTTGATTGCCGCAATCCGAGTTCGTATAAAGGATGTTTAGTTCAAGAAATAGATTTGTGGGTGATTTACCTTGGTTAAACATTAAGACAGAGATGCAGTAAAAAAAAATTGTGAAAATCACACTAAAACGACCATCATTCCTGTGGCCAAACACGGCAGCTATTTTCCACCAAGATAACTGTTCATCTTTTCACTTCCGTAGGTATGAATGGCGTGAAGTAGGTTATGGCCTCTGCATAGATACCTGAGGTTTTGGACAGAGTGTGCTCCCCCACTTGCATAGGCGTGCCGATGATCGAATTCCATATGGTGAACCTCAGTGCACCTCTCATTAGTGATGGGAGAAATGTATTCGCAACGTCCCTGCGCCCTGGCCACCACCTCCTCTCGAACTGATTTTGGAATATACCGTGAGTGTG
>JADGAN010000025.1 GCA_015231955.1 Oligoflexia bacterium | reverse complement strand
TTTAAAAGAGGCGAGTCCATTCCATTAGCTCACACCCTTCAGCCATCTACCCTCTACCGGATGCTGAAAGTTGCTTAGCTAACAGCATTTGGTTGAGAGGTGAAGGTTGAGGGGTGTGAGCAGTTACAAACACACTTTATAGAATTTTAACCTTTGCCTTTAATGTTTGATGGATTTTTCGTAGATGGTTTTGAGTTCTTTAAAGTCGCCGGTGAAGTCGGCAGCAGGAACGTTCCAGGCAAAATCGGGGTGGGGTGCGGACCTGCTGATGTAGTTGCCGCCAACAATTTTTCCATTCCTATCGAGGTCAAGGTCGTACTCCATCTCCATCTGGCGGATTTCGGGGCCTTGGCCAACGCCGATTTGTGCGCGCTCAGTGGCGTTGGCAACAGCGTCTCCGACGTAGGTCATGACGGTGTGTACGCGTACTTTCTCGCGACCATCGCTCTTGCGGTGGCGTTTTACGATTTCGCTCTTATATCCATCAATGGGGTGATTCCAAATTTGGCGCCCCTTATCCACATCGGAGCAAAAGCCTTTATCAAAGCGGCCGATACGGTTTGTGAGCAGCACATGAAGTGCCCCAGCATTCAAATCGTTAGGGTTGATGAAAAATCCTAGACCTAAATTTTTTGTGCCAACTTGATAAGTATCCTCTGCTTCAAAGTAGACACCTTGAAGTAGGGTTAAGAGTGCTTTGATATCAGCGCTATAAAAAGGGATGGTGAGTCCATCTTTATTGGTCATTTCCACGCAATCGGGCTCATCATAGTTGAGAGAGGCGGGGGCCCAGCCATGACAAAGACCGGCCCAAGAAGAGGCGGTTTTATAGTTGCCTGTGCGTTCTTTTTCCTCAGCGGTTAGCTTGTAGTTGTAGTCGCAACGATAGATATCGTATTTTTCAATGGGCGAGAGATTGGCAAGACTCTCTTTATCCATGCCCTTTAAATCGGAGAGAGAGAAATTCTTTTTCTTTTTATTACGAAGTGGATGAACATCACCATGCCAGCGAGCGGCCACACCACGTTTTTGAGTAGGCCAATAGGAGCAGGCCCAAGGTTGTTTGGAGAGGTGCCCTCTTAAGGGTAATTTATCAAATTTGTATTCAAAGGCACCATGGGTAGAGAGCGTCTCCTCTTCCATAATGGCGGGATTATTTTTTTTGTCCCAGCGATCCTCCGCTTGAGAGAGCAGAGGGTTTCCGATTATTATTGTTGTGATCAAACATAGTGAAGTAGTGATTAAAAATTTTTTGTAGAAGTGCCTCTTAATCATGTGCTCATCCTGGTTACTTATTATTGATAAATGTAAATGGCCCGTAATTGCTTCAGGCGAAATAGTAAGCGAGGATTTGCAAAAGTTGTGAGTAAATTAAAGTATCAATGTTTATGCTTTGAAAAATCAGATGATTATCTACAGTAAAAACCAGGGTTGTCGGCAACTATGGTTTACAAGTGCAGCGATCAGGGAAGCGTTTGAATGACGTTGATTGAATAGAGGATCTCATTTTTTAGACTCTCTTCAAAATTAGTAAAGAAGTAGAGGCCACGATAGCTAGATTTGGTAAGCGAAGAGATGGTATGGCAGTTGATAATGGTACCACTCTGATTGGCGCCTGCTGACCAAAAACCACACACATTCAAAGAGTCTTGGAGAAATTTATCAAAGTCGTATGCTTTTTGAATGGTGACGATTTGGGGAGTGGTGAGTGGAAAAATTTTTGTAAGATCACTATAGAAGGGGAGAAGTGGTAACTCACTTTGAGTGTAGTAGGAGTAGTCAACAGTGAGATGTATATTAAAGAGGGTAACGGTTTTGGTGATAGTGCAGGTAAGGGTTTGCTCTGAGATGGGGAAGGAAGAGTTGATAACAGTATTTTTGGCAATACTTTCAAACATCTTGGCATTGAAAATTTTTTCTTTGGAAAAGCTAGTGATAGGTTTATTCACATAAAAAGCGTACTTGGCGGTGATGAGTTTGATATCGCTGGCACCACTCAAATTGCTATAGTCGACACTTTTGAACGTGGGATAGGAGTTTGCTAGCTCAGAGGGTTCTAGTAGTCTAACTGCTACATGGGTATTTCCTCTTTCAATAGAGCTTGGATTTAAAGGAAACTCTAGCGCCTCCTCATCGATAGAGGTGGCCGCGAAAAGAGTCGTGAAGGCAGTTGATAAAAGGAGCAATGGCATGAATTTTGTAATTGTGATCATAAAAAATCTCCTAGTGGGGTAGTGGAAGGGGTTTTCTAGGGAATAAATAAAAAACACAGAACTAGACTTCATTTAGCTAGCGGAGAAACAGTGGGATGTCCAGCAGGAGTTTGTGTGCAAATATTTTTAGTTACGAACCAGTTTTTTATAGACGATACGGTGGGGGCGAAGCGCTTTATCGCCAAGGCGTTTGCGGCGATCTTCCTCATATTGAGCGTAGTTACCATCAAACCATACCACCTCTCCGAGGTCTTCAAAGGCGAGGATGTGAGTGGCGATACGGTCAAGGAAGTAGCGATCATGGCTGATCACCAGCACACACCCGGCAAACTCATAGAGGGCCTCTTCGAGAGCGCGAAGCGTGTTGACATCGAGGTCGTTGGTGGGCTCATCCAGCAAAAGCACGTTGCCCCCCTCTTTTAGCATGGTTGCCAGATGCACACGGTTGCGCTCTCCACCCGAGAGGTTTTTAACTAACTTTAAGTGTTCATCACCGGTAAAGTTAAAACGGGAGACGTAGGCGCGTGCATTCACCTCTTGTTTGCCTAGGCGTACAATATCTTCTCCACCTGCGATCACCTCGAGCATGCTCTTGTTGCCATCCATTTCGCGCCCTTGATCAATATAGGAGAGTTTGACTGTCTCTCCAATAAGCACGTTGCCATTTGTAGGTTTTTCCTTGCCAGTGATCAGTTTGAAAAGCGTGGTCTTTCCAGCTCCGTTAGGCCCGATGATGCCAACGACCGCTCCTGGTGGAATTTTTAAACTTAAATTTTCAAAGAGTACCTTCTCTCCATAGGCCATGGAGAGCTTTTCTGCAGTGATAACCAGATCCCCCAGGCGAGGCCCAGAGGGAATATAGAGGTCGTTGGTTTCGTTGCGCTTCGTACGTTCCACCTCAAGCATTTGATTATAGTTTTCAATGCGTGCTTTGCTCTTAGCATGCCTTGCACGATGCCCACTGCGAATCCATTCAAGCTCGCGCTGAAGCGACTTTTGGCGCTTAGACTCTTGCTTCTCCTCAACAGCGAGACGGCGATTTTTTTGATCTAGCCAAGAGGAGTAGTTGCCCTCCCAAGGAATGCCTTCGCCGCGATCGAGCTCTAAAATCCAACCCGCCACATTATCTAAAAAGTAGCGATCGTGGGTAACTGCAATGACGGTTCCTTGATAATTTTGTAGGTGCCGCTCGAGCCAGAGTACAGTCTCGGCATCGAGATGGTTGGTTGGTTCATCGAGCAGCAAGATCTCTGGTTCTTGCAGCAAGAGGCGGCAGAGTGCCACACGCCGCTTCTCTCCTCCCGAAAGCACTTCCACCTTCATATTCTCTGGGGGACAACGAAGGGAATCCATTGCAAGGTCGAGGCGGGCATCGAGATCCCAAGCATTCTTATCGTCAAGCGCAGTTTGCAAATCGCCTTGGCGTTCAATCAACTCATCCATCTTATCGGGATTCAAGTCGGGATCACCTAGCTTGTTGTTAATCTCTTCATATTCATGAATAAGATCGACCACATCTTGGACAGCTTCAGAGACAATCTCCTTCACTGTCTTATTGGGGTCAAGCGCCGGTTCCTGTTCCAAATAACCCACGCGATATCCTTTAGAGAGGGACAGCTCTCCTAAGAAATCTTTCTCCACACCGGCGATAATCTTTAAAAGTGTACTCTTTCCAGAGCCGTTGAGACCAAGGACACCAATCTTTGCTCCATAAAAGAAGGATAGGGAGATATCTTTTAGGACAAACTTTTTGTTCTGATAAATTTTACCCACTTTGTGCATGGAAAAAATAATTTTGTTGTTCATTAAAATCCAGTTCCCGTTTTTAAAAAAAGAGATAAAAGTAAAAAGATAGATAAAAATAGGTCAATGTGCAATTTATTGTAACCCTACTTACCATTTTGTAAAATGAGAGAAAAGCTTAAAAAGAAAATAAAAGTAGGGCAGAATAAAAAAGATCGTTGTAATCAACATCTTCAATACTTTGCACGACCCCATAAAGCGACGAAATCGCTCCTTTTGCAAAAACCACAAATCGTCGATCGCCTCATCTAGGAGGCGGGTCAGCTCTCCACCCACCACTTGACCTAGCTCCATGATCTGGTAAAGGCGATCTCTACTATTGGTAAAGTCGCTATTTGCTTGCTCCTTTTGCGTCAGCATTGCAATCTCCTCTTGCAACTCCGAGGTGATATGCGCCCAGGAAAAGTTGGCCCGTTCCATCGCCCTAAAATTATAAAAAAGATAGAAGTAGTGGGAGAAGGGAGCAAAGAGCTTTTGCTTTATGTGCGATTGCAACTTTAGGTAGAGAAGGTAGCCACCTCCTTGCCAGAACAAAAGGAGCAGCGTCAGCGAAGGGGTTAAAAGCGGTTCCGGCATCATCGTCTTCGTCGAGCGAGCAAAAAGTAAAATAAAGATCCAACTCATGAGCGCAATAAAAAGAAATTGCAAATTAGAACTTAATTCAAGTCCCTGTAAGCTTTTTTCAAAACGGGTATCTTCAATGAGTCCATCCTTCAGCGAGCGGAGTGACTCGCGCATCAGTGATCCCAGAGTTTGACGATGGTTTAAAATCTTCACCAGGAGTTCAGTATAAAATTTATACTGGGGAAGGGAGGAGGGAAGTGGCGTAAAAGCGCTGCCATTGTCGCAAGAGATGAGGTGATTAATAAGAGCTAATAACTGCTTTGATCCCTCTTGCAAGCGAGACAAACATGAGACGCGATGAGATTGATGGTATTTAAAAAAGTAGGCCTTATGTTGTAGTATTTTGCTTTCAAAAAGCAAAGCTCCTCGCAAGCTAAGGAGAGCGAGGATAAAGGAGAGTAGAGCAGAGAGTAAATTTATGGGTATCATGCTTATTATCGTCATCATAGGCAGTATATTAGCAAAAGTGGTGCCAAGATCTTAATCAGATTGAAAAGGCAGCTCTTTTCGAGGAAGATTGGACATTGAAGGATAATCAATAAAAGAGAAAGGGGCATGAGCGATGAGGGAGAAGAAGAGTGAGACGAATTTTTACAATAAGAAAAAAATGAGTATCTTGGAAGCGCAAATGGAGACTGCAATCGATGGAATATTGGTGGTGGATGAAAAAATGCAGTTTATCTTTTACAATACTCTTTTTTTGAAAATGTGGAATGTGCCTCCAGAATTTTCTACAACCACGGATGATAGTATCCTACTGAAACATATTTTATCACAACAAAAAAATCCTCAAGACTTTATTTCCAAGGTGGAGTATCTCTATGAGCACAAAGAGGAGCGTAGTGTTGATGAACTTTACTTAAAAGATGGTCGCTGTTTTGAACGCTATTCCGCTCCACTTTTAGATTCTCACGGCCATTATCTAGGAAGAATTTGGTATTTTCGTGATTTAAACGAACGGCAGCGTTTTGTAGAAGCGCTCCGGGAAATTGATCAGCGTTATCGTGTGCTCTTTGAAAATTCGGGCGATGCTATTTTCATTCACGATCTCCAAGGAAAAATGTTTGACGTTAACCCCATCGCTTGTGAGCGCTTAGGGTATTCTCGAGAAGAGTTGCTGCAAATGACTCCAAGAGATTTCAATGCCCCAGAGCATGCTTCTAAGGTTAGTGCCCGAATCAAAATCTTAATAGAGCAAAAACATAACCTATTTGAAACTTGTCATGTGCACAGAGATGGCACGATTATTCCCACCGAGATCAATAGTCGTTTGATTGAGTATCAAGGCCATGCGGCGATACTGAGCACCGCTCGTGATATCTCCTTCCGCAAACAAGTGGAAAAAGAGAAGATGGAGATGCAAGCGCAACTGTTTCACTCCTCAAAGCTCGCCTCGGTAGGTATGCTCGCCTCTGGAGTTGCTCACGAAATCAATAATCCGCTAGCTATTATCAAGGGGAATACTTCTATTGTGATGGAGTTATTGCAAGAACGCAAAGATGCCAGTGATGAGTTAGAGCTTTTGGTAAGGCAGAATAGAGCAATCGATAGAATTGAGGCGATCGTAAAAGGGCTGCGCATTTTTGCAAGAAGTGATAACGATAGTACAGGAATAGTCGATATTCATAAGAGTATCCAAGATACCTTGGCCTTGGTCGAAAATATCTTTGCCAAAGAGGACATCACTTTTTTATTGGATCTAAAGAGTTCATCTGCAGTGATTATTGCTGATGTTGGTAAACTACAACAAGTGATAATGAATATGCTTACCAATGCCAAAGATGCTATTAAAGAAAGAGGGGAGGGTGGTGGCATCATCCAGGTTGGCACCATCGATAGAAAAGGTAGTGGCGGAGGCGATGCCAACGCTAGTGAGCAGGAGATTGTGATTACCATTTCTGATAATGGTATCGGTATGAGTGAGGAGCAGTTGAAAAAAATTTTTGATCCCTTCTACACTACTAAAGAGATAGGAAAGGGCACCGGTCTAGGACTCTCTATTTCCAATTCCATTATTACCTCTATCGGTGGAAAAATTACCGTGTGGAGCGAGAAAGGCAAAGGCTCCATCTTTACAATCATTCTCCCTAAAAAATGTAAAAGTTCTAAATTAAATGAACGTGGTGAGAGTGTAGGTAGCAGTACCATAGCTTCCAATAACAAGAGTGCAGAAAAAGTGCAATGTAGAGGTAGAGTCCTGATTGTTGATGATGAAGATGATATTCGGAAGATTTTAAGATTTTATCTACAGTCCATGGGCCTTGAAGTTGTAGAGGCGGTTGATGGAATGGATGCCTTTACGCGGATAAAACAAGAGGTGTTTCTATTGGTGATTTCCGATATCAAAATGCCACGCATGGGAGGAGAGGTATTGTTCGCCCTCGCCAAAGAGTTACCAGAGTATCAAAAAAGTAAATTTATTGCGATCACAGGTTGTGTTGCCGGCGACGACTTGGATGAAAAGTTAGAGGCAAGATGTGAGCGCTTTCGCACCTTGGCCGATGCTTGCATGGTTAAACCTTTTTCTAAGGAGGTGCTGGCGGCAACTGTAAGTCAACTGTTGGGACTAGAGCTGTAAAAGTTGTTCTTGACGTTCCGACCAAATTTTCATACACCCGGACAACTCTAACCTTCTTTCTGTTTCAATAGGAGTTTTTTCATGAGGGCCTTATTCTTGCTGTTTTCTCTCTTCCTGACGATACCAAACACCTACGCTGATTTAAGGGCGGAAGGTCCTGGTGGACTCTCCTGCACCCTCTATGGGCTGGCCGGTGGAACCGCTACCGATTTCGGGAAGCTCGCGCTCGATGTTTACACTATGTACACCGGAACCAGTACGCTTTACGATGAAGTCTTTGGCAAGGGTGTGGTTGCCCCTATGGCGGTCAGGGCCAATGCAGGGATTGGCATGGCCGGTACCATTTCCAATCTGCTGACCGCCTTTGCGGACAAGAACTGCTTTGCCCGTGGTAGTGCAAGGGTCAGCAGGGAGGCGCGAAACCCTGTTAGCTTTGATTTTAAAGTGCGTTCCACTCAAAGAAACTACGACGACTTTGATCCTGCTGGTTGGTTTGCCCATACCGATCCCATTGGCACCTTAAAGGTCGCCATCGGACAGTATGCGGGGATCACCACCTCGGTGGTGGGCGAAGGCACGAAAGAGGGAACGATCAGAATAACCTTTGATCCCAAAAGATTGGATGTGGGCTTTTATCCCATCACCTTTTATGCCAAAGAGGATGATTGCAATGAGTGTTTGAAGATCACTCACGTTTTCGTGGTTCAAGTCTACGATCCCTGCCCTCCAAGAAATGCCATTTGTGAGCAATCGATCGAGAGTGCCCATCAAGCGTTTGATCGCTACCGCAATCTTCATCGTCGAATCCTTGCACCCCTTTGGACCAAGTCGAATGGGTGTCAACAAAGAGTGGATCAAAGGGGTGGGGCCTGCAATCAATTAGGCCGCCACGCTAATGGCCACTATCCTGATAGCGGGCATAGAGCACAGGCAGAGACAAACTACGACCGCTGCCTGGATCGTCTGGAGCAACTGGTTAACTCGACTCGAGGAGCTTGCCCTGAAAAACTACTTTGTGCCACAGAGAGCGAGTGCCAGCTTTTTAGCAACCCTTTTTCTGTGCGCGAACTCGCCGATGGTCGGAGCTTCTTTGATGAAAGGGTGAATGATATCAAACGACAAAACTGCTGTAGTGAGCACTTCAATCCCAAAGGAGGCACAGGCCCGGCCCCAGCGCAAATCACCGATAATATCGATTTTTCCATCAGAGAGCGAGTGGGGGTTGATACCACTTCCAGGTATATCGAACATGCAGAACTTTTTAACTATAAAGAGAATAGTGGTGCTCCATCCTTAAGAAGTAAGATTGTTATTGTAAAAGCAGCTGATGGTCGCATCCTAAGAAATGGTAATGCCTTTGATTCCATGAGTTTTAATTTTCTGGTTAAAGACCCTCTTAGGCGGACACTCTCCATTGTATCCTCTTGGTGGCCCAATAGAAGTTCACTGCCTCATCCCTACCTCTCCTCCCCTGCTTGGAGAGAGAATCAAATGGAGAGGTACGCCTCGATCGTGCTTGATCCCTCGCTGCTTCCACTGGGAACCACCACTCTAAGCTTTTCTGTAACCCTTCCTAACCCGACGGAGAGTTCGCTCAATATTTTGGTTCAACATACCATCGATATCGAAGTGCAGGCGCAATTTACCGATGGAGGCGGGATGGGGCCATCAGATGCCAAACCGATCTATGGACTTGGAGGTAAATGCTTAACTCACTATGGATGGGAACCAAGCACAGGCGTTCCTTTATTGCTTTGGGATTGTGTTCAGCAGGTCAATCAAAATTGGAAGCTCACCTCCCAAGGGACACTTCTTGGTAATGGAGGAAAGTGTGTCGATGTCAAAAATGGGGCGACCACTTCTGGCACGGAGGTGATCTTGAATCCTTGCACTGGTGGGAATAGTCAGAAGTGGAGACTGCAAAATGGTCTCTTCGTCCACTCCAGTGGAAAGTGCTTGAACGTTAAGGGTGCTTTGACTCAAAACGGGACAGCGATCATCCTTTGGGATTGTGGTAATTATGACAATGAGAAGTGGTCCTTTGAAAGGCCTCCTCTGGTGTTCAATCCCGTTATCATGCGGCCCATTCATCACAACTAGGCAATCATGCTTACGGAGTAGATAGGTTGTAGGTAAATGGGGCGGACAATTCGCCATGGCTTCCAAAAGTCTTATCACTGTTCTTACTATTCGTAATATTGGCCGGTAAAATATGAACCGAAAAGGTTACTTCACGCCCCCCTAGTTGTTCCGACCATCGACGCTGAAACTCCTTGAGAAAGGTAGCACCACACCCAACAAATTCTGCACTCTTCACCCGATTTAAATACCTATCTTCGGTTGTGGCCACATCAAAGTAAGTTACACGACCATCCTCTTCACCCGAAACCCCTTTGTCGTGACACTCCTGACTTAATTTGGGAATCAGGAGATGAATATCGACATCACTTTTATTCATAGGGTTGGCATCAAAGTAGTGGATAGAATCGGTCTCTTGATGATAATTCTCTGGATCTCCTGCAACTCGATGGATATCGATTCCTTTCAGTAGATTGTAGGAGAAAAAGCTAATCGAGGTTCCCATAAGTTTGATATGTCCATCATTGTAACCATGATCGATAAAAAGTTGTTTTAGCTCTCCTATAAATTGTTGGAACTGAGCTTTATCTTTAAAGGTGAGCGGAACCTCTCCCTTCTCCATCGAGAGAATCTTTTCTTTCCATCTCTCCTCTCCAAGCGATTTTTTCGCCAGGTAAGGATAGAGTGGACTGCTTTTGATCTTAACGATGTCGAAGTTCCGCTCCATCAATGGAGCATTGGTGGGATCAATTCCCCATGGGCGATTATTTTCCATCTCCAATGGGGAAAACGAGAGTTCGGTATCCTGTAGATTTAGTTTTTGTGAGCGCTCAGTATTGGATATGGTATCGTAACTTTGAGAACGGATAGGTGCATTTTCAATGAGGGTGATCAGTTTTGCTTTGATCTCTGGACGAGAGATGATGAACTTTGGATTTGGTGGAAATCCCACTTTGACCTTAGTGGCCTTATCATCAAAATTGAGGGCCCGGGCCCACGCCAAAAAGTGATCCCTATTTTTTTGATCCAACTTTTTACTTTGAAGGAGTGCTGTTAACTCTGGAATGGCGGTCGGTCCCTTATTCTCAACTCTCTCATCGTAGGTGTGATACCATCCATCAATTTTTCGATCTCCTTTATTAATGTTGGCCCCTCGTCCTTGATAGAGGAGCTGCATGGCCCGAAGATAAAAGTTTCCAATGGTAGCGTTATTTGCGAGCGATGGTGGAAAATCTTCTTGCTTAAGAAGCAGGTCCATCTTTTCAACACAATTCATCAGTGATTGAGGTGAGTCGAATTTGCTCAAAGGTACATTAAAACTATTGAAAACGGTCGCATTCATCTCATCGCTCAGCTGGCCGATCTCCATGAGATAGATCGCGCTTTTATCATGATCGCTGCTATTGCATCCCTCACCAATAAAGGTGCTACTTGTACTATCGATAAGTTGCTTAATATGAGAAAGCAGGCCACCACCCGCATAGGAGGGAGATAAGGCACAAAAAAAACTCACATTGGCCACAAAGATTATTGTTAGCAAGAGTGGAATGGATTGGTTCTTCTTTTTCAGAGTGGTCATCGAACACCTCCTTTTAAGGGAATTCTTTATTCTGCTTTTATCTTAAGATAAGGATGGGGTTGGGTTCAAGGAGCTTGAGCAAGGTGATGGAGAATGTTATGCAATAACAGTCTCTTATCTAAAATTTATAGGTTCAAGATGGTGTTCATTTTAAAGAGGGGTGTATACTTTCTGAGGCAGTTTGGCCGTAAAAGAGTTCACTAGAGATTTGCGAATAGTGGGCCCCAAGAGCAATTAAACGATTAGAGACCTCACTTACCATTTGATCAAGACCAGCAATATAGTAGCGTGCACGTGGAGAAATGATACTTGCTATAAGATGTGGTGAGGCCAAGGCATCGCTGATCCGTCCATGAGTCATCCCACAAAGAGGGGTCTCTCTGGAGACATAAAAGTGGTAATGAGATTTAAAGTGTGTGCATGCTTTGATGGTTTCTAACTCCAGCAGATCGCCCGAGGTGCGAGCACCATAAAAAATGGCCTTGGGTGGGTTTAACTTAAAAGGAGAGTCCTTTGCAGTCAGCGCACACAAAAAAGGAGCAATGCCGGTGCCAGTGGCGAAAAAATAACTCTCTTGCTCTTCTTGGTTTTCTTGATTTTGTTTGCTTCCTAAAGAGAAAAAATAAAAAAATTCGCGAATGCAAAGCTCTTCACCAAGCTTTTTCTTCGCGATGGTCTCACAAAAGCTTCCACCCTCAATATGACGAATATAGAAACGCCAGTAAGGAGCGTCTGGAGCATTAGCAAAGCTATAAGCACGCTCAACTTCACTGCTATTGTGAGAAGAGAGTACTGCTCCCGCTCCGGGTAAAATGGCGTAATCGCATGTTGCTGGTCGCTCGACTTCCAATACGCGTGTGCTAGAGTTTGCAAGTAGCTGGTTGCTTACGATGCGTGCGCTAAACTCCGACACGTTTTCTCCAAGTGATAATTTGCAAGCGATTGCAGGCCCGTAAATTTTCTCTAATGGCCAGGTTCCACACCACCTTAGATGTCACCTCCAGCTCTTCAATATCACTACCTGCAGGCATGAGGATGATACGATCACGACGGTTATCAAGAAGCGGGAGAAAGTCCCTTGCAATCTCCTCCCAATCATCAAGATCTGAGATCACAAATTTGAACCACGCATTTTTGTGTTGAGCGATCTCCTGTAGCGCCTTTTTCACAATGCGCATCCCTTTGGGAAGACCAGAATTTTTTAATTTAGGAGAGCAGTTGATTTGATCGATATAATGGTTAAAAAAACCCTCGGTATAACGAGTGCCGTTGGTCTCAATTTCATAGTAAGGAGTGCTTTGCTGGTAGTTGGAGCTTACATGGTCGCAATAAGCGGCGATGGCCTGCAAGTTGCTTTGCAAAGTAGGCTCTCCACCTGTAAACACCACATGAGTGGTGCCTTTTAAAATGCGCTCCCACTCCCCACGTTCCTTCATTAGCGCAATCACCTGCTCAATTGTCCAAGTAGCTCCTTGGCGCCAAAGCGGTTCTGTGTCGCACCACCAGCTGGCCGCCTTTGTGCGCACTAGTTCGCCATTATGACCACCACACATCAAGTTGCAGCCAGAGAGGCGAATAAAAAAAGCAGGGAAACCGGAGGTGGCCCCCTCTCCCTGCAAAACTGGTCCAAAAATTTCAGCAATGTTCATCGTATTTGTCGTATGGGTGCTTGTTGTGCTCATTGCCTTTCTCTACCACCAACGCCATCTCTTGTAAATAAGGCCTTTCTAGCTCTCCTTTAGTTAGAGTTATCGCTATAGTCATAGCTAGTTTTAAGGTTCAAAGACCAATTATCCCAGAGGTAATCGTCTACTTCACCTCGAGCAATCAAGCGAAAAGCGTAGCGAACTTGCTCTTCATAGAGTTCACAAAAAGCGCCCTTTTGTTCCATTCCTCCATTCATGTTGTACGCCTCTGCAGGACAGGGTGAACCACAAAAGTGTCGGATCACACACTTTGCACAGTCGTGGATGTTTTCCACTTTGCGCTCGCGAACCATGGCAAAGGGACGACTCTTTAAAATAGTGGGAATTTCACTGGTAAAAAGGTTGCCTCCATTAAACTCAGCAAGCCCAATGAACTCACTACAAGGATAGAGATCTCCTTGTGCTGAGAGTGCAAAGAAGCTGCGGCCACCTCCACAAGGAGAGATGTCACACATCAGTTTTCTCGCCGTTGGAGCAACAATAGAGACTAGCACATTGGCAAAATTGGCAACCACCAACTTTCTTCCGCTCTCCTTGTAAAGCTCTTGTGCACGATCAAGGGCGCGTAGATAGTGCTTAGCAAGTTCGCCGTCACTTGGTCGTACCTCTCTTGCGCCTGCAAGGGTGCAACGAACGGGATTTAACATACACACCGGCACCTCTTGCTGATGAAAAAACTCCACCAGCGCTGGTAGGTGATGCATGTTTTTTACCGTTGCAGTACAGATCACACTATAGTTGTTATACCCTCGCAGTGCCTGCATTGCTTTGAGTACATCTTGATAGGCCCCGCGATTTTCCCAACTCTTTCTGGTACTGTTGGCAACCTCTTCCAGGTGACTATCCAGTGAAAGTCCAATCGCCACTCGATGCCGTTTTAAAAATTCGATGCTCTCCTCATCAAGAAGAGTGGCATTGGTTTGTACACCAAAGCGAAAATCGTTCTGAAAAGCAGCGATTCCTGCAAACATCGCTTCCTTATTCATCATGGGTTCCGAGCCATGAAAGATAATATCAGGAAGGCGACCACTCGGAAGAGTGGTCGCAAAGTAGCGCTTTAAGATGGTGAGCGCCTCTAGCAATTGAGGCATTGACATGTGATCGCCATGCTTACGCTTTTCAATCGGAATATAGCAGTAGTCGCAATTTAAATTGCAACGATCGGTAGGATTAAAATAGACTGCCGTGGTTTTGAGATGAAAGCGTAAGTTCTCCATCTCTTGTTGAAAACTCTTGGCATGTGCCTGATACGATTCAATAAATTTAGGGTTAGCAAGTTCTGCTCCTAATTGATCACGACTGACAATGCTCCAAAATGCAGTATCTGGACTGATCAGTGCCATTTTTCCCGCCGATCCGATCTCCATGGGAATCAGGGAAGGCCCCTCTCCGCTATTGGCGTAGTTCATCGTTTGCTCTCCCATCGTCATCGACCAAGATATAGTGTGAAAGCCCTGTTCCTGTCACTTCACAACTCTTACGATAGGCCAACACTTGACTCTCTTGTCCTTGCTTCTCTTGCTTTGGTGCTTGTTCTTGTATTTGTCCTAATACATGCTCGTTCATCAAAAAAACCCCCGAAAAAAAAAGTTAATATTAATAAAAGCACAAAAAAAAAGGGCCTTAGTAAAAGCAATTAAAAATCACTTTTACTAAAACCCTTTACCATCAGATTTTCAGTATCAAATTTAAGCGAACTCTCTTTAGGAGATATCCTGACTTTTAGCTACAAACCCAATTGGTTTGGCCTTCCCCCGCATTGTCATGTCTTCACATCCGCGGAGTGGCCTTGGTAAACCAAACAAACCAACCAGTCACTAATTACAGTGGCGGGACCGTTGCGGATTCGCACCGCATTCCCTCTTTAAAGAGAGCAGCATAAGAGCAATCGATTACGATTAGTAGCGACCTCTGCCGCCTCTATCTCCTCTATCTCTTCCACCGCCGTGGCCGCCGCCATGTCCGCCATGTCCACCGCCGCCATGTCCACCATGTCCACCACCATTTCTGCGTTCTTGTGGTCTTGCTTCGTTTACAGTAATTTGTCTGCCTTCAACTTCGCTACCATTTAAAGCGTCAATTGCTTTTTGGGCCTCGTCGCCAGAAGACATTTCTACGAAACCAAAACCTTTACTTCTATTGGTGTCCCTATCCATGATGACTTTAGCAGAGCTAACAGAACCATACTTTGAAAAGAGATCCATTAAAGAATCGTCGTTAACTGAAAAAGGTAAATTTCCTACATAAAGTTTATTTCCCACAGAACCTCCTTAAGGATTGGGAGTTACCAAAGCAGTTTTAACATATTGTCTTGTTAAACTTTCATAGACTTTGCGTAACAATAACATTGCTTAAAAAAATTTTTCTAAAAAATATTCTGTATTTGATAAGTGGTGATGATTGAATTTTTCTAACTTGACACATACTCGACTAACAAACCAGGATATCGAACCATTAAACCAACAGAAGCGCCCAAAAAGCACCTCTACAAGAATAAATAGCACTGATTTGGGTCCAATGCAATCCAAATCTTCACCTTTCAAGTGCCATACACTTGTGCTTTCGCACTCGCATATATGTGCTCTCTTGCAGCTTAGGGGCCACGTATCATAATGGATGATGAGATAGGAGCGTTAATGCAGGTGCAGATACGATATCGTTTTGATTTTAAAGAAAGACCGATAGAATCACTCCATATTCTGATGAAGCGGCAACAACAATTACAAACAACACTACGAGTAGTTTACTGTTTGTGGTTTTCTGTTTACTGTATTCATATATGAAATGCGCTTTACTCTACCCTCCCTTTGCCCACAAAATTTTCAATGAAAATCTCTCTACTGTTGATGAGGAGTTTGGTTGCTTCCCCTATATCTCCTTTGGGTACGTTGCTCGAGTGATGAAAAATTTAGGCCATCAAGTGCAACTCTTTGATGCTGCCGCCACTAAGCTTACTTACGAAGAGATCAGAGGACAAATTACTGCCTTTAATCCTGATCTCATCTCTATTCCTGCGCACGCAGTTCAAACTTTTCCAGATGCACTTACTTGGGTCAAGCGTATAAAAAATGATTTAGGGATTGCAATCTTAGTGGGTGGATACGAAAGCACTGCGTATGCTCAAGAGATTTTCTCCCACTGCTGTTTTGATTTTTTATTAGTAGGAGATATATGGAAAACGCTGCCACTCTTCTTGGAGGTTTTTGAAAAAGGTCATGGAGATTATCGAACGATTCCTAATTTTTGGTATCGCGATCCTAATGGCGTGGTTCGTCAATGTGCAGTAGTGAACAAGGGCCTAGCGAAGGTTGCCTTTAGAGAGTTTGCACTTCCTGACCGTTCGATTTTTGATCATAGCTTATACTACTCACACGTTTCACAACGGAAATATTTTACTGTAGGTATGTCCTCTATCGGTTGTCCTTACAACTGCTCTTATTGTTGCATGGCCACCTCCTCTTTTGAGGCGCGAACGCCTGAGCAGGTGCTGGCAGAAATTGAAGATTGCCTGAAACAGGGAATTCATGAGATCGATTGGTTTGACCCGCTGATGTTTTATGATCGTGGACGTATTATCGAGATCTGCTCAGAAATTGAGCGTAGAAAGCTAAATATCATATGGTCTACACGAACCAGAATCGATACACTGGCCTTGCAAGGGAATAAATATCCCGATGAAAAATTCATTGAAATTTTAGCACGTGGTGGATGTCGCCGTCTCTTTATGGGAATTGAATCTGGATCCGATCAAATTTTAAAAAATGTGCATAAAGGATTAGAACTGAAAAATGTCAGCAAAATTTTCGACTGCGCTAATCGACACGGTATCAATCTCTTAGGGTTTTTTATGATTGGCAATCCTGGAGAGACTAAGCAAACGATCAAAAAAACTATCAAACTTGCGCAAGAGCTGCCACTCACCTATGCACAATTTAGCATTACGGTAATGAAACCACACACAGAATTATCCTCTCTTTATATGGAGAGTTCTCTTGGTTACGATTATTGGAAACGCTGGATGCGAGGAGAGGCACAAGAGATGCTGCTTCCCAGTCCCTGGACAACACTAACTCGTGCGCAATTAGAGCATTGGACGAAATTTGCTTACTTGCAATTTTATTTTAGACCAAGCTACATCTTGCGTACGCTTTTGAAAATAGAGTCATCAAGAGAGCTTTGGCGCTATATTAAGGTGGCGGTGAAGATGCTCTCACGCAATTTTACGGAGGGTGTGCAATACCTGATACTTAAAGTGAAAAAGATGTGCAAGCTCCAAGTTACCACAAAAGCCACACCCCTCACAGAGCGGAGTACGCATCTTCTGTAAAACGCTTTCAAGATCACTTTCAATAAAGTTGATGGCGTGCAGATTTTGATTATAATCGGTGCGATCGCAAGCAACACAAGTGCCATCTGCTTGAATCACAAAAAACAGCTTTCCCGCCATACAAGGGAGATCACCGTAGTGTGGCCAAGCTAGCAAATGCTGCAGACCAAGCTCTGTGTTGCGAATTGCTGCTGAAGAGTGAGGGGAGCGTTTCTTTTCTAAAAGGTGTGTTACCACCTTTTGCATCTCTATAGCACGAGGGGCATGCTCTGCAAACTCTGCCTCCTTCAAATAGACCCGCTTAATGGGTTGAAAAGCAACCACAGTTTTATAGTGAGTGGCCAAATCCAAAAGATAATCTATGGTTTTAAGATTGGTATTATGTTTGGAAAGAGTTGCACAAAAAGAAAATTTTATCTTCTCTTTTTGTGCCAGTTCTATTGCTTGTTGCAAATAGAGAGCGGCCTTGCCACCGCGAACAGTGTTCATTAATTCGTGATCGCCATCAATACTGAATTGAATAAGATCTAGTAGTTTGAGGGTATTTAAATTTTCTGCAAAATATTGTCCAGAGCTATTGATGATAGGGGAGATCCGATGGTTTTTACAAAATCTTACAATATAATCGAAGTGAGGCGATAATAGCGGCTCTCCACCGCTGATTGACAAACGGGCAATCTTTAATTTTAAAATTTTCTGTGTAATCTTCTCGATCTCTTTAAGTTCAAGATCGGGATGACGATTTAATTTATGATTGTTGCAATAAAGGCAACTGTTGTGGCAACGACTGGTAATATTCCAGCGTAGTGCGAGAGGAGTAGAGGTGTGAGAAAATTTCGCCCGAAAAAATTGTTTTAATAACGTTCCTTTTTGTCTTATCGTTAGCATGCTCATTGAATATCACCCCCAAAAAAGTTTGCGCATACAGCGAAGTGGATTTTGAAAGGAGGTCAGCAGTAGATTGAGCTCCAAGCTATGGGCACACCAACAGCGGCGGCACGCCTGTGGGCGCCTGGACTTTGGGTGGTGGAGCATGGCCAATGCCCGCTTTAGTCCCTGGCTTTCCTTGCAGTCGATGCGTTGATCTTCATCTTCCATCAAGGGCGTGCACAAGGACAAGTATCCATCAGCAGTAATGGTGTTGCTAAATAAAGTAGAGTGGCAGTGGAGCGCCATCGGAAGTTTATTATTGGATAACAGTGCATAGTAATACTGAAGTGAGGCCTGCGAGTTCACAAGCAAAGAAGATGATTTTTTAGAGTGAGAGAGTAGATAATCATAGGCAAGCTTAAATTTTTCCAAGGTCACTAAAGGGGGAGGATTTTTAATGTGAATGTCAGAGGCGGGTTGAAATTTAACTTTAAGCTTATAGTGATTTGCCACCTCCAATACTTTTTCTAGCTTATCGGCATTGAGGTTGCAGATGACGCTGCTTAAACGTGGTTTGATCCCTAGTCCGAGTAGTGTTTCAATGGCGCGAATGACTCCACGAAAAGATCCAGGTGAGCGGATTTGATCGTGAGTGCTTTCATCTCCGTCTAAACTTAGTTTGACAAAAGTTAATTTTTTTACAAGAGGGAGGTTGTCAGGAATGAGGCGGCCATTACTGGCCATTGCTACCAATAACCCTTGCTTCTTTATGCTAAAAACCAGTTGCTCCATATCTTGGCGCATGAGCGGTTCTCCTCCTGTTAGCATGAACATTTTGACTCCGAGAAGAGCGGCATCGTGAACCAGTGAGAGCGCCTCGCTGGTAGAGAGCTCCCTTTGTTTGCGAAAACGGTGATCACAATAAAGACAACTCTCATTGCAAGCGTTGGTGATATGCCAACTAAGAGAGTAGGGTACTTTAAGTGATACCCAAGGAAAGTGATTGTTGATAAGTTTTAATCCTGCTCTTAAATACACTGAAAGCTCCATTCGTGATGACTGCGAAAAGGATAGAGGTAACGACTAGTAACATCTGAAGATGGGGCCACGACCACCTTCCAACGGACATTGTAGTAAAAAAGTTGAAGAGTATCAAGGCCATTGCCGAGAATGTCAGGTAACAGGTAGGAGAGAGAGTTAAATGAAAGCGCTTGTGGCTGCCGATTAACAGAATTGTATGTGCCAACAATGATACAATAATGATTTTGATCAAGTATAAACTGCTATTTTCAATACAAAAAATAATGACAATCAAGAGCGCTGGAAAAAAGTAGAAGTGTTGGGAGAAAGGAATCAATTGTTTTGTTCGAATAAAAAAGTTGAGTAAAATATATGTGTGCACCATTAATAATAATGAGGGATCAATAATAGGAATGCAAGCAAGAAAAAAGAGTGCAATTTTTTTTGCATAAAAGGTGAATGGAGTAAAAATCAACGGTAATGAAAATAGTAAAGGAAGTATTTCAATTGTAGATCCAACTAAAGGTGTGAGAAGATAGAAGAAAGATGCAAGTAAAGCAATTTTTTTGCCATAGTATTTAGTGATAATAAAATGAAAGACAATTAGTGAAATAAATAATCCATAAATATGACTTGAATTTGTTACTAGAGTTACCGATGAAAAGATTAATTGAAAGGGAAAAGTGAATAAATAATTTAAATAGATTGAGGCCGCAGAGGTCGTCAAGAGTGCCAGTGGCGAAGTAACAAAGAGGTAATTCCAGAAAAAGCAGCAACTTTTGGCAAGAAAAAGTAAGGCAATGGCAGTTAAAGATAGAATTTTAAATTTCATATAAAGATCTTATGGTATTAGTTAGGGCCTGGGTAGCTTAAATTGATCATGGAAAAGAGAGATAGGAAAATAAATTTATGAAAAAATTGCTCAGAAATCTTCTGGGGTTTAGTCTAGTGGAGATAATGATTGCCACTAGTCTGATGGGAGGATTGACATTGGCCCTCATGCAAATCACCAAAAATCAAAATGTCTCTATGAAGCGCTTGGAAAGCTCCTCTGAAATCATCACTACCAAGACGTTAATAGAAAATATGCTTCTTGATGAAAATGCTTGCCTTAAAACCATGGGAACCAATCCCTTGACGAATGGAATGACCTTTAGTGCTATTAAAGATAAGAACAATGTCAATTTTATCACCGTAGGTGCTCCAATTGCAAACGTGATTACAGTGGAGTCCATTCAACTTCTTTTTGTAGGAACACCAGTTGCGAATGAATTTAACAATATGACTCTGAAGATTACCTTTAAGCACATTAGTAGCATACTTACAAATTCAAAAATTCCCAAGGATTTAACACTACGAGTGCGTGTTGATAGTAGCAATGTGGTGACTGACTGTTTTAGTGATTTGGATAATGCCATTTTGACCGCCAAACAAGAGGTGTGCAGTAACTTTGGAGGTACTCCGGAAGTAGGCACCGATAAGTGCATTCTTCCTATAAGCACGAGTATTCCCGGCGATGATTACAATGTTGCTGCTGTCAATTATGTTCAGAGCAACTACGTCCCCAAAATTGGTAGTGGGGGGTTTATTGTCAATAATGGGAGTATTGATGTCAATAATGGGAGTATTGACGTCAATAGCGGGAATGTTAATGTCACTAGCGGAGGTGTTTGCATTGATGGAAATTGTCGAACCACCTTTGCAAATCAAGCTTGCGCCAACACACAAGTAGCAAGGGGTCTTAATAGCAGTGGAACACTACAATGTGCAAGTGCGGACTGCCCTACAAATCAACTCTTTCAAGGTTATAATGCAGATGGCACTCCCCGTTGTGTGCTTATTAATAATAGCAATTGCGGTGCCAACACTTATGTTCAAAGCTATAACCAGAGCACGCAAACAGTGGTTTGCGCACCAATCACGATTGCAAATTGTGGAACTGCTAATAAATACCTGCATCGGGCAGATGCCGGAGGGTTTAGTTGTGGAGATGTGCCTTTGATTGCTGATTGTCCGGGTGAGCAAGTGGTTTATGGTCCAAGGAAGTGTGCCGTGCTAGGGGCATCGACAACGGTTACACAAGCAAATATTACGAACTCCTCAAGTGGTATGACCAGGTCTGCGGATATTCAGTGTGCTGGCAATCGATTTGTTGCAGGCATTGCTTTATATACTTGTGGCGAAGCTTTTACACTTAACGTAAAGTGTGCAGAGATGGGTGTCTCTACTACAATTACTCGAACTCCTTGAAGATGTTCTTAGTAAGGTATCAAGTTTCAATACTATTATGTTACCTATTTTGCATTACTACCTTAGTTTATGCGGTTTCTTTATCTGCCCCCTTTGTTTTTGCCGATGTCATTAATGTTTTAGAAAATCCCTACCTCAAAGATTTTTCTGCTTTTATTGCAAAAGTTTTATCTGGGCACCAAGAGCGTGGAACTCTCGCTTCCGCTTATGATTTACATAATAGAGTTCTTGTCTCCTTAAGTTACTATTTAAATTATCAATTTTCTGGATATAATCCGGCGCTATTTCGTCTTACCAATATTTGTTTTCACTTTCTTAGTACTATTTTTCTGCTTCTTTTCATCAATCGCTTGTTAACTGTATCCTCTGTGTTCAAAGAAAAAGAGAGGTATGGAATACTGTGGATAGTAGTCACCATTTTTGCTTTACATCCTATGCATGTTCATGCAGTGACATATATTTCCAAGCGATCAAGTGTGATGGCCACGATGTTTATCTATGCTTCCTTGTGGAGTTTTGCTTATGCAAAACATTTACGCGACCCACGTTATTGGATTGCTTGCGTTTGTTTTGTATTGGCCATGGGATGCAAGGAGTTTGCAATTGTTTTGCCACTTATCTTGGTAAGCTTCATTCATCTTTTTGGGATTAATGGACAAAAGGTAACGTGGATAGAAAAAGGCCGGTTTCTTGTTCCGTTTGGTATTTTAACTTTAGCAATCTTGATGGTGCGCTATTTTCAAAATGGGGAGATCACCTATGTGCATGATAAAGGTTTTCTTCGCTTCAGTGAAATCATCCCTTATGCTTCGTCACAAGTGTTGGTTATTGCCATATATATAGGAAAAATATTTTTTCCTATATATACTTATTTATACTATCCTCTTGGAGCTCATGCTTCTCCTTATGGACTGCAACTGTGGTCTGGATTTTTGCTTTTGATAGGCCTTGCGGGGACTACATATTATGTGAGTAAAAAAAATCCTCATAAAAAAGTGATTTTTTTTAGTATCGTGATGTTTTTCCTTTTATTAATGCCGACTTCAAGTTTTATCCCCCAAAACTCACTAATGGTAGAGTGTCGGGTCTACAGCTGTTCCGCTTTTTTGTTTTTATCTTTGCTTTTGATACTTAAAGAATATGTTCGACATCGTTTATGGAGGATCTTACTTCTCTCGATCTATCTTGTGGGAATGTTGATGCTAAATCTAGAGGTGCAAGAAAAATATAAACATCCCTATCGCCTCTGGGAAGATGTTGTGCAAGATTTTGCTCATGCAGGCAATGTAAAGAAAAAGGCCTTGTACGGTAGCTATTTAAATTTAGGTGCGGCCTATTTGCAGGAGGGGGCCAAGAGTTTGGCCCTAGATAGTTTTCAAGAGGCACATAAAATAATGCCAGAAAGAGGAGAGGCACTATTAAACATCAAGTATGTGCTGATGTTGCAAAAAAATGGGGATAAGTAGAGGTTAATTTTTATTCGCTGGAATAAAAATAACCTGATTTTCACCAAAGTTGACTTCACCTGCTTTCTCGCGTTTTATTACTCCATTTTCATCAAGCGAACGTTCGAGGGAAGTGCCTTTAAGTGTATAGTAAGGAGTTGCGTAGCAGTAAACATCAGATTCGGTTTTAAAAAAAATAAAGATCGAAGCATTGTTGATATTTTTAACATATTCAGGAAAAGAGTTTTCGCCAATCTTGAAGTTAATGTCATTGCAGGTTATTGCTTGAGTTTCAAGCGATGGAGGAGCAGCTGTTGTTGTGAAGAGCATCTTTCCTTGGTTAAAGGAGTTGAACTTATAATAGGTACCATTTTGTGATACGATCTCTTTGCCATCAATCTTTGCACGTTTTTGTTGTGCCTCTCTATAGGCTTTTTTTGATGCCTCATCACCCATTATAATGGTTTCTATTGTTTTCTCTGTGGATGGTTTTTGAACTCCCTCGAATACTTTAACAGCTGTTGTAGGTGCAGCGGATGCTTGGCCTTCTTCCTCTTTTAAGGCAATGAAATAGAGTGCTTTTCTATTATCTGTGAAACGAACCGAAGCATAGCGTATCATTCCAAGATATAAACCTGCGCTTCCTTGAAGTTCTTGCTCCTTATAAATCAGGTTGTTTCGAAGAGAGTAAGAAGAGGGATCAATGCAAATTGCTCCATTTAAGCTAGAATGGAAGAGGGTGACCTCTTTGCCATTGATTTTCAGAGAAGAGGGAACTTTATGATTAAGATTAGTTTTGTTATTGTCACAAAAATTGCTGTTGCTTTTGGGATTGGCCCAGTGGCTTTGGGTGAAAAAATTTTCATTCCCTTTTGTAGAGGTTAATTTATAAAAAGTAGCAGCACTTGTAAAATCATCCAAACAGCTGTTAAGGATTAATAAAAGTGAGGAGTACAAAAAGGTCAATAATAGAAGATGGGGCATAATAATTTTCTCATTTTAAAAGTTAATATAGAGTGTTGCTTTGGAACCAGTATCCATATCTTTTGTAAGTATTGAGATGGAGAGATTTTCCAGAAAACTAGGATAGGGATGAAGCGTAGAGAGGTGTTGCTTCAGTTGCTCTGAACTCAGGCGATAACCCCTTTGGCACTCTGATTGCTGTGTTTTTTCCGTAAGAAAATAACACCAGTTGATCCCCAAGCTATTTTGATAGAACATACGCATACCATATCCATAGAGAATGTAATCGAGGGCCACTTGGCCTGCATTTTTATTTCCCCTATACTCTCGAGAGCCAAGGCCAGCAAATAAAGAAGCTCCTAATAAACTGAGGCCACTTAGATCTTTTGATAATATCTTTAAGAAAGTTACTGGGGAATCTAAATCTGTTTTAATTTTATAAAACTGTTGGCCGATTGAAGGGAGATAAATGGCGACTTCATTCCTTTGATAATCGACATTCCCTAAATTATAGGTGATGAAATTGCTCTCTTTTTGTAAGTTTGTGCTATTGAGGTTGACCATGATATTGCATGTAATAAGAATGAAGAAGAGAAATTTTTGTAACGATTTTACATTTGCAACTACTAAAAAAGAGGCAAATAAAAAGATCATTAAATATTTTGATTCTAAGCTCAAAAGTCGATTATTCCAGTTGTGAATTTTAATCTGAAAAAAGAGCTCACCAAGAACAAACAAAACAAGATAAATGATAAAAAAAATCGTAATGTTGATTTTTCTTTCGCAAAAACAGCTTTTAATCGCTCGGATACTGTTGTTTGCAAGCAGGTATACGAAAATCATCAATGAGGTCACCATATAAAGCTGCATGGAGGTTAAGTTTAAATTTAAGCTTAAGAGGTCATCCGGCCAAAAAGGATGCGATAAACGTTTAAACTCCATAAAAGTTCGATCTAGCAGCTTTGAGATTAAAAAGGGGGCTAAATGCTCAGGAAAAAAAGAGTATCCCGCGGCAAGTTTGCTTGAAAACTTATTGATTGCAGAGAAGAGAATCGCAAAATAGTAAGGAAGAAAAACTAGGATGGTGGCAAGAGTACGGGAGAAGTAAATGATATTGGTTTTAAGAAGAGATGAAATGTTACTATGAGAAAAAAAGCTCTGCAGAGTTAAGTAAAGAAAAACTGTAGGCCATAAAATCAGGTGGTAGGGAGTGAATAGAGGAAGAATTGCAAGGATAATAGCACTGAGATGCACGTATTTCTGATTAGGACTAAAGAAACTATAGAAAAAGGGAAGCAAGGTTAAAATAAAAATCATGGCACCAGGAGGAGAATCTGAAGAGATGGTATTTAAAGTAAAACCTAGTGGAGAAAAGATATAGATTAAAGAAAAGGAAATAGCACTTTTAGGGCCGAAAAATTTTTTAACCCAAAAGTAAGTAAGCACAAAAACCAGGATAGTTAAAAACATAGTGCCTAGGAAAATACTAAACTCATTAGTAGGATAAATTGCTAAAAAAGGCCATGCAAAAAAAATCTGTAAAACGGCCCCCAAAAGAGAGTAGGCGGAAGTGAGTTCACCTAGAGAAGCAATACTCAGTTTATTGCTTTGAAAGAGATGGAGTAGCTTTGCTGTTTCATAACTTTCGTCACCACCAAGGTGAATGCCTGTGAAAAAGAGTATAAAAAGTTTGAAAAAAATCAGCAAAATAAGAAGAACGAAAAAAATGATAAGCTCAGAGCTAATATATTTTTGCATATCTTGATAGTTCATTTTATTGTAAAATGAGTATTTTTAAGTATAGTTAATTGTAACTATAGCAAAAATATTAGCAAAGGGAAGGGGCCTGGCAGAAAGCGATGTTGATATTATTCGAGATTTAGGAGTAACGCTTACGAGAGTGACGGCAGTAGATATTGAGGTAATTCGCCAATGGAGGAATAACCCCCAAGTTTTAGAGTTCATGCCAGATAGAAGATTAGTTACAATGGAACAACAGAAAAAATGGTATGAATCGATATGCAACCAATACAACTATTATTACATGATCCACCACCAGCAACAGCAAATAGGACTGGCCTATTTGAAAGATATTGATAACGATTTTTATAAAGGAACAATTGGGATTTTCATGGCAGAGGAGCGCTTTTTTGTGACCACATTTCCGATTCGTGCTTCGATTGCTTTGGTTGATTATGCTATTGCAAAATTAAATATAAAAAAGGTTGTAGCAGGAGTGTTGCAAGCAAATAAAAAAAGTAAAAAGTATTGTTTGCGTTTAGGGTTTTATGCTTTGAACCGCCAAGAGTTAAGCCAAGAGAACGAGATCATCGAATATTTTGAAGTTGATAGTGAGCATGTAAGAACTTGTCCCCTTCTTGAGGAAATGAGATGTCACTTCAGACTAGCACAATCTCAGTAGTCATTCCCATCTATAATTCCAGCAAAAGTATCTTACTGCTTTATACAAGAGTAGCTAGGGTACTTGGAGAGCTGCATCCGCAAGAAAAAAAAGCAGATGAAATTTTACTGATCGATGATTTTAGTCAGGATCAGAGCTTTGCTGTGATTTCATGGTTAGCAGCAAGGGATCCTCGTGTGAAGGTGGTCAAACTTAAAAAAAATCTAGGGCAGCATGAGGCCATTGCAATTGGGTTATCACTGGCGACAGGATCTTTTGTGGTGGTGATGGATGATGATCTGCAAGATCCGCCAGAAGAGATTCATAAACTTTACTCTGCAATAGTTGATGTTGATGGATGTGATGCCGTTTTTGGACAAAGGAAAGATCGGAGAGGATCTTGGCCTCAAAAAATATCTTCGTTGCTTTTTCATCGCAGTTTAAAGGTGCTGTTTCAGTATCAGAGTGATCCGACCATCGCTTGTTTTTGTATCCTATCACGTAGAGCGGTTCAGCTTTTAAATCAAAGCGATCATTGTATGAAATTTTGTTTTTATAAAGTTAAAACATTGGTTCCGAATACAAAGAAGCTTCAAGTTGCCCATCACCAAGGTCAAAGAGGCCTGGGCCATTCAAGTTATACCACCATTACAAGAACCGTTCTGGCAATAAAGATCTTGGGACTTGCGATGTTAAGAAAATCTTATAAAAAAAAACGATTAAATCTGGATGTCTATGTGGAAAAGAAAATTAACTTTTAGATGCTCTTTTCTTGATCTGTTTGCCTGCTGTCTCATTATAACAGCAGTATTATTTGCTCATAGGTGGGCATTAACCCCGGCCAATATCATAAACCTCAATAACGATTTTCTTTTGAATGCAACCTATGCAGAGACGTTGCGATTAGCACTGCTTAAAGAGCACACTTTTCCTCTTTGGTCCCACCTCCTAGGAGGGGGATCTTCCATGATCGGTCATCCGTTAGGATTTGAGTTATCTCCATTGGCACCGCTAGTCTTGTTTTTGGGATCGATTACTGCCATGAAAATAATCCCTCTGCTCTACTTTGTAATTGCTGGTGTGAGCACCTATTTTCTGGCCAGGCGCTGTTTGCACTACCATTTTTACGGGGCACTCTTTTCTGCACTCTTGGTTGCGGTGAATGTATTCATGGCCCGCGCGGTGGAGAGTGGCAATATCAATGAGATTTATGTGTGCCTGATTCCCCTTGGTCTCTATCTTTTATGGCAAGGGTATAAGAGCAATCACTATTGGAGATATGTTTTGTTCTTGAGTTTTACTCTCTATAGTTCGGGAATTTGTCTTTTAATGCTCTTTCCTTTTCTTTGCGCAGTCGCAATAACCGAGGCACTCTCTCCTTATCCTTTATTAACCAAGGAGAGAAAAGAGCGATGGCTTCCTCTTAAAATGTTACTGACTTCCTTTGCACTTATGGTGATTATCGGAGCACCTTTTTTTATTCCGTATAACGAATTACTTTTGCTTAAAGGAGGTGTCGCAAACTTGCAGACAGCAGGTCATTCCAATATTTACATTCCTAAAATTACAATTGAAGCTCCCTCTTTACAAACTTTACTATTTATCGTTCCTTTTATGACGGAGAATAATTCACTTTATCTAGGAGGATTTCCCGTCTTGTTTTTTTGCTTATCGGTCGCTCTTTGTTTTAAGCGTTTATTTAACTTTATTGTGATCTTTTTTTTTACTCTATGGGCGATGATTGCTTACAATGCTCCAATCGATTTATTGCAATTTCTTTGGAATTTCCCCGGGTTTAATTATATTAATCGCCCTGAAAAATATTTAGGGATGCAGTTTCTCTTTTTGATAATTTTAATTTCCGGCAGCTACTTTACTATGATAAAACAACACTTTCCAAGGGGCATTCACCTTTTTGCACCACTCGTGATTTTGGTCACTATGAGTCTAGTTTATTTGTTAGTAGAATTGCGACAATTAAATACTTATAATTATAAAATTCCTGAACTAGGGCCAGTAAATCAAGATTTTTTTCAGATCAAAGCTTGGAATATGCCTAGATCGCGAACCGCACCGTTAAATGCACTTGCTTACTTTAATCTTAGAAAAAACATTGGCACCATCGATTGGTCAACTGGGCTTTTCTTGGGTGGGTTTGCAAAACCTAAATTCTTTGTCACCAAAGAGGGCAAATATCTTGTCAATCAAGAGTACAAAGGGGAGATCTATCCCGATTGTCAGCACTCCTCCGGTTTCATAGGGAAAATGACACCTTCTTTTAATCGTATTGATTTAAGCTTTATACTTACCTCACCTTGTCGAGTAGTGCTAAATCAAAATTATAACAAGAATTGGACTACTGCTATCGGTAAAATTGAAAATGCCCAAGGGGTCTTGGCGCTTAAAATAGATCATCCAGGAGAGTACAAATTTACACTAAAATTTATTCCAAAATCTTTTTACCTTGGAATAGCTATATCACTCTTGTTTATTATGTTTGTGTTAGCAAGAGAGGTCTTTTATTCGCGACTTGGGAAAAATTTGAGGAGCTTTACAAGACTAGACTATTTTTTTTGAGTTAAAAAAGCTATAAGATCGTAGTTGCAGTGTAACTGCTCACACCCTTCGGCCATCTACCCTCTACCGGATGCTGAAAGTTGCTTAGCTAACAGCATTTGGTTGAGAGGTGAAGGTTGAGGGGTGTGAGCAGTTACGTTGCAGTTAATATTGTCAATAATTAACAACTAAATACATGGAGCATATTGTGAATCAATCAGACACCAGCACCAGCACTAGCACTAGCAAAAAGCTCTACGAGCGACCAACCGATGTAAGATCACTACTGGCAACGCTCAAGCGTCCCAAGCGAGCGGTAGTTACCGGGGGAATGCCCTACGCTAATGGCCCTATTCACCTTGGGCACCTAGCGGGAGCGCAAGTTCCTCCCGATATCATGGCCCGCTACCTGCGCATGCTCATCGGCAACGAAAATGTACTCTTTGTGAGTGGTACCGATGATCATGGATCGACTAGTGAAGTGGCGGCCCTGCAAGCGGGCGTCTCTATTCGTGAGTTTATTGACCAAACTCATGCTAAGCAAAAGCGCACCTTGGATCGCTACGGCATCTCTTTAAATGTCTATAGTGGTACCTCTAGACCAGACTGCTTTCCTCTTCATAAGGAACTCTCTCAAGAGTTTATTCGCAAACTTTATAAGAATGGAATGTTAGAAAAGCGGGTGAGCAAGCAGTGGTATGATGTGACCTTAAATCGCTTCTTGCAAGATCGCAATGTACAGGGAAAGTGCCCGAATCAAAATTGCTCCAATGAGTCTGCCTACAGTGATGAGTGTGAAGTGTGTGGACATCAATACGATCCTTCGGAGCTGATCAATCCTCGAAGCGCACTTAGTGACTCCACCCCTGTTTTAAAGGATACAGTTCATTGGTGGCTTGACTTGTGGAAAGTTTCCGATCAAATGAAGGATTGGATTAAGAGCAAGGAAGGGAAGTGGCGAGCACCAGTCTTTAGTGAAGTGTATAGCACGGTTTTGCCTTCGCTGATTTTTGATAATACTCACGAGCCCATCTTTAAAGAGCTACGTCCATCGCTACCCAAGCATAAGAGTCGCTACGCTCCTGGAAGAAAGGTGGTGGTGCAATTTGAAAACAAAGGTGACCTGGCCCTTGGTGGTAGTATGCTTAAGGAGAAGGGGATTGGCTATGCGTTGGTCGATGGCTGGGCCCACCGTTCGATCACTCGTGATGTTGCTTGGGGCATCCCTTTGCCAAGTGATCTTGATCCAGAGATGGCAGGAAAAACGCTCTATGTGTGGCCCGATTCTCTGATTGCCCCAATGGCGTTTTCTCAAGTTGCACTTAAAAATCGTGGTGACGATCCTAAGCGCTACAAAGAGTTTTGGCACGATCCCGATACAAAAATTTGCCAGTTTTTAGGACAAGATAATGTCTACTTTTATGTGCTGATGCAAGCGGCGATGTGGCTTGGTTATAAAGATGATCCTTCAAAACTGCCACAAGCGGGCGAGTTGCAATTGACCGATGTCTTTAGCTCCTTTCATCTACAAATCGATGGAGAAAAGATGAGCAAATCGCGAGGGAATTTTTATACTGGCGATCAACTGCTCGATGAAAAAGGGTACGCTGCCGATCAGATCCGCTATTTTTTGGCGCTCTTAAGTTTACCTGATAAAAACTCCAATTTTGATTTTAACACCTTTCATGAACGTAATAAATTTTTAGCAGGGCCAATGAATGCCGCCTTTGAAAAGCCGATTGCCGCTGCTCATTCGCGCTTTGAGGGAAAAATTCCTGCCGGTCGTCTTCTGGAAAAGGCAGAGAAAGAGACAATGCAAATTGTACAAAAATATTTAAAACAAATGGAACGTGCAGAGTACTCGACCCTTCTATTTGCCATCGAGAACTATGCTCGCCTGATCAACAGCTTTTTTACTCAGTATAAACCACATGATGACCGTTTTCCCGAGGAGGAGAGGAGGGATGCACTTTACTCCTGTTTCTATATCTTGAAAAACTTGATGATTATGCTCTACCCTTTTGCCCCGGCAACCATGAATAGTTTGCGTGAAAGCTTGCAACTACCGGAGGCACTCTTTTCCATCGATGAGCTTGGATGTCCGATCGAGGCAGGCCATGCCATTGGAGAAAAGCGTCAGTATTTTCCAGTAGTTAGTGAGTAGACGTTGCTAAAAATTCTTTAAGATGAAGAAAAGTGCATTGACAAAAGCAGGTTTTGTTATATATATCTAACAAGACCTCTATTTTTCAAAGCGGAGTTTTACTCATGAGATTATGGAATTTAAAGAGTGGCGAACAAGCAGTTGTAAAAGATTTTGACAAAAAACTCTCGAAAGAGATCGTGCAACGTCTACTGGAGTTGGGCATTCACCAAGAGCGTAAAGTGGAGTGTTTGAAGCAGTCGTTTCTTGGCTCTCCAAAATCATTTAAGGTTGGTGATACCGTGATCGGTCTCGATAAAGAGATCGCCGTCTGTATTTCAGTATCAAAATAGAAATAGAAATAGAAATAGAAATAGAAATAGAAATAGAAATAGAAAGAAAAGTAGCTATCCCATGGAAAAATTGAATCTACTTCTGATTGGCAAGCCCAATTGTGGGAAGACCCTTCTCTTTAATAAGCTGACTGGCCTAAATCAAAAAGTCTCCAACTTTCCCGGTGTCACTGTTGAATTCAAACAAGGGGCCTTTGGCGATTTAAATTTAGTTGACCTCCCCGGGATCTATTCGTTAAACCCCATCAGCAACGACGAAAAGGTGGCGGTATCCTACCTCCAAGAGGCGCTGGCCTCTCCGAGCTGCGCCGGTGTGCTTTGCATACTCGATGCTACTCGCTTGGAGCGGAGTTTGCTTTTGGCACTGCAATTGCGTCAGCTAATAGAGGAACACAACAAGAAAATTACCTTCGCGCTTAATATGATCGATGAGATCATTTATCATAAACTACAAGTGGATATTGATGGTTTAAGGCAGGCCTTACAGGCACCAGTCTTTGCCATCTCTGCTCGTAAAAATATTGGACTTGATGAACTAAAAGCGGCACTAACAACAACAACAACAACGGCGGAAGAACAAGCGCCTGTAGAAAAATATGTAAGCAGGAAGAGTGAATCACTCACTCACTACGCCAGAGAGTTAGCGCAAAAATATGGGCCAAGTAATCACAACATCCTGATTCGCCAAAATTTTCTTGATGACATTTTTCTCTCCACCTCTCTTGGTGGCATTATCTTTTTTATTTTGATGGCCTTCTTCTTTCAAGCGATCTTCTCTTGGTCTGAACCCTTTATGAACTTGATTGAGGCCTTACTTGCTAGTATTGGTTCGTTAGCGGAGACGTACATCCAGCACGAAGCGCTGAAACGTTTTCTTATCGATGCGGTCATCGGAGGCCTTGGTGGATTTTTAGTCTTCGTTCCGCAAATTTTCATGCTGACAGTTTTAATCGGAGTGTTTGAGGATACCGGTTACCTTGCAAGGGCCGCTATCATCTGCCATCGCCCCTTAAGCTTTTTTGGTCTTACCGGAAAAAGTTTTGTCCCTTTCCTTTCCGGATTTGCTTGTGCTATTCCAGCAATCATGGCCGCACGAACCATTGACTCTCCTAAAAAGCGACTCATCACTATTTTAACGATTCCGTTGATGGCGTGCTCAGCTCGTCTTCCCGTTTACGCTCTCCTGGTCTCTTTTCTGATTCCGAGAGGGGAAACGGTGTTTGGGTTTATCAGTATGAGTGGACTCATCTTCTTTGGCATCTACCTTTTTGGAATCGTGACCGCTTTGGTGGTCAGCACTTTGCTCTCACACTTTGTCTTTACCAAAGAGAGCGATACTCCCTTTATGCTAGAGTTGCCACCCTATCGCCTTCCGGCGCTGGGGTCGCTCTTACAGCGTTCACTTCAAAGCGCCTGGCTTTTTATCAAGAGGGCGGGCCCGATCATTTTCATGGTTACCGTTATTTTATGGTTTCTTGCTAGCTACCCTTTTGGCACACGCTTAGAGGATTCGCTTTTAGGTTCGATTGGCAAATGGCTAGCGCCTCTCTTTGCGCCCCTAGGAGTTGACTGGAAAGTGACCATTGCTATCCTTACCTCCTTTATCGCTCGTGAAGTTTTTGTAGGGACGCTCGGCACGCTCTTCTCGATTGAAAACGCTGAGGAGAATATGGCCGCGATGAGTAACTCACTGGTGCAATCAAACTTCTCTCTGGCCTCTGCGGTTGCGCTTATCGTATTTTACGCCATTGCCATGCAGTGTGCATCTACTCTGGCGATCATTAAACAAGAGACAGGTAGTTATAAACTGGCCACGTTTACTTTTGTTGGCTATACTTTGCTTGCTTACTCATTGGCACTATTAACTTATCAAATAGCAATACTTTTCTTTTAAATTTATGTTATGAAAGCATCCAATATTACCCACTCCATGATCCACTACCTTTTCACTATTCATCTCCTTTGTGAAAAGAAGGAGCGCTCTCGCCTGATCGATCTTGCTGCTACCTTAAAAGTTGCGCGTTCAAGTGTTACTATTGCTATAAAAAAATTGAAGGTAAAAAAGTTGGTAATTGAGGATGAAGATCACAATCTCCACCTTACCAACGAGTCCCATAAAATTGTACATAATATGCTCTCTAATCGAACTTTACTCTTTTATTTCTTTAAAGATTTTCTCGGTGTCAGCAAAAAAATCGCTGAAAAAGATGCTTGTTTCATTGAAAATATTTTAAGCACCGAAACGCAAGAGAAACTTTTTCACTTCATGAAAAAAACGCTGAACTGTAACGAGATGAAACTCGCCTCCGAAAGCTCTAAAGCAACCGTAGACCTCTGCCTTTGCCGCTATAGTGGTCTCCAAGATTTCAAATCAAAGCAAGAAGGCGACTCCTACCTTGCCGACCGTCCCTGCCCTCGCGACTAGCAAAGGGCGCGCTTGCTTTTATTTTAGGCCTATTTTTTTCCACGCAAATAGTCTACAATGGATTGATTCATCGGGGGCATTTGTGCCCAATCTAGTGGGGTTCGTCCAGAATCGTCTTTGACTTTCCTATCGGCCCCAGCTTCTACAAGCATCTGTACGATCTTGAATTGGCCGCGTGCAATGGCCTTATGTAGTGGCGTTAGACCACGATCTGTACGCTGATCAATCTTGGTTCTTGGATCAAGCAGGAGCCTTTTCACAGACTCTTCATGGCCATTTTGAGATGCAAAATGTAAAGCAGCAAAGCCACCATCGTACGTAAGACTGGGATCAATGCGACCATCTGTAAGCAAGAGGTTTATGATCTCATCGTGTCCGGCCTCTGCAGCAAGCAGTAATGGCGATGTTTTTGCCGTAGGATTGGTTCTGAAATCCTCCAGCAACAGTTCGGCAACATCGAGATGGCCTCGCTTTGCGGCCCAAGCTAGAGGTGTGAGAGCACCATTGCTTTCATTGGGATTTATAAACGGACTCGATAAAATTTTTTTCACCGACTCCTTATCTCCAAATTTGGAAGCAATTTTTAAAACTTTAGGAGTAGGTGACTCCCACGTTGCCAAGATACTTTGAGTAGCGCTGTGATTGGACTCTTTGAGCGAACGCTTGAACAAGTCAGACAAAATGTAATCGGTTTGCTTACTAAGGGATTGTAGCATGAGCTGCTCTTTTGATCGATAGCTGGTCAGAGCGTTTAGAGATGAAATGGTATCTACGTGATCAAAAATGTTTGAGACCACCTTTGAATCGACAATGGGAATCCCGTGAAAGGCGCAAGTGGAGATATACTCCTCCTCTTCTTTGATTATTGCTTCTATTGCTTTCGTATGTGTGGATGCTCCAAAATTGTTTACTTTAGTAGCATCGCATTTGTAGTAGTTGACATATAGTTTGCAATTTGTAGAAAACTCTTGCACTGATTGCAAGCACTCTTGACGTTGATCAACGTCATAGATCGTCATTACGTCTTTAAGCGTTTGTAGTTGGTAATCACTCTTTTTAGAGAGTCCATTTTTGGAAAAACACAACTGTCCCACGTAGGTAAATCCGTGTACGACGTTAGCTGATGTAGCAGTGATTTGCTCTTTTATAAAACCTAGGTCTCCTGGCATCGGCCCTTCTGCCCCTCGCAGAGTGCAATATTTTTGTGTATGCTCATAAAATTCCACCGCATTTGAGAATCTTGTACTTGTAGAGGGCAGTAATTTTTGCTCGATTAAAGCAGCATTAAAACAGTTTGGGCCATCACATTTTGCCTTTTTATTATGAAATGTTTTGACAAAATTGGGAAGAATCGAGGTGACATCTACCGAACTCACTTCTGGTTTTTGACTGCAATCGAGCACAATCTTCTTATGATTTTCATCTTCATGCAAGCTATTTTCATCTCTATTCTTACTCCATAACTTAATTGCTTCCACCTCTGCTTTTAACTCCATACAAGTGGGCGCAAAGATCACAATTCTTCCATCCGCTTTTTGATGGATTTTGAAATCTAATCCAAAAAGAAGTGAAGAAGTAAAGAGAGCAAGAAGAACAAAGGTAAGCAAGCAGACTCTTAAAACTATTCGATAGGGATTCATGGTTATCTCCTTGTGATATATCGATTATTTTTCTTCTTGATTTCGATCATAACTTAAATCAGTTATTAAAAATGAAAAGCGGTGAGATTTTTTTTTGCAAGAGGGAAAATCAAAAGGTTATCTCCTTCATAAATAATTTCTATAAAAAACAAACTGGCCATAATAATTAACAGGTTTTGTGAAGGTTTATGAAGGTTCAGTAAAGGTGGATTTGATCTCAATAAAAAACATTGCTGCCTTTGGGTTTTTTAACATCAAAACAGATTTAGCCGATAAATGATTATCTTTATTATTTAAAGGGCCATAAATTTTGTTGATCAGGAGTAAAAACTAGTGAAAACATATCCTTTTTTATTCATTCTCTCTCTTTGCCTTTACTATCTCTCATCTTTTAGTAGTTGCATTTTCGCCGCTGTCGTCGATGACTTACCTTTTGATGAGAGTGATTTTAAAATTAAAACCACCAGCGAGAAAGAATGGGAAAAATTACAAAACGCTCTTGTCAAGGAGACGGCCTCCGATTGTCATATCAGCGAAGAGTTGATGGCGGTTCCTTTGAAGGATCAAACGAAAACTTTGGATCAAGGCGATTATGGGACATGTTTTGCTTGTGTAGCATTAAAGTTACTTGAGCAATTTGTGTATAAGCAGGGGCTTCTTGATCCCAACGCTGAATTTGATTTAGGGACTATTGTTACTTATGGCAATGCTAAAGGAAAATTTCAAGATGGTGGTTTTATCGATACCGCCCTCTATAACATCAGGAAGAGAGGATCGCTTCCCGTTAAAATGAAATCCGAAATGGGCCTATATAAGCAAATTTGCCTTAATCAAAATCGAGAGGGGCGATACGGAATCACCTCTTTACTCCGCTGTATTCAAGACAAGAGCAATCATGAATGTACACCATCTGCACTACCTATTGATCACTATCCTCTTCCTTTGCAAAAGCTCTATTACTCCTTGATGCCCTTTGAGACACCTCTAGCACCTAACAGATCATTAAGTCTTCTGTTGGAAACTCCCAAAAATGAGTTGAATACTCTAACCTTACCTGCTTTTGATATTGTGACGATTCATTTTCAAGCAGAGGATGACTATAGTAAAAGAGTAACACTCTTACAGGAGCAATTTAAAAAAGGAGCTTTTGTGGGAATAGATCTTCCTGCTCACAGTATTCTTGCGACTGGGAGTAGAAAAGTTTGTTGTGGCCCTAAAAAAGATCAATGCCATATGGAAATCCATACACGCAATAGCTGGGGTGAAGAAGGTGAAGTTCCTCTATTAAACACAGGTTGGGTGAAGGCGGATGAACTTCTCTCCAATACAAAAAATATCGTCTATCTAGAAGAGTGTCTAGCTCTCGAATGTTCACCATCGATTAAAGGAACCCACAATCCTCCCTTAGGGATGATCAATGCTAACGAGATTGAATGGATGCGTACCTTCCTTAAAGATCAAAAAGCAGAAGCTATTCCCACAACTCTTCAACTTGTTGCTGCTGTAGGAAGCAAAGAGATGCTGGAGGCACTTCTTCAAGATGAGGCGCAAAGACGCCAGCAAACTATCCCGGAGGTACTACAAAGCGTGGAAAGCTTTAAAATTTTAGAAATTGCTTTATTCCATGGCCGTAGCAGCATGATCGATAGGCTGATTCAGCATGGTGCGAATCTTAATGAAAGAGACCAAGCAGGAGATTCACTATTGCATCGTTTTGCTACGATTGAAGATCTCGATTCAAAAGAGCTAAGTAAAGATACCGATAAAAGACAAACATTGGCCAAGCTCATCTTTGATCAGAGCAATAAGAGCACTGGAATTGAGTTTAATGACGAAGGATTGACACCCCTTCATCTTGCAAGCAAATATGGGAACACCGATACTATGCAGGCCTTACTCGACTTGCCTATTGATGAAACACGCCAAGACAAGGAGTGTGCAGTCCGCTTGTCACCCTCTCTTCAAGGGCAGCTTGGGAATTCTTTGTTAGTAAGCTATCCCTTTGATGGACATTTTCATGTTCTACCTCCAGCTCTCTGTCGCTCCCTTGCTAAGGTTGCTAGTGATGCAATCGTACCTCTTAAAAATAATTCTATACTCATACGAGACGCTTACCACGGTCGCAATGCCTTGCACTTTGCGGCCATCAGCGGGAAGCAGGATGCCGTGAATTTGCTTCTAGATTATAGTTTTCCCGTGAATTCACGAGATGCTCGAGAACTCACTCCTCTCCACTTTGCGGTTCAAAATAGAAATCTTTCTGTCGCCAAGAGCTTACTCTCCCATCGGGCAGATGTGAATGCGGTCGATCGCAGAGGATTAACTCCTCTCTATCTTGCTGTCAAAAATAAAGATGTTGAGATGATTGAGGTTCTGATAAATAGAGGGGCCAACCCTAAGCTTAACGTTTCCCCTAATGAGACCATTAAGGATGTGGCTGTTAAACTTTATCATCTTGACCCCTCTCTTTTTGAGAAGAAAAAGCTATACTATGGGCCGCGCTAGGCGCACTCTTCTTTACTTTGCAGTGACGCCCGACTCTTGCATCAGTGTGGCCATGCCATCACCAAAATATTTTTTTGCAGCTGAACCATAGGGATTTATTTTTGCGTTTACCCAAGTAAAATCTGGGTGCTGATTCACTGATTCTCCAACATAGCGTCCTCCAATAATTTTACCATCTTTATCTAATTCCAGTAGATACTTGTAGACAACAGAGTGTAAAAAGTTCTGCTTATTGCCCATGGCCTCTTTGTGGGGACGAACTTCACTGATATACTTGGTCTTATTTTCCACATAGATTTGCTTTACAGTTCCTGCTGCCACTTCAAGATCTTTAATCAGGCCATTTTTTACCATCTCGTCGACTTCTGCTGCACTCTTTTCTGAACTGTGGAGGATTTCATAACTGACAGTCCCCTGATTCCAAACGGGAGCATCAGCGGTCACTTCCAAAACCAGACCTTTCTTAAGTTTACCAAGCTTATTGGCCAAAATAATATGTAATGAAGCGGGATTAATATCTACAAACGCCGAGTCCTGGAGTTTTTTAGTATCGGCCGGTTCCTGATAATAGGTGTTACACCTACTACCACAAAAACCGCTCTCAGCACTGTTATCCCGATAGTGAGCTGCAAGATGGGCCATTAATGCTTTCATATCGGACGACCACAGCGGAACGATCAATTTTTTTCCAGCAGCGAGAACCTCTGTTTCACAGTAATTTGGCTCTTTTTCTGAGACGGTTACTGGGGCCCAACCATGGCACTGTCCAAACCAGTTGATCTTATTGATATCAGCAACGATGGCCTTTTCATCTTTTAGTAATTGCTCCATTGCCGCCTTATCTCCTGCTACCGCGGCCGCTTGATATTTCTTGAAGATCTCTTGTCTTTTAGCATTTAAAACATCGTACTTAGAGCGCACGCTCTTGGTTCGTTGTAGTTCTGCTCGAGTAACTGGGTATTTAAAATTTTTATTTTTAATATCCAAAATCATTGGGGCCGGCAGTATTTCCAAATTGTCCTTGGACATTAAACTAATATCTTTTTCAGTGAGTTCAACCATTGCATCAAGATTACTTTTGATATTATCTAAGCGTGCCTTTCTTGCAGCAAACTCCTCTGCTGTCTCCTCTGCTGCTTGCACTTCACTGCTGGAATCAAACTTTCCTTTAAATTGCACACAGACTCCGCCATGGACAACGGCATAGTAGTCATCAGACCAACCGGGATTCTCGGATTGGCCACTGAGAGGAAGTGCCGCAAAGGAGCGCTCATAAGCGGTCTCGCCCTCAATTCTCATGGCATCTGGATTGTTTCGAGCATTAATTTGACGAGCAAAAGCTTGCTGTCCTAGGATACTACAACCTAAAATTGTTAGCGTAAGCAGCTTTAAGGATTGCATTGACTTCATGAACTCTACCTCTTGTAGTTTGAGTAATGTTAATAAAAATAAAAATAAAAAAATCACATTGCTCTGTTGTAACGAGCGCGAAGCAGTTTAACATGAAATCCGCTGATTCATTTGTTAGTTTTATTAAGCGTGTAATTTTATTAAATTCAGAAAAAAATAAAGAGCAACATCACGGCAACCATGCTTGGCACTGTTTAAGGGGTGCTTTGATCTTTAAGGGCAGAGGCAAAGAGGTCAAACTCCTTCTTTTTTGTTTCATAGAGTGGCCTAGAGATGGGATTACCTTTTGCGTCTCTAGGAGTAAGAGGAAACCATCCATGTGTTAAGAGATTGGCCTTAAAGATATAAGAGGAAAAGAGTTCACTGCTGCCAATTTTAATAAGATCTGGCCAATGACTATAATCTTTTCCATTCAGTGTAACGTTGGCAAGTCTATTAACAAAGGGGATACCCCATGAGCGAATTCTAAAGGATAATGAGTCGGAAAATGCTACTGCGAATAGTGGTTCGAGATGCCGGTAGACTTCAAGCATATCAAGAAGCTTGAAGAAATCTTTTTTGCTTAAATAAAAGGTGGTGACAGGATACCCTGGAGCAAATCCATCAGAGAAGCCAAGAGAGAGTAGAGAAAAAATTTCAGAGAAAGAGATGTTGGTCGGTTGATTGTTGACTTGTGCAAGGGAGCTGCGAATTGCTTCCATAGGGGCGAAATAAACATCGACAGGATCTAATGATGACTCTTTTTGTAATTCCTGGTTAAGTGCTTTGAGTATTGATGAGGTGATGAAAAGCCCTAAGGGATTTGCAGGTTCTATTGAATGGGAAAGGGTGCTAGTCAGAGTAAAAATGGCATCATGGAGATGAAATTCACTATTGACAAAAACAGATTCTATATCTTTGGAGTAACTTGCTAAAATATTTAAGTAATGTTCATCACTGGCAATAGAATCATTGATCAAGATTTGATATTTATTTTTATTTTCAGTAGGAGAGGGTTGAAGCTCAAGATGACCATCGCGATAGACAAAAGGAAGAATTCCTAATTCTTCGCCTTCACCTCTAGTTTGCGCAATCCAGGTATTGTTAACTTTTTTAGGGGTAGGGTAGGATTTGTGAAGATGACCGGCAATAATGACATTGACCCCTTTGAGTGCTTTGGCCATTTGCTCATCCTCTGGATATCCACCATGGAAGAGAATAAGGATAATATCGACTTTTTCTTTTTGTTTTAAGAAGTTGATCGTCTCTTGTGCTTTATGCATAATGGCCTTAAAGTTTTCTCTTCCAGTATCATCATTAAAACCATCAAAGATAATTTCTGTCCTTGTATTCAGACTTAATTTGGTGGCATTAGGACCTAAAAGACCTAAAATGCCTATTCGCAAGCTCTTCTGTCCATCTCCTCTTTGATTTGTATGGAGTTCTTTGACCACATAGGGTTGAATACTAGAAAAGAAAGGATCGCAATCTTTGATATGTAGCTCTGGGCACTGCTTGAGGTGAATATTACTGCTAATAAAAGGAACTCCTATCATCTGATTTTTTTGAATCATATTTTTAAAACCGGCCATGCCTCCATCAAAATCGTGGTTACCAAAATTGACGGCGTCGTATCTTGTGTATTGAAAAAATTCCAATTCCGGTGCAGAAGAGAATTGAGGATTGGGAGTTAAGACATGATAAATCCCTCCTGCAAAAAAATCTCCACTATCTAGAACAAGTGTTGCTTGGCCTTTGGCATTGTTTTCTTCGCGAAGAGAGTTAATGAGAAAAGCAAATCTAGCATAGTGGCCAATGACAGGGTCATGATCGCCGGTTTTAGGTGTAAAATAGGAGTGAGCATTTTTCCCCAGGAAGCTCGAATGAAGATCATTGGTATGGAGAATAGAAAAGGCGATCTCTGCTTCCTCTGTAGTCTGTCCAGTAGTGGGTGCTAGGATGATAAAACTTATTAAGGAAGTGAAGAGTAGAAAGTTAGGGATGAGTCGAGGTATGAATTGAATCAAAGGCGTTAGAGTTGACATAAGTGTAATCCTCCAAAATAATAACCCATGTAGTTGTTATTGCATTGCTTTTCAGCTTTGCTGAGTGATTGACTTTCTTCGTAATCGTGTTGCCTCTTGGCCAGAAGATTGATTATTATAAATTACTAACTTAAGCAATGGTTTATATTTTGATGCTTTTGAATGCTTTGTTTGTGGTGATCCAGAATACAATTGAGTACCAACGATATCTTTTGCATGTTTTTTATTTTTAGAAAAGTTTTTGATGCTGATAGCGAGTAATCGTCGTGGCGTTGGCGTGATTTAAAAATTTACCAGGGAAGGTTGCCCCAAACCAAGTAATATACTTTTGCAAATCTGCTTTGTAGTTATCAACCGTGTGATCAGACTTATTGGCACGACGGTAATTGTCTGAAAATTCTAAGGGCCATGCTTGGTGCTTCTTTTGATACTTATTCATAAGGAAATAGTAGCTAGAAAAGATTGGTGATGTCAGCTAAGATTTTGGGTTTTAAGTGATTTAAGTCATATTAAAGAAGTGGTGCTCCCGCTATGATAAGAGGGGAAAATAACTATACAATAACGATACAGGTATGCTGTGGGCCATATGGAGTTTTATCGATGGAGAATCTTATTTATTTGGATAATGCTGCAACGACTTTTCCTAAACCAGAAAAGGTACACGATGCTGTTTACAATTTTTATCGGAAAAATGGTGTGAATCCTGGCCGCACAGGATGTGATCTTGCTTTAAATGCGGAACAGATGATTCAAAAGACAAGAAAAAAGTATTCGCAATTTTTTAACAAGAGTCTTTATGATCAAGGAAAGAGCAAAGATCACAATCGCTTGATCTTTACCATGAATGCAACCATGGGACTTAATTTTATCATTAATGGTGTGGTTCGTTCTGAGCGCCAAGATCATATTGTGACGACAAAGCTAGAGCACAACTCGGTGATAAGGCCAGTCAACCATAAGGTACGCGAAGGAGCGAGTGCTACCTTTGTTGTTCCTGATAGCGAAGGGTATATTGATCCAATGGAGATCAAGCGTGCCATTAACAGTAAAACTAAACTTGTGATTATGAATCATGCTTCTAATGTTTCGGGAGTGGTTCAAGATATCACCAGTATTGGAAAAATTTGTCGTGAGCATGGTGTGGTTTTTGCGGTTGATAGTGCGCAAACAGCAGGTGTGCTTCCCCTCGATATGCAAGAATCGAATATCGATTTTCTCTGCTTTACCGGACATAAGGGGTTATTTGCACCGACGGGGACGGGTGGGATTTGTGTTGCTGATCATGCCTCCCTTTTGCCAACGCTTGTTGGAGGAACGGGAGTAAAGAGTGCTGATCCATATCACCTTGAAGAGTTTCCCTATTGTATGGAGGCAGGCACTTTGAATTTGGCGGGAATTGCAGGGCTTTCGGCCGGTCTTGATTTTATTCAAGAAGAGGGAATGGACCATCTTTATGCCCATGAGATGCAACTTTTTTCTAAATTGCAAGAGGGACTTTTGAAAATCAAGGGAGTAAAGATTTGGGGAACGACAAGGATCGATTTAGCACAAAAGCGTCGAGTGGCAACACTCTCGGCAAGTGTTGAGGGGTATGATGCAAGTGATGTAGGAACTATTTTAGATGTAGAGTATGGCATTCAGACGCGTACAGGGCTTCACTGTGCACCTCTTATTCATGACCACTACGGATCTGCTCCTCGAGGGACGGTTCGTTTTTCTGTCGGACCATTTAATAGTGAAGAGCATATTGAGAAAACCATTCGTGCGGTAGCGGAGATCGCGGCCGATCGACAATAGTGAGACCTAGAGGTCTTTTTAGTATTTGAGGGATTTAAGATGAAATTAGTTATTGCAGATAAGAGTATAGAATTTGATCACGATGGATTTATGCTTGATCCTTCTCTTTGGAGTGATGAGGTGGCCTTGGTGATTGCTAAAGAAGATGGCATCGAGGAGATGAGTGAGGAGCATTGGAAAGTGGTGCGCTTTATTCGTCATTACTGGCTCGAACACGATATGGCACCAGCAGTGCGATTGGTTTGCCAAGAGCTCGGTGTTGGTGTTCGCCAGCTTTATAAGCTTTTTACCTTAGGTCCTGCACGTGGGGCCTGTCGTGTGGCCGGACTTAGTAAGCCCGATGGGTGTGTGTAGGAGTTTAGGAGTTAATGAATATGGGGCAGACGATTTTCTTCTTTTCACTTGCCTGGTGCGCTTTTTTTCTTTCGCTAAAGTCTTTTAAGAGAAGAGGCAAAGGAGTAACTCCACCATGGAAGTTGAGTAGGGCAGAAGTGAAAGGTGTTTTTTATAACTTTACTTTTTTGATGTCTCCTTTTTTTAAAGAGAGCGCACGCCTTTACCCTAAAAAATTCATTTTAGGATTAGGGATGCATGGAGGAGTGGTACTAGCTTTGTTACTGCCCTTACTTTGGCCCTTGTTCGAAGAAGGGTGGATGAATTCCTTGGCCGCTATGGCAACGCTAACTGCGGCACACTTTGCGATGGCACTACTCTTTTTTCGTATACGCGACCGTGAATTAAGAGCAATCAGCATCTTTGATGATTACGCCTCTCTTTTATTGACCATGTTTTTGTTGGGGAGTGCTACCTTGCATTTAGTACTGAAGACAGCAGCAACAAACGATATTTTGTTGATGTCCGCTTCTTTAATCTTCTTTGCAATGCCCTTTGGGAAATTAAAACACGCTCTCTTTTTCTTTTTAGTACGCTATGATTATGGAACACTTTTGGGGAAGCGAGGAGTTTTTAAGAATGAGTGAGCGTGAGAGTGAGAGGAATTTTCAGAAAATGCTGCAGGTGCTTCGTGATCATCAAAGTGTGCACTTTGAAGCTTGCGTGCGCTGTGGTCTATGCGGTAAGAGTTGTCATGTGTATTTAAGCGATCCTTCAGTGGAAAATTTACCGGTGACCAAAGCGCAAAAAGTGGTGGGGCTTCAAAGAAAAAAGAGTGAAGAGGTTGATGAGAAATTTTTATTATCACTTCAAGAAAGTGTTTATGGCCGTTGTACCGGGTGTGGTCGATGTAATCTTAATTGTTCCATTGGGCTCAATATTGCGAGTATCATTCGCGTTGGCCGAACCATTTTAAGTGCACTTGGGCGTACTCCGGAAAAGCTTTTGCGGCCCTTAAAAAATCAGTTGGAATATGGCAATCAGATGATGGTAAGTGCCGATGAAATGAGAGAGACGGCCACCTGGATTGCAAGCGATCTTCGTCTCGAAAGTGGACAAGAGAGTTTTGATATTCCTATCGATAAAGAGGGTGCTCGCATCCTCTATTTAGTCAATCCTAGAGAAATAAAGTTTGCTCCTCTCTCGCTTATGGCCGCCGCAGGTGTCTTTGGTGCTGCAAAGGAGAGTTGGACGCTTGCTAGTCGTTTTTTTGATGTGACCAATTTTGGTTTTATTGCCGGTGATGATGAGAGCATGAAGCAAGTTGCAGAAGCGGTGTTTTCTGAAGGGAAGCGTTTGGGTGTTCGTGAGGTTATCTTGTCGGAGTGCGGCCATGGAGCACGGGTTTTTAAATGGGATAGTGGTGTGGCCTCTCCTCTCCCTACGAAAAGCATTATTGAACTTCTTGACCTTTATATTGAGCAAGGAAGAGTACGCTTAGATAAGAAAAAAAACGCTGCGAGGGTGACCTTGCACGATCCTTGCAACCTTGTTCGCTGGAGTGGTGTGAGTGAGGCCCAGCGGCGAGTCTTACGTGAGGCCTGCGCCGATTTTAAAGAGATGATCCCTAACCGAGCACAAAACTATTGTTGTGGCGGTGGGGGAGGAATGCAGCTATTGCAGGAGTGTAGCGAGGTACGTTTGCGTTCTGCTGAGATTAAAGCAAATCAAATTAGATCTAGTGGTGCCAAAGTTGTGGCAACTCCTTGCCATACTTGCATTGATCAATTGACGGAACTTAATAAGAAATATCAATTAAAAGTAGAGATCAGCACGGTTACCGAACTTGTTTATAATGCCTTACTTTATTAGTGCTTCACAGTGCTTTATTGTAATCCTCCACGACAGAGAATGGCACTACTATCAAGAGTAAGCTCGCCGCTTTTGGAGCAAGAAAATTTACAATGATGTTGTTGATCGTTGCTTGAAAACAGTTACCAGGTGATGGGTCTGATTTTTTCCCAACCACTCTTACAGAGTATGGAGGAGACTTCAGCTTGGGTTAATTTAAAAATTTCGTGACCTGCTACTGTGGCGAAAGGTTTTAGTTGCATGAACTGAGAGGCGAGAGGGTTACCCCAGATGCCGACCAGTTCACTGGCACCGATACGAAAAAAGTAGTGTTCTTTTTGGCGAGGGTTTGTACACACGTTTGTAAGATCAAGAGGGAGTGGTTCACTATAGCTATAGCGCTCCCTTAATAAGTGGCGAGGAATATCTTGTCCCCAATCGATATTGCTATCGGCAAAGGAGCGTGTGGCCGGAGAGAGCAATAGTTGATTAAAGTAAGAGAGGTAGTTGCTATTTAAAAGTTGATAAAGATCTTCGGCAACAACCAGAAAGCAGAAGAGGATTGCGATTAGTGTATTGATTCTCTTTTGTTGTAACCACTCAGCGGCCATCAAGGTACAAGCAACAATCAACAGCAGTACAGCAGGAAGTAAGTAACGGTATCCAATTTGCACATCCATTTTAGAGAGGACTAGCAGCAAGCTTAGTGCCGGAATCAAAAAGTAGAGGAGGATGGGGGACAGTAGTAATTTCAAGCGAAACGGCCTCTGCTTAAGAAAATACCCACCCAAGGTTGCTAGGATTAAGAGGTGCATGGGGAGTGAGGTTTTAAAAAAGTAGACAAGCAAATAAAAGTACCAAAAACCGTGCTTACTGAAATTTCCAAAAAGATAGGTGGGATGCCCGCTCTGATTGTGGTGGAGTTGAAAGCAAAAACCTTCCCAAAAATGTTTAAGTTCACTCCATTCAAAGAGATAACTGGCGCTTAAAGGCAACGCAATTCCTAGGATAAGTGTAAAAGTGGTTTGGAGAATTTTACCAAAGTTAGAGAAGCTGCGGCCGCAAAAGAGAGCTAGCAATAAGAAGGGGAGATAAAAAAGTGCAGTAAACTTTGTACTTAAGGCAAAACCCAGAGACAAAACGGCGGCAAAAGGCCATCGACCATAGTAGATAAAAAAAGCAGAGGTTGCCACCAAGAGCGAGACCAGAAAATCGTTAACGTCTAATGAGGCAATCGCCTTGATATTGGGATTAAAAAAGTAGAGTAAGCAAAAGATGAAAGTGGCCCAATACTGTTTACGAAAATAGAAGAACAAAGAGAGCGCAACCCCTGCGGCAACATAGAGAAGTAGGTGCATGAGGCGATAGTAGATTTGATTATCTTTTCCTAGCAAAACTGGGAGCGAGGCCCCGAGCAATTTTGCCAGTGGAGGATGCTCGGGATTTAAGGAAAAATCTTTACTTTGCCAATAGATCTTGCCTACGTGCCGGTAGTACCACTCATCTTGAGGAGTCCCAAAAGTCCCTGCTGTAAAGATAGTTGAGAATAAAGCGTAGAGATACGCAAATAGTAAAAAATATTTCATTTGAAAGCGTTTACCTTAAGAAGAAGTAAATGTGAAGGGAAGTTAAAGTGAGGCTGGAACTTTTTTTGGGATGGAGTCATAATAGAGGGAGAAATGCAGTAGATGCAAGAGTTGTAGGAGGTTACTTTGAGATTGTTATTGTTACTTGTGGGGTTATTTTATTTTAATGTGGGGATGAGTGCAGAGGCGATGAGCGAAAATGGTTCAGCGGAGGATCTTGGCGGAGAATTTAAGTTTGATCCGAAAACTTCAACAGCAATGCCTAATCATATCGGAGAGGTGCTTTCCCTAAAAGGGAGGGTGGTAAATGCTGCGGATGTTTTGCTCTTAGAGACCCAAAAGATTATGCCTGGGGATGTTTTTAAAACCTCGAAGAAGGGAGGAATCAAAGTGCGCATGGTGGATGATAGTATCATCGCACTAGGAGAAAACTCTATGTTCGAATTCGCAAATTTTGAATTTAAAAACAAGAGTGAACGGAAAGCAAAATACCTGCTTCACCGTGGAGAGATGAGGCTTTTGGTAAAGAATAAGAGCAAGAGTGCAAATGATATTTTTGTGAAAATGGGGGCCATCTCCTTTGGGGTAAAAGGCACGGAAGTGCTTGCTAATGTTTTTGATGGGCCTAAAGGAGAACAAGTAAAACAGGTGGCGCTGTTGTCGGGAAATATTGAGCTTAACAATCAAATCAATGGAAAAGCACATATGCTTGCAAGTGGAGATCAATTTGTCTCTGTTAGTGATGCTCATGAAAATAAAGAGAGTTTAAATAAACTTGATAAAGAGGTGCTGGCGATGTTTTTAAAAAATGATGCTGAACGATCTGCTATGCAAGATTTGGCCTTTCTCGAACACTACAAAGTCGAGATTACAGGCGGCGCTACCGAAGCACGAGCACCTGCTAGTATCACTGGTAGCGATGAGGCCGCCTCCACCTCTGTCTTAACCTCAACTGCAGATGATCATGGTGATGCCAGTACAACACTTCAAAAAGAGAAAGGTTGGAAAGAGAACTTAAGCGAACTTAATGGCCGCTTAAAAGTGAACAATAGATAAGTATAGATTATGCAGTCTCGAGAGCGAGTTCGAGCATTTGGTTAAAGGTTTTCTCGCGCTCCTCGGAAGAGCAGGCCTCTTGGGTGACCAGGTGGTCACTTACGGTGAGGATGGCGAGCGCTTGGATGCCGTGTTTAGCGGCCAAGGTATAGAGAGCAGCTGCCTCCATTTCTACGGCGAGTACGCCAAAGCTGGCCCAAATTTTCCAGCTATCGGGAATGTGATCGTAGAAGAGATCGGTAGAAAAGATGTTGCCTACTTTTACGTCAATCTTCAGCTCTTGTGATTTTTTATAAGCTTGATTTAAAAGTTCAAAGGAAGCGGTTGGAGCAAAGGTCATCCCTTGAAAATAGCGATCGTTGATGCCGGAGTCGGTAGAGGCACTCATCGCTAAAATCACATCGCGGATGTTAACTTGCTTTAAGAGAGCACCACAAGAACCGATGCGCATGATTTTCTTCACACCATAGCTGGTAATGAGTTCGGTTGCATAGATGGAGAAGGAGGGAATTCCCATCCCACTGCCTTGAATGGAGATGCGCTTTCCTTTGTAGGTACCAGTAAAACCAAACATGCCTCGCACTTGATTGTAGCAGGTAGCATTTTGGAGGTATTTGTTAGCAATGTACTGAGCACGCATGGGATCGCCCGGCATGAGCACCACCTCTGCAATCTCTCCGGCCTTAGCTGCGATATGAATCGACATAAAAACTCCTCTAATTAGGTAAAGACTAAATTAAATAGAAATAATTTAGTGAATGGTCAGTAATACAATAATTCTATGATAATGGTCAAGTTTCACTTTGAGCAAGAGTAAATTTTTGCAATTTTAAAATTGCGCTAAAATTGCTCTATTTGATCAGTGGAATCCAATCGTGAAATAAGAAGTTTACGCGCTCAATGAGTAGAGAAAAGCGTGCCATGACGGTAAAACCAAACGATGCGCCAAAGGAGACCATTAAAAACCAGATGCCAACTTTTGCGGTCGCTCCCACTGCTCCTTTGTGTTCGAGCGAGAAGAAGAAGTAGATGAGGGTAGAGATTACTCCAATAAATACGATAATGGCATTCCATTCAAATCCGCCCGCCGAGGTCCAAAGTGCGGTCATGCTGGGTTTGGCCTGTTCAAGAATATAGGCGTTGATGAGGTTAGGAATCGCAAGCCCCGAACCAAAACCGATGATGATGGAGAAGGTGATCTTACTCATCCAGGCAAAGCGGGGAATGATCCTGGTATAGACAAGCAGTCCGATCAATGTTGGAAGGATGATCGCCACCATTTGCCAAAAGACGCTGCTGCTAAAAGGTGCTTTGGTGAGATCACGAAAGGCGTAGATCACATCGGTTAAGATCACACTGTACCAGGTGACAATGATGAGGTAAGCAGTGGCCACTCCAACATAGAAGTGCTCTGCCATTTTAAAGAGGGGATTGTCTTTGTAAAGGAAACTATAAAGACTAATGGTAAAGGCCGCGCCCATCATGATGCCCACACCTTCTAGTCCCCACTTCAAGTGACCACTGCCAAGGAGGATCGCATTCACAATTATGATGATGGAGAAGAAGATGGCAAAGACGAGAAAATCACTCTTCTTACTAGTTGCTATAGTCGTTGTATCTATGTTGCTCATGCCATTAACTCCTTTTGCTTAAGTAAAAGCGATCGATAAGGTAACAAAAATTTCCAAAAAGAATAAAGAAGATGAGGACAATATGAGCGATTGATTGTGGTCGCATGCCACTTACCGCTTCTGCTGGACGCCCGAGAAGGGTTTCGTATTGGGCCGCTCCCGCCAGTCCTCCAATCAGTCCATTTAATTGCCCCGATTGTAGGAAGGGGTAAAAGTCGGCGGCCATCACGGCAGTACAAGCGCCACCCAGTTCAAAGTGGTATTTGGAGCGGCCATACACTACCCAATCTTCAATCCCCCCGCTGCCAGCAGAGAGTGAAATCACATAATCGATATCGTTGATGGTCTTAATATTTTTAGTGGCCGCTAACTCTTTGGTGTTTTTTCCAAAGGCATCGGTTTGAAAAGCGCTCTTGAAATCTTTTCCCATATTGATAATTAAGATGGAGACACCAGGACGATAACCAAGATAAACCCAATCTTCGCCATACTCTTTTTTAAATTCACGGGCGAGATCGTTTAAAATAGATTTTGCTAGCTCCACCCCATTAGGCCAATGTCCCATGGCGATCACACGTAAATTATTCTTAAAAGCGTGGGCCAAGAGTGAACGCGCCATCGGTTCCAACTCCGCCTTGGAAGCGTTATCAAAATCGAAAGAGAGCAGGATGCTTCCTTGGTGTCCTTTGTTTTTAGCAACATCTTCAATCTTATTAAAAATATTTTTTACATCTTTGTTGGCCTTAATAGGAAGATCAAACTCCACCAAGAAGGGGATAAGAATCGACAAGAAAATTAATAAATAAATAATCCGTCGATCAAGGTTGAAAAGTTTTTTTAAGTCAAATTTCATTTGCATTCCCATGATTACTCGCCTCCTAGGTAGGATCGTTCAATACCGAAAATAATTCTCAGCGCGGTGGAGATGCCACCAAGTGCAACTCCAAAAAAGATTGCTCGTTTAACCGCCATATTAGGATAATCGAGTAGCCATTGTGCCACCTCTGGAATGTGTTCAGAGACTAGTCCTGCGATGGGAACTTTTCCAAACATCACAATAATTGCTGCCACCAAGAGGATGCCCGCCTCGAGCGACTTTGCACGGAAGGTGCGATAGGCGGCAGAGGCAATAAAAAACGCAAGAATAGAGAACATTGTCGCCTGACAAGGGTTAAAGATATATTCATAAATCCAAGAGATCCCGCCGGCCTCCACTTGGGGTTGGAACATAAAGGCGCCATTATTGTAAATTCCAAAAGCAGTCATGATCATAAAGCCTGCAATTACTAGCGTACTATAGCCCCAACCTTCGCTGCGTCTTTTGATTTTCAGGTAGTGAAGCGAAAACAGTCCATAGATGCCCATAAATGCCGTGATGGCACCAATGATGATCAGTCCCTTGGTGAGCGATGCCATTGTTGCCTCGCTATTTTGATGAGGGATATACTCCAGTGTGATTGCTAGCCATCCCGATACAAAAGCAAGGATGAGTGGTAACGTTTTCTTTAAAAAGTTCATAGCGTTTTCTCCATTAAGATGGCCAAAAAAGTTTTGAAAACCCTTGCCAACCCAAGGTGGTAAAGAGTGTTCCTAATATCAAAATTAGAATGATCGCCATTTTTCCAACATCTTGACCTTTAAGTCCCCCAAGTAGTTTGGGTTCGCGCGAGAGGTAAGCACTGGCCGCATAAAGTTCCTCCCCAATCAAAGTGTAGTCACAGGTGGTGATGAAAAAAGGAATTTGTGTGAACGCATCGGAGCCGGCAATTTGAATTGCACCAGTGTGTGCTCCTGTCTCCGAGAGCAAGAGCGATTCCGCATAAAAATATCCAAAATAGAAAATGGTCGCAGGTTTCTCACGAACCATAATGCCTTCGACAGCGGCAGCATAACTAAATTGATCCCCGGCCGCAAAGAAGATATTTTCGGACTTGTAGGTATCGGGACGTCCGGCCTCAATGTGCGCCTCTTTTACCGTCTCTTGGCTCACTTGCTGCACGATCGGATCCCAATTGGAGACGCGAAGAGTGGCATCAAACTCCGCAATCTTCTTGGCAATCTTGCCTAAAATATTGATGGCGGCAATGGTGGGAATCTCACTGACACTTCGTAACCCATGAACAAAGAGTGCGGATCTGCCCATCTCTGTCGCTCTTCCAAGGGCATCTTCCATGGCATCGAGTCCCGCAATCCTTCTCACAAAAAGTTTATGCGGATTTCTTTGTGCATAGACAATAAAGCACATGATCACCACAGTTAAAAAGATCAAAATTAAAAAACTGTTTAATTTGTTAAAGGCAAAAAAATTGCCTTTGGTGGTAACGGAGATAATCTCACTCTCGGAAACAGTCGTTTCGCTCTTATCTCCATTTAGCACCTTCATCTTTACAAAGTAGGTCTTATTAGGAACAACGAGTGTGCTCTCTTCTCCCTCTTTGTTATACCCTTTAACCTCAAACCCTTTGCCTTTCAAAGGGTAAGCCATCTTCTCCAAGGGATAAAAAGGGCCATCCTCTTGTTCAGCAATCATGATCTGATAAAAGAAATTTTTTTCCGTTTCCGCCACCATCTCTTTCCAAGAGACCACGATGGCCCCACCATTATCATTTGGTTTATCTATGACACTGAAATCTTCTACAGCATTGGCAGAAAGGAGTTGAAAACCTAGATAGATCATAAAAATGGAAATAAAAAGTCTCAAGGAGCACCTCCAAGATGGGCAAAAGAAAGCTTCATTAGGTAGAAGTGCAAGAGTTATTCCACAAGGGAAATGGGAAAGTCGGTCGGCAGCTTACTCTTGAATGAGTTCGATGTTGGCACGAGGGATAACGACGGGTTTAGGAGAGTCGGGAAAGATGACTTCGAGAATTCTTGCTTTGGTTTCCGACTCGATCGCTTGTAGCTCTGGTGGTAGAGAGTGAACCACGCCGATCTTTCCAAAGTAGGGTTGACGAATGATACGAATACTATCTCCCGGCTTCACACTTTGTGCCTCACCACCCTCATCACAAAGGGCACTCTTGGCATCTTCATCGTCGTAAGGGATGATGATCTCAGGGCGAATCACCCCTGCGCGAATTTGCGTGGCCCCACTGATGGATGCAATGGCACCTTCACGTGCTTTAAGCGCATTGAAGGTGCGATCGGCCATGGCAATTTCACCAAAACCTTCAGTTAAGACTAAAGTGATTCCCACTTTTTCTGTTCCAGTGATCGCCACTCCTAAGTCATAACCGAGGATTTGTCGTAAATCCCCATCACGAATTCCGCCCACGATCAGTCCGGTAGCACCAACGCTGATTGCTTTATTTATGGCCTCAAAGCTGGCAAAGGAGCCGGCCACTAAAATTTTTCCTTTATGGGAGGCGTTTAACTTGGAAGCATCTAAAGCTTCACTGGGTGCTTTGGCGACAAACTCTAGTGGACCCCAAACCTCTCCACCAATGCCGAAAATACCTTGAATGAAACTGGCAACGCTCTCGATAACGACACCTTCTCGAGGGATCGTCTCCGCGATTGTTCCATTCAAATAGGCGTGCACCTCTACCGGGCGTGGTGGTTCTCGCAGTAGTACTTGCCCTGTCACCGGTGAGATAGATTCAATCTTTCCACTGATGGGTGATTCAATTTTAGTTTTAAACCATTTGATGAACGATTTGGATTCTGCAATGATCTCATCTTTAGCGATGGTGTCGCCAACTTTTTTTAGCATGTAGTTGTTGATCTCGTCTGGCATGATGCCAAGGCGATTAACAATATTTACGGTATGAACTTCACCAGGAAGATCGGTCTTGGCCACAATCTCGTCGCGCAAGACGCGGTCACCAACTTTTTTTACAACATCTCCTTTAAGTGGGAGAATACGCTTTTTACGAATAATCGTTTTCTTTGCAACTCGAAGTCCTGGGGTATATGCGTGTGCCATGATTTATGTACTCCTTTAAGTTTAAGCTTAACCTTAACCTTTAGTATTTAGGATAGAGATCCATTGCCTTATTCCACTCGGTGATCCTTTGCTTTCTTAGCTTCTGATCGCTTGGAACAATGAGCGGACGACCTCGTCCATCGATGACCAGTCCAACGACGCCACCTTTAATGGTGCCTCTATGAGTTTTTCCAGCACCTTTGCCTACATCAAAATTTTTCAGCGGACTTAGTTCCACTTCGGCACTTTCATCAGGGCCAAGGTGATAAAATTTCAGTTCACCAAAGTTAATACTTTCACTGATAACTTTATCGCCCATCTTGATTTTGTAATCCATGATTTTTGTGCCATCTTTGGCCATTCCTACTGGAGCAATACAAGTGCCAAGGTAGATGAGGCAATCTTTTTCAAACACCTCTGTGGCCGCGCGCGGATTGATTTTGGAAAGCACACCTAAGTGAGGCATCATAAAGATACTATCCACAGTGATAGAGGTGATACCTTCAGGTTGGAAGGAGTCGATCATCATCGACATCGACTGACTTCTTCTCGGAGCGTGCGAGAGCACCCCACCACTGCCCACGATCATATCCAGCTCCAGCATTTTAATGATCGATTGTCCGCTCTCCTCTTGAGTGAAGACATCGGAGAGAGAGCGCGTCTGTTGCACACCTTTGAGTCCGACTGCCAGGAGTTTATGTTGATCGAAGGAGAGGCGAAGCGCCTCACGTGCAATTGCTTGTTCAATTTTTAATTCATCGAGCGTTTGTGGGATGGTTGTAGGACGAATCATTTTATTCTTAATACGGTCGCGCACATCTTTTTCGTCAATATCAAAGGAGAGCCATCTCATCACATTTTCGAGTGTGGCATCGGCAAGGACGTTGGAGATACTGTAGCTCATGCCATAGTTGGCGCTCACCGTACGATTAAAGATCTCTCCAATCACCGAGAAGACGTCGGTGGTGGCCCCACCAATATCCACGCCAATCACGTTGATGTTGTTCATCTTAGCAATGGTTTGCATGATCTGCCCGACCGCTCCCGGGGTGGGCATAATATCGGTGCTGGTCATGGCAATTAACTTTTTATAGCCAGGCGCTTGTGCCATCACATGCTCAAGGAAGAGGTTTTGGATCTCGAGGCGTGCAGGCATTAAATTTTCACGCTCCAAGGTTGGGCGTAGGTTTTCCGTTATAACCAGTTCCATCTTTTCGCCTAAGATCTCTTTTACTTGCTCTTGAGCTTTGTTATTTCCTGCATAGAGGATGGGCAGGCGGTAACCAATGCCCAGGCGAGGTTTAGGATCAGCGGCAGCGATATACTCGGCAAGCTCTACCACATGGGTGACAGTACCGCCATCGGTACCGCCTGAGAGTAAAATCATATCGGGGCGTAGTTGACGAATTCGTTCAATTTTCTGGTGAGGGAGACGTTTATCATTGGAGGCGAGCACATCCATAACGATCGCTCCCGCTCCGAGCGCGGCACGCTGTGCACTTTCGGCGGTCATGGTTTTGATCGCACCGGCAACCATCATTTGCAAACCACCACCAGCACTACTGGTGGAGATGTAGGCATCAACGCCAACCTCGCCATTTGCGGGAGTAATGACCTTATCGCCATCAAGAATTTTTCTTCCTGAGAGCTCCTCTATTTCCTGAATCGAATTCAGTACACCTTTGGTTACATCTTCAAAAGGGGCCTCAACGGTTGTGGGCGCCTCCCCACGAAAGGTTTGGCGGTACTCGCCATTTTTGTACTCGATCAAGATCGCTTTGGTGGTGGTACTTCCACAATCGGTTGCAATGATGACTTTGTACTTGTCATCTTGGCCTTCTGTTGCAGCTCTAGTCATGCTCCTTCTCTCCTTGTATTTTTTCTACTCGTTCTATTCTTTCTATGAGTACCTCGCCGATGCACCTTTTCATAAGGAGCACTTCTAGGCGCTCATAATCAATCTTCGTTATGAATGGTGCAATTATTGGGCGCAAAAAGGTCATTAGGGAACTTCCCATAAAATTTAAGGGGCGCACACTCTCAATAAAGAGGATGGCGGGGGTCGCTAGTTTGCGTTTTACTACCATATGCGCCACCCGATCTAATAACTCATAATCTGCCTCTGTCAGCGACTCACGCCCGCTATCTATATGAAATGCGTGGTCGTACCAGCTTTGGAGTTTTGAGGGTGAGGAAGGGAATTGGGAGGGAATAATGTGTTGCCCACTGGAAGAGATTTTTTTTAAAAAAAATTCGATTTTTTTGGGATCGCGTAGCGGAAGAAAGTCTCCACGGAAGCGATCAAGGCGAGAAGGGTGCGGTGACGGTGTTAAAAAGGCACCATCGGGATAGAGTAAATAGCGCTTATAGTAGTTCCAGTTTCGCACCTTATGAAAGCAGAGGAATGTGATTTTGACACCACTATCATCCAGAAAAAAGGTGGTGGGAGTAAAATACTTGGCCGTGGCCAGAAAGAGGATGATTACGGCAAGTACAGCGTGTTCCACCCCAAAAGCATAGAATGAAGCAATTACGCTAACGGCAATTGTTGTAAAGAGCAATACTGTTTTAGCGGCACTCTCGGAAGCGAGTGGGTGCGATCTCCAAGTTAGCGAACTACTCACATAGCACTCACATTTTTCTCACATTTGTCATTTTTTTGTGCATTCTTGATTCCTGACGAAACCTTTATATCTTTAACATATAGACTGAATAAATCAATAAAAGAAAATTATGTTGTGCCTCTATTGCTCAGAATAAAAAAGCCGCAAAAAGAGAGAAGATGATAAAAATTAGACAACGATTTTGATTGTAATTTTTATTTTCCTTTCCTACAGTAAGCACTTATCTACTGATAATCTCTTTTTCTGCACTGTAATTTTTTATTATTAATATCTATAACGAGATTAGAATTGCGAAGGGAGTTTTATGAAGGTTTACGAACAAAATCAGATTAGGAATGTGGCTTTAATTGGTGCTCCTGGTTCTGGAAAAACCACTCTTGCAGAAACAATGTTGTTTGAGAGTGGGATCGTTAAACGTAGGGGAAGCGTTGATGAGAAAAGCACAGTCTCTGACTTTCATGAAGTAGAACAAGAGCGGGGAAATTCAGTTTACGCTTCATTTATGCATGCTGAGTGGAGAGATTGCAAAATTAACATTCTTGATACTCCGGGACTCGACGACTTTGTCGGAGAGGTTTTTTCTTCGATGAGAGTTGCAGATAATGCAATTTTAGTTTTGAGTGGGCAACATGGAATGGAGGTGGGAACTGAAATTTTATGGAGTAAAGTTGGCGAGATGAAGAAGCCGACAATGATTGTGATCAATGGGATGGATCACCCCAAGGCGAACTTTGAAGGCGCACTGGAGAGTGTGAAGAAGCGTTTTGGCAGTAATGCTATTTTGGTACAGTATCCTTTCAATCAAGGCGAGCATTTTAATTCTATTATCGATGTCTTTAAGATGACGATGTATCAATTTCCGGCCGGTGGTGGCAAACCCCAAAAGCTTGCGATTCCTGCAAGTGAGAAGGAGCGTGTAGAAAAACTTCGTGGCGAACTTATTGAGAAGGCGGCGGAAAATGATGAAAGTTTGATGGAAAAATATTTTGAGAGCGGTACCTTGGAGGAGAGTGAGCTTGCTCGCGGGATGAAGCTTGGATTTGCAAAGCAAGATTTGATGCCAATCTACTGTGTTTCTGCCAAGGCCAACATGGGCAGCGGAAGAGTCATGGGTTTCTTGAATAGTGTGGCGCTTGCTCCCCATGAGGCAGCTCCTGAGACCACTATTGATGAGAAAGAGCTAAAGTTTGATCCGAAGGGCCCCTCGGTAGTCTTTATTTATAAGACACTAATGGAGCAATACTTAGGCAAAGTGAACTTCTTTAAGGTGTGCAGTGGTGAAATTAAAACTGGAATGGAGTTTGCAAACTCTGTGACTGGCGATAGTGAAAAGATCGGTCAAATCCTGATTATGGATGGCAAGAATAGAAATATTGTAGATCGTATGGTGGCCGGTGATATTGGTGCGCTTGTAAAGTTAAAAAACACCTCCACCAACCAAACACTGCATACTAAAGAGAGTGATCTAGTTATTAAGCCGATTGAGTTTCCAACGGCAAAAATTCAACTCGCCATTGCTGCTGAAAATAAAAATGATGATGAAAAAATGGTAACGGGACTTCGTGAATTTCATGAAGAAGATCCAACCTTCCTTTTTGAATACTCTAAAGAGCTAAAGCAGCTGATCGTTTCTGGTCAAGGTGAACTCCACCTTGATATTGCTCGCTGGAGGTTGCAACATAGCTTTAGTGTAAAGTCGACCTTCCTGCGTCCACGTATTCCTTATCGTGAAACGATTCAAAAGGATGCCGACTCCATGTATCGCCATAAGAAGCAATCGGGTGGTGCCGGCCAGTTTGGTGAAGTTCACATTAAAGTCCTTCCTTACAAGGAAGGCATGCCAAAACCAGAGGGCTTCTCCATTCGTAAAGAGGAGATTATCGATCTTCCATGGGGTGGAAAATTGGTCTTCTACAACGCCATCGTTGGTGGTGTGATCGATGCACGCTTTGTGCCTTCTGTGCTAAAAGGCATTTTAGAAAAGATGGAAGAGGGCCCAATCACGGGATCGTATGCACGCGATGTGTGTGTGGTGCTTCACGATGGTAAAATGCACCCTGTAGACTCTAACGATATCTCCTTTAAGATTGCAGGCTCGATGTCTTTTAAAGATGGCTTCTTGCAAGCAAGTCCGCTCCTCTTGGAGCCAATCTATGAGTTGTCGGTCACGGTTCCTGAGGAGCTTGTGGGAGATGTGATGGCAGACTTGCAATCACGCCGCTCCGTAATTCAAGGGATCGATTCGGTCAACAACTATCAAGTGGTCAAGGCAAAGGCCCCACTCTCTGAACTCTACAAATATTCCACCTCGCTTAAGTCGATTACTCAAGGGCGTGCTGGTTTTAGTTGTAAGTTTTCTGAGTATGTAACAGTGCCAGGAGAGTTGCAAAAGAAGTTGGCGCAAGAGTATGCTGCCGCTAAAGCAAATTAAAAAAATAAACCAAAAATATGAGTAAAGCGTAGGAGAGAGGGGGATCATGTTAAACTCATTTGAAGAGATCAAGAAGCAAATCAAAGCTGGCATACGGGGTGGAGGCAGTTGTAAGAAAGTTGTCGTTGTCTCTGCCGAGGATGAAGAGGTACTACAGGCCTTGCGAGCAGCAAAGGATGAGGGTATTGCCGATGGTATTTTAATCGGCGATGATTGTGCCATTCGCGAAATTGCAAGCAAGCACCACATCTCGCTTGATGGCCTTGAGATCATTCATGAACCTAGTCAAGCTAAGGCGGGTGAGCTTGGGTGTACGCTGGTGCGCGAAGCTCGAGCTCAAGTCATCATGAAGGGGTTACTCGATACCTCGAAGTTCATGCAAGCAATCTTGAACAAAGAGAAAGGACTTAATAGCATGGGAAATTTAATCTCCCATGTAGCACTCTTTGAGTTGCAAAGTTACTCGAAGCTTTTGCTTGTCACTGATGCTGCCATCAACATTGCTCCTGATCTCCAGCAAAAGTCGAAGATCATCTCCAATGCTGTGAAAGTAGCACAATTTTTAGGTCGTGAGAAACCTCTGGTCGCCTGTTGTTGTGCCGTAGAGAAAGTGAATGCGGGGATGCCAGCAACAGTTGATGCGGCCCTGCTCTCCAAAATGAGTGAGCGAGGACAAATCGAAGGTAACTGCATCGTCGACGGTCCACTCGCCTACGACAACGCCATCAGTGAAGAGAGTGCGCGAATCAAGAAGATTAGTAGTCCGGTAGCAGGCAAGGCCGATATTATTCTTTGTAACGATATTGAGTCCGCCAATTACCTCTACAAATCGCTCATCTTCTCGGCAAATGCGGCCGCAGGAGCGATTGTCATGGGGGCCTCAGCACCTGTCGTACTGACCTCGCGTGCAGACTCTCACTCTAATAAATTCCTCTCAATTGTTCTCGCGGTACTGGCCGCAGATAATCGCAAATAGGTAAAGGTGTCGGCGCATGGGCGATCAACATGAACTCACTCTTCGCGATGGACTAAAACTTCATCTCGAGATTTCTGAACGAGGACATAACGACTGGATTGTCTTTACCCACGGAATTGGTGAGCATTGTGGTCGCCATCGCTACCTTCTTAATCGCTATTGCAATCGCTTTAACATCGCCCTCTACGATCTGCGCGGTCACGGTGCAAGCGAAGGCAAGCGAACAAAAATACACAGCTTTAACGACTACATCGACGACCTTCGTGAACTCCTGGAGTTTTTAGAGCGTGACTATCGTATGGAGAGTGGTCGCTTTATTTTATATGGCCACTCCATGGGCGCTCTGATTGTCTCTACCTTCGTTCAACGAGTGAAGCTTAACTACTTTGCTCCTTTAAAGGTGATTTTATCTGGACCTCCGGTTGTCCCTGGAAATCTTCTTGGCAAGTTGCTCGCTTCCATCCCGACAACCACCAAGTATTTGGCAAAATACTGGATCGACCTTCCACTACGTGGACTTGTTGATCTTCACTACCTTTCACACGACACTCGTATCTATGAAGAGTACATGCAAGATCCCAAGAATGTGCTTGCTGCCTCTTCTCACCTGCTGCTAAACCTCATTCATACGGCGTGCGAAGTCTACTCTCGTCCCCTAGGCCTAAGGCAGGCCAATATTCCTTTGGCAGTTGTCCTTGGCAGCGAAGATAAAATCATCGACGTCTTGGCCGCAAGAAAATATTTTTCAAGCGTCGAGATCGCAAGTGAACTTCTCGTTATCAAAGATGCTTACCACGAACTTCACAACGAAATCGAACGCTACCGCGAAGAGTACTTCACCTTCATCGACCACTTCATCTCTTCCTAAAGCGGACAAAGTCCGCTTTAGGTGCACCGACTATCAAAAAAGAAGCTGGCACTTTAGGGAAGGTCTATGTTACAGAAAAAAAGAAAGAAGGAGGATTTATGGTGAAGAGATTTTTTTTGTGGTTTGTGATGTGTGCTTTGGTGTCTGGCAGTGGGTTTGCTCTGGTGGAAAGAGAGAACGAGTGGAAGTATAAGAAGTATAACCATATCGATTTTGCGGGACTTGCAGCAGAGTATTGGGGATTGCCTAACTCACGCGTGGAAAATATCAAAAAGGCATCGCTTTTGCCGGATTTGAATCAACGAGGACTAAGTAACCTCTTTAATCATCAATGGTCTCATGCTTACTTTTTAAATGCTGAGGGGGAGGTCACTTGGGGAGATGCGCACGAAGATTTCAATGATAACTTAATTGGACCAACTGGAGATCGAGCTTCGGAAGCGTGGGAAGAACAATCCGCTGCTAAGTTTTACGAAGAGAATAACCAGCAAAAAGGAGATTGGTATTTGGGTTATGCTGTTCATTATATTGTAGATGCATCAATTTTGGTTCACTGTAGCTCTTCTTATCAACTCAATTGGGATTTGGTTACCCATCACTTGCGATTTGAATCTTGGATCCATGATAATTTCACAGAAGGCCACAATTTCAGGGCCCTGATGGCCGCAGACAAAGAGTATTACGAGGTAAGTGAACCAATGGAAGCGCTTCACAAGGCAGCTATGGGCGCTAGCTACTGGACTAGCGACCTAGGACGTAGCATCTGGGATCAATATCGTAACGAAAGCTATCCTTCAGGTGTAGGTAGTGGTAGCAAAGAGTTAGTTCAGTTGGTTTCCCAAATGATGGTCAATTCACTTCGTTGAGCCCGTGGTACTGTTAAGTTCGCTCTTGATCGTAATCAGCAATGGACTTCACTCTATTAAGTATTCTCATTGCACAACAACGTCGTCTCCAATGGGGATTTCTCCTAAAATAAGACTTAAGTTGATATCATTATCCACATAGGTGGATAGAGGTAGAACCTGGTTGTTGTAGAGATAACTTCTCATGGGAGGTTCCGTGTAGGTTCCCCAGCTTTTGGGAGTAAAGCGCCGGGTACGCTCTGCCTCTAAGGTTTCAAGCGTTGTAAATCTGCGGTTAACTCCAAAGATTTGACCAGAAACGTAGAGCCCCTTCTCTCCCACAAGATCTTTAATTAAGGTGACGCCATATTTACCAACATCCACCTCTTCCATAAAGGCCATCAGAGAGTTCATGAAGGATTTAGGAGCGGAAGAGAGCTTTTTGGATTTCCGTTGGAGAGTTGCAAAGTGCTCTCCAACATCTTTGGCCTTGATGCTTCGACGTAGCTCCTTCCCTCCGTTGACGACGGGAGAGAGACCTCCACCAATGGGTTTGATTCCTACAACATAATGTTGATATGCAAGGTTAGTGATTTCACTCTTCTTGAAACGCTCTAGGGCCGCAAGCAGTTCTCGACCACTAATATAGATGTAGTGCTCACTTTGGATCTTTCGATAGAGCGCAACCTCTTCGGTTGGAGGCAAGGTAAAATTTCTATAAAAGGGCGTCTCTTCACTATCAAGGGAGTACTTGCGGTTTTCCCAAGCGACAACACGCAAAAGATCATTTTTATGTTTTTTCCGATAGTAGTCGCTACCTCTTACTAATACCACAAACTCCTCTGGCCTTTCAGCATCCATTTCAATCACAATGGAACTACTCCTTTCGTGGGCCTTAAGGAAGGCACCAAAGGGATAAAAGTTCATCGCTGATCCTAAAATGCGATTTTTAGAAGAGTGATAACGATAGAAAGATCGTGTCTTTCCATCAAGTGTAATCTTGGCCTCTGAATGTCCCTTCTCTATTTTTCGCTTGAAAAACAAGAGAAAGGAGAGCTTGCTGTTTCTTACACTCCCATCTGCTGTCATTCCCATGTGGAGATGCATGATGGAACTATCTTCATCGAGACCGCCTTGATTTAGAAAATCGATCAAGGCCAAGTACTCACGATTTCTTTGAGTAGAGGTGAGTGCTGTTGCCTCAACATCAAAGGAGGGAATGTCGAACGAATAAAGTTTTGCCTCATGGAAAAAACGATTATAAGTAAGGCCAACACCTATAAGTGGAAGAGTTGCCACTTTAGCATCAAACTCTAGAAAATTTAGAGTAAGATCAAAGTTGAAAAAAATCGATTTTTCTTTGAAGACATTGAGCTGCCCATAGAGATCTCTATAAAAATAGAGAGGAGTAGAGCATTCCCATCCGATGTCGATACCTACCTCATGGGCCAAGATGGGAACAAAATGGTGAGAGGCCTTAACTTTGGCACCAATACTAAACCCATAGGCATCCATCATGCGTATGATCTCTCCAGCTTTTAAGTGAAAGGCAGCGTAATTTTGATAGTCGCCCATGATATTAAAGAGGCCCCAAGGGGCGAGCCATGCTCCCTTTAAGCTATCCGCATAGTGGGTAAATTGCACATCTTTTCTCCACACCCGAAGATGACCAGAGGCCGAGATTGGTAGTACCCCTCTGATCTTGTCCATAAATTCAGCAGCGACTCCAAGTTCAATCCCTATCGTATCTTGAATGACATAGCTTCTGCTACCATCGCGGGTAGGAACCCAGTCTTTGTTTGGTTGCACTGTACGAGAAAGAAACAATCCTACTCCAGGAACCACTTGCGAGAGGGAGATGGGTCCAGCAGAAACAGCAACATCGGGATTGATCACTCCAGCATTATTAATTTTGGTTTCAAAACGTTTGGTAAATGTCTTTAGAGGAATAGAGATGTTTACAAAGTTGAGGAGAGCTAGCAAGCTCACATGCCTTGTAATCTCTTGATCGGTGTGATTTGGGAGATGGGTCTCGATCACCTTTCCATTTTGAACATACTCATTGGGAGAATAGCTGCTAAAATCTGGAACATCGTAAAGAACAAACTCTCCCGTGCGCTGAAGATCAAATGCTTGCACGATTTGATTGCGACGATTGAAAATTTTGTATTTATAGAGATCAACGATTTCTTCTGGAATCCCTGCTTTTCTGATGGCATACTCGATCTCGCTTGGGGTGATCCGTGAAATTTTGCGTGCCATCCATTTGAGATCAGCATAGGTGGTCGTTGTAAAACGTCCTTTTTGATTTTTAAAATCGCTCCACAAAAGAGAGATGCCGTCGTTATTCCAATCCATCATTTGCAAGCTGTAACTATTTACTCCCGACTGTTTTAGATCAAGTTTCCAGAGTTCTCTTGAACCTAGAAGATAAGGGATGCCAAGTGAAGTCCCCACATCTTGCATTCGCATTAGTGGTCTTAGCTTGTTATCTTCTGTTTGGTAGAGAATGAGTTTATGATTATCGGGTTTAACATCGTTAACATTCAGCCAACCAAGCCACAAGATGTGTGCTCTATGCTCTCGGCGATTTTTTAAATCCCAAGCATCAGGATCATATCCCTCAAGGCGTAACTCCTTGGGGTGGGAGAGTTCTAGCTGGACATCCCTGATCTCAATCCATTCGTTACCCTCTTCCCCTCCATGGGCCGCGATATATCTCATGGCACCGATACCATATTTTTGAATATAGTTGGCCTTAAATTTTTCGAAGGTGTTCTTTTTGCCAAAATAGATTTTGAGTTTGGGATACCATTTTGTTGGATCGTGAGTGAAGCCTGCCAAGCGGCCAAGAATTCCCGTTGCAATTTCCGAGTGCACCTCATGGCCCATCTTAACCTTAACCTCATACTCAACACCATCTCGTTCAAATTCTGCTTCAAATTTTTGAGAGCCGAGTCCGGTGATCTTGATATTTTTATAGATTAACTTTTCTTCCTCTTTAGGAAACCAGGAGTCTTGCTGCTCGAGACTCCTTAGGATTTCACTCCTAGTGTGAGCGTCGTTTTCACTCCAAAAAGAGGAGACTCCGGGATTAAGAGTGGAGATATCAAAGTGACAAACTGTTGCCAGTTTCTCAATCTCTTCATTATGAAGATAATGTCCAGGTGTTCGTGGCCCCAGGCAGGTGCTAATGGATCCCCAATTTCCATCTTCAACAATAAGGTTATTGGCTTCGATTTTATGATGAATATTAGCGCGAGAGAAGTAGAAACCGTGGACAAACGTTCCAAGCATTGAAGGATCCATGTCGGCATTGTAGGGTGTGCGACGATAGTGGGGATTGTAGAATGCAGTATAAACACGAAAGAAGTCGCTGATGAGCCCTTCGTTGATCTCATTGCTTCCTTGTTTCTCGACGTTATCAAGAAGTGCTCGAATCTTAGGAATAAGAAATTGATTATAGGCCTTGAGAAAGTTGTTCTTTTGCTCTTTGATCTTTTTAAGGGCCCTCTCTTTTACCTTATCATAATCTTCAATCCTGTACTCTATCCCTTCTAGCAGGGCAGTCTCATAAAGGTCATCGCTCAACTCTTTTTTCTCACGCTCTAGTCGAACGATAAATGCCTTCACTTTCGTCGGTTCAAAGTCACCATTCTCTTTAAAATACTTATCCACAAATTCTTGTACATGCTGCACATGTCGAGTATCCAGTGGAGCGTGATCCAGACCGAACTGTGGCAGTGTAAAGGAGTACAAACACAGGAGAGAGAAGAATAACAAAATACCAGAGAGTGGTTTTTTCATAGTATCATCCTCTTTAAAATGTTAGTGAAACTGATCCCGAAAGGGATTGGAAAGTAGAGAAGAGTACATGATCGATTGAAAGAGTACAAATCTATTTCAAGGAAATATTGTAACTGCTCACACCCTTCAGCCATCTACCCTCTACTGGATGCTGAAAGTTGCTTAGCTAACAGCATTTGGTTGAGAGGTGAAGGTTGATGGGTGTGAGCAGTTACGAAATATTTTATGAAAATAAGATCATAAGATGTTGTTGAAGAGTGGAGTGATGATTTCATGGCCGCTATAACTTCTCTATGATGCTAATGATCCTAAATTTCGTCATCGTTTTAGTCTATGGCAGCATGCACGCTCAATGTTAGGTTGTCTCGTGATGATAAGTATTAAATATTAAGTATTTTTTAAGTACACTTCTCTTGCATTCCAGATCACTTTCCTCTATGCTCCCGTGAACGTTGCTGATTGAGACAGCAGCGTCCTCTTCTGTATTTAATATCTTTATAGATACTCTCACAAAACTACAAGAGGAGCGATCATAATGAACTTAAAAGCGAATGCACTAGTAATCCCTTTGTTCCTATTCCTATCCCTATTCATGATCTTTTTTTTACCATTAGAGAAACTTCACTCTATTGAAAACGATCAGTACGTCTCTTGGGGCCGAGAGATTCAAGATTCCGGTGACATTATTAATGACTATTTGAATAGTGAATTTAACAAAGCAATTAAATCTGTGAATGGTGGTCTTCTTCGCCATACCTGCCAATGGGTCACTCACAGAATTGGATGGCGTTTTGCCCGCCGACCACTTGTTAAAACTGATATTTGGGCCGATAACAATCCAGATATCGATAAATTTCCATTGGAACGCAATGACTTGCGCTACGATGGTATCTATCGTGATATAAAAAAGAAACGCTTCACTGGAAGAAATATCAATGTTAGTGACATTAACATTGGAGTAGATAAACTTAGCCATGCTATAGTTATGGGTTATGTCTATTGGGTTCGCTATCGTATGGCCTTAAAAAAGTATAAACGTTCGCACACCCCATTAGAAGCAGAGGAACTGGCCGTAAAGGCCGCTGTTCGCGTGGGCATTTGGTTTGAAACCAAGCTCTCCTCAATGCCCTCCTATTCTGATCTTGAAGCAAACTTCCAAGGATTTCTACTCTATAAAAACCTCTGTAACGGGCCCAATCGTTCGCTCAAGTGGTTTGGGGCAAAAAGGTGGGCACTTACTGAACCGGTGAACTTTAAGAGCATTGTAAATCCCTATTTCAATGAAATTTTTAATCCTAGTTATCACCCTAAAAAAGAGTGGTCTCAAGTTGAACCCTATTTAAAAGAGTATTGTACAAGTGGGCAAACCAAAGAGCGCTTTGAGGAGCTTGCTCGCTATCAAGCAATTGCTAAAAAAACTCCCATGAGCTTTTCCATGCAATATATTAACTCTTTGATTGCCAAAGGGACGATGCCAGATCCTCGCCCCCAGCGGCTCGACCATTATTGCTTGGCCCAAAAAGGAATTGCTGCATTCATGCCCTTTTATACTGGCTTAAACTCAGCACTCACGAGTGATCACGTACAAGACTTTGATAGCGACTTTAGTGATCTTGAAAAAGATTATATTTATCAAAACGATACTCTTACCCTGATAAGTAAGGAAGATTTTGAAGATGAAGAATAACTTTATTTTAACATTTTTATTTTTTTATCTCCTCATCATCCCCTCCGCACACTCTTATTCGCAAGCAAGTGCGTTTGATCTCGATGAGATGCTATCAAAAGTGACCGCTCGCAAGCAAGAGATCACGCGTATCTTTTATTACAATAATCTCGCGAAGGGAGAGAGCAAAGAAGAGGCCCTCCTAGAGGCGGAAAAAGAAGATACTCTTTTTGCAACTAATCTCATGCTTGCTAAACTTCAAATGCTAAAGAAAGGATCACTTCATCCTCAGCAAGTGTATCAGTTAGAACAAGAACTCCTCCTTCTCGACAACGCCTTCAAAGATAGTGCGAAAAAGAAAATTTCTATTCAACTTCTTGAAGATGCACGAGTGGCCCTCTTTGAGCAACATATTGTACAAAGGTCTAGTCATGATGATAGCTTGCAGGATCCCGACTACTCACACTTTTGGAAGAAACCCACTAAAAGCATCGCCACTATCGATATCAAGAAAGATCTCGATCACAATTTTTCCTTACCCGACAATGCAACTTTTCTCTTGAATGAGTTAGTGCTTGGTGGCCATAACCCTAAAATAAAAGTTGAGAGGGAGGATAAAATTAATGGTCTAAAGGTTAAAAAGTGGAAATGTAAATTTGGAGAGGAGGTCAATGTTGAAATTGCCGCTTCTCGTTTCTCACGTTTGCTTGGTTTTCACTCAGACCTTCTCTTTCATGTCGCTAAACCGATCATCTATCTTCGCAAAGGAGAGCGTGTAAGTAATTTCAAAAAAGAGTGGCTACGCAATTACCAAAGCGAGCTTCGCTGGAAGCGTCTTGTAGTCAAGGAGGGACGCGATGAGAAAGGCGAGTTTGTGGTCTTTCATGAGGCATCCTGCAGACCAACGCTTAAGAATGAAAAACGCATTGGTAGATTTTACTTCTCCTCTTTTGGTCATGAAAGTGAAAATGGCAGAGCAATCAAGGGCAATCTCCTCGTGCAGGCCTTTTTATCCAATGCCGATATAAAAGAAGAACATAATAATAAACTCAAATTAGTTGAAAGCGCCAAAGATCAGTGGGAGATTGTAACTCTCATAAGTGATGTTGGAAACGGCTTTGGGCATACCATCTTTCCCAATAATCCCAACAAATTTTCACATATCTTTATCGACCCTATCTACTATGGAGATAGAAGTAATAAGAGTAAAGTTGTGAAGCTAAACTATCGTCGTTACCACTTTATGGGGCGCCCATCTCCTTTTCTTCATGCGGAGTATGGAGACTTAAAATGGATGGCCCGTTACATAGCACAAGTTACGCAAACGCAACTTAAAACCCTCTTGCAGATGGGCCATTGGCCCCCCCCTTTGCAACGCCTTTATTTTGAAAAATTATCCCATCGGCGAAACGATATTGTGGCGGCTTTTGAATTAGAGCGAGAAGGATTCTCCTATTGGCCAACAGTTATTCCCTGGCCCTCTCCCTCGCTTGCTGCTTATAATGATGGAGAACATATCCAAAATGGATTTTTAGTTAAAAATTTTCAGGATCAAACTTACGATCAAGAAAATTACTCTGCGGTAGATTATCTCACCTCTATAAGAGATCTTTATCGCGATAACAACCCCAGAATAAAGATCCGTCCCTTTTTAAAATGGGATGACGATGTCGAAGATTTCATCACTATTGAACAAGCTCGCTTTTTTATAAGAGGGAAGGCCAGCAAAACGGTTCAAGTGTTAAAGAATAAAAAGACCAATTTGCTTGCTATCAAATTAAAGGTTATCAAGTCAAATCAATCCCCAGAGGATTTAAGTCATACTATCTCTTGGATCAACGCCATGACCTCTGATCCTAGTTTTTTTATTCTTACACCTAGTCTTTATGGGCATGAACGCTACGGTGATCTCTTCATCAAAATCATTTTTACATTCAAGACGAGTATCTCCTCTGAACGTGAACATAAACTTATTAATGACCTCATGTCTGCTTCTAAAGATAATCTGCTGCTTGCTGAATTTCTATCTTCTCTCGTAAACAAAGATCTTAAAATTGCGATCGAAGTGCTGGGTGAATACCTTCCTCCAGATGAAAAGATGATAAGAATCGAAGGATAACTCCTGTTTTAAATGCCGAAATGCCGTGCGTAAATAGCGTTTCGGCCGGGATTTTTAAAAATAACCGATGAAGGGGAGGGATCGCAAGCGTCCTTGGTAATCTAGCCCATAGCCAATGACGAAGTGGTCTGGGATCTCAAAGCCAATATAATCTATAACGATATTCTTCTTTAATTTTTCTCGCTTTAAAAGGAGAGAGGCAACTTTTACTTCAGAGGCACCACGCTTTTGTAACAGTTCCAACAAGGAGTGAATAGTTAATCCGGAATCCACAATGTCTTCGACGATCAACACATTTTTATTCTTAAAATCTTGAGTGCTCTCAAAAAGGATAGAGATTTTACCGCTAGAGACTGTTTCGTTGCCATAGGAGGAGACAGAGATAAACTCAATGTCAACGTTTGATTTTATATTTTTTGCCAAATCGGCACAGAAGATAAAGGCGCCTTTGAGGACACAGAGAATCACCAGGTCTTTGTCCTTAAAGTCTTGGTCGATGGCCGTTGCTAGCTCAGTGACTCGCTTCTGTATTTGTTCATGATCTATGAGTATTTTTAATGATCCGTTTAGGTTTTCCATAGCAAAATATCCTCGTTTATTTCCGAACAATAAAATAAAAGGGAGGTTAACATATCAGCACGCGGATGTCTTGAAAGGATCAAGAAGCTCTTCCCCTTTTGTTGGCGCTTTGGGCCATGGAGATGTGAATTTTATTGCTTTAAAAAGCACTAACTGGAATAGATTAAAGGTGATAAAGTTATCGCTTCATTAAATTGATTTGTAAATTATCGGAGAAGCAAAATGAACGTAAAAGAGTACGAAACACACATCCAACTTATAAGTGCTTGTTATGATCTCCTGGGAGGCAGGGTGAAACAACCCAATAAAAAGTTGGCAGCAGTTGATAAAATTCTAAAACAATTAAGTGCCTATGAACATTTTGATTTTCGAAGTATATCGCTTGCATTGTTTAAAGCAGGGATCACAGCGGGGCTACCCAAAATAACACTCCTAAAGAGCGTGAAAGATAAGAAGAAATTTCCTAAACGCGCTCCGATTGGGAGTTATATTTTCGTTGAAGATGTGGCGAGGTATTTTGTCAGAGGAACAAAAAAATGGTTATATCTTCCCTCGGTTTATGTTTTCCTTGCAAAACAAAATAAAAATAAAATCCCTGTAGATTTACTGCTTGATAGCGATTACAAAAAGGCAAAGTAATCCTACCAGAGGTGCAACTTTTAACATGACAAAGAATCATATTACATGTCCCAAGTGTCAGACGCAAATCTCCATAGGTGATGCTATTGGTGAGGAGCTAAGAAAAGAGTATGAGCAAAAACTAATCAGCTCGCTAGAGAAAACTAGAGCAGAGGTGGATGCAAAAATTCGGCAAGAGTTGGAGCGCAAGAGCAAGCTACAGCTGGAGGCGCTGGCAGCGATGCTCGCAATAAAGGAGAAGGAGCTGCTGCAAGCGCAACAAAATGAGCTGGAGATGCGTAAGCAGAGAGCGGAGGTGGAGGCCAAGGAGAAGCGCCTAGAGTTGGAGCTTTTGCGGAAGCTTGATGAGGAGAGAAAGGCGCTGGAAGAGAGCGTGGCCAAGAGAATTACAGAGGATTATCACTTAAAGATTGCGGAGAAGGATAAGCAGCTTACTGAGATTGCTAGGCAACTGGAGGAGTCTAAGCGGCGGGCGGAGCAGAGTAATTCTCGGATCAAGGGGGATGTGTTTGAGGAGGATTTGCGTGCTTTTTTGAAGAAGAAGTTTGATGGCGATGAGATCGAGGCCGTGGATAAAGGGAAGAAGGGTGCTGATGTTTTGCACACGATTTTCTATCGTGGAGCAAAGATCGCCTCACTTCTCTGGGAGGCCAAGAACACCGTGACTTGGCAAAATGCTTGGATTGAGAAATTAAAAGAGGATCAACGGGCCAATAAGACCGAGTATGCTATCTTGGTTTCCAAGGTGCTGCCTAGTGGTGCTAGCGGCAATTTTTTTATCAGAGAGGGCGTCTTTATCACTGATGATCTAGAGATCGCCTATACGCTTGCCTACACACTCAAGATGCACTTTATTCAATTGCATGAGATGCGGCTAACCTTAAGCACCAATGATGAAAATTTAAAACAACTTTTTGACTATTTAAGTGGCACCAGCTTTAAGCAGAGAATTGAGGTGATTGTGGAACGGCTACTAAAGCTTCGAGAAAATATTGCCCGCGAGCGAGCGGCGATGGAAAAGTTGTGGGCACAGCGGGAAGGGGATTATCAGAAAATTTTATTGAACACCGCTGGTTTGTATGGGGAGATTAAGAGTATCAGTAATGACAAGCTTCCCGAGATTGCCGCTTTAGAGCTAGACCCTTCTTCTGGTGCGGCCCATGAGATTTAACAAATTTCCAATCTGCTATGAAGAACCTGTCTTTCGGCCTCCTAGCGAGAGCAAAAGCTTGCTTTTACAAGTGACGATCGGCTGCAGTCACAACTTATGCACCTACTGTGAAATGTATCGAAGCAAAAGCTATCGAGTCCGCAGTCAAAATGAAATAGAGAAAGATCTCTTTCGTGCACGAAATTTTTTTTCATCCACAACAGCTTTCCCAAGAAAAGTGTTCTTGTGCGATGGTGATGCTTTGAGCGCGGAGGAATCGTTGCTCCTTTTTTGCTTAGAAAAAATCAAGTTTTATTTTCCAGCGATCGCTCGCATCGGCAGCTACGCCACTGCCAGTAACATTCTGGAAAAGAGTCCAGAGTCCCTTCTACGCTTAAAAAAGAACGGACTAGAAATCGTTTATCTTGGACTAGAAACAGGCAGCGATTCCCTCTTGAAAAAAGTGCTCAAGGATGCTTGCGCCGAAGAGATGCTCCAGGCATCTTTAAAACTTAAAGCGGCAGGAATCAAAGTATCAACAATCGTGATGATTGGACTTGGTGGAGTGGATTTTCTCCAGGAGCATGCTTTGGCGACAGCAGCGATGATCTCCAAAACCAAACCGGAGTTCCTCTCTTTTCTGATCACCAGACCCATTGCCAACACCCCTTACTATAAGATGGTGGAGAGAGGAACTATCAAGCAACTAAGTGAGCGCCAATGTTTTGAGCAGATGGCGGCCATTTTACAAAATCTCAACCTCGGTGGCCGTGAGTTTGGCCGTGATCACTCTATCATTTTCAGGGCCAATCACGTCTCCAATTTCCTACCTATAGGAGGAGTTTTGCCGAGGGACACTCATGTTATCTTAGAAACAATCAGAGGTGCTGTTGTCAGCGCTGATTTGCGACCACTGCCACTTAATTTTAGCGGGCCAATGTAGGTTTACATCCTGTTATAGTTTTCAAGCCATTTAACCGGCTTAATCATATTACAACTGTTTTTGTTACTTATTGGACGCTTTTTTATTCGATGTATTACTTTGCAAGACAACAATGAACATCTCTTGATACTAATGCCATTCCAGCATTCGATGTTCCTATCGCTGAAGCGTTGGTATCTTTTTCAAATTGAAAGTTCATCATGACGGTGAATACAAGTAACATTAAAAATAAAGTTACCGTTAGTAATTGCTCAAATTTTGTCTTCATTTAGTAGATCCTTTATAATTTCTTTTTTTATATTGATAGTTTTTTGTTGATCTTTAATCAGTAATTCAACTTTAATGCCAAAAAACGATTCCCAAAATACGACTTCCTTTGTCTGCAATATCAATAAGTTATTTAGTTAATGTAACTGATGTTAAACAAATTTGTTTTCATGCTACATATTTTTGTTCTCACATGAGTATAAATTGTAAAAGTAAGTATTTAGCATTATAAGCAAAAAAACATTCCCAGGGCCTATGAATAATAAAAAGCTTGGAGATGATTACCCTTCTCCAAATATACCTCCATTACAGATCCCCCTGTGTAAGAAAGGTGGCAAGAGAAAAGGGTCATGCAGGTTTCGGCAAGAAAAGTCGATTCGTATTGGGTGATTTGAGATATGGCCGTTTATTTTTCACCTATTATTGGGAGAATAAATCTTATTGGTAACTGCTCACACCCTTCAGCCATCTACCCTCTACCGGATGCTGAAAGTTGCTTAGCTAACAGCATTTGGTTGAGAGGTGAAGGTTGAGGGGTGTGAGCAGTTACTCTTATTGAAAGAAATAAAAGACTCTATTGGAGTTCGCCAGAAGGTGAACGTAAACTCTCTCCATTATCTAAAGGGATGTTTATTTGGTTTGAGGCCGTCAATATGAAGGTTTATTCACTTGTATTCAAAGAATTAAATGGAATTTTTTTTTACCCAGTAACGAAGAAGTCCTCCAAGGACGATTTCTTCGTTAAGACTTTACATTATTGGTTACAACACATAATAAGCAAGGATAAAAACAGTGGGATTCGTATGAAATAATATTTTGGCAGTTGCATAGTCACGGCCGTCAGAAGAAATACATATGCAGTGTTGGCATCAGGTTTGCAAAAGCATATTAGACATAAGATGCAATAGTGCTAAATATGTCCTTCTTTACTGCTCATTATTAACTTTTTCATTGGAGAGTTTCATGCATTTTCTTAAAAGATCACTATCTATGACCTTACTTTTATTCTCTACTCTTTTATTTGTATTACCTTGTTACGCTGCAAGTTTTCGAGTTGATGGAGTAGGTTTTAGAGCAAATTTAGAACTTACCGCCATTGAGGCCTGTAATATTCGCGATGGAGTAGAAATTGCTCAGGCAATTGGTTCTGAAATCAATCACCCTATCATGCGTATTATTGTAGCTGCAGTGGCCGTGCAGAAATATATTGTTGAAAGAAATTTTGGTTATGGTGGTGTAATTATCCATGCGGGAGGACCACTATCGCCGGCACCAGGTGTGATTTACAGCGCTGATCCCATAGGCGGAAAAGCGGATCCTGCAAGCTATTGTCAAACTGTCTCTCGAAATCTTCCTCCTGGGCTTTATCACTGGGCGGGGTCTGTATACTCCAGCAATGGCAGCCACTACTGTGGCTTTACAAGTCCAGAACATTTTCATTCAATACTTCCTGGTCAATGGGGACGATGGAAGGATTTTGGTTCTGTTGTACCGATAGGAATTAGAGGTATGGTATATGATGGTCCATGTACATAAGAAGTATTCGTGACCAATGCCTACAGTTGTTCATAACTCACGATAGGAGATGCGGAAGCTCAGTTAAAATTCCATTTTGTTTATCAAAATTATTCAAATTAATCTACGCACAGGTATTGCAAGAAGGGGTTACAATAATTTTCTAAATCATATAAAATCGTAGGAACGTGACTTCTGGTAAATATTGAATTGATAGATTGCAGGCAAACGTACTTGTCTTTCATCGCTTACTTGCAATGTAATATACGGCTTGATTGTTAAAAATCAAGAACTACGATAACAGATTAATCGCATGCTTCCCAAACTTTTGTGGTGTGATGATCAACCATTTAGAGCACCTTCGTATGTTGGTAAGGATGCGAAGAATGCATTTTCTCGCGATCAAACATTAGGAATGATTGAGGCAACGGTAACCTTGATACTAGCATCAAGAAATCCCCACTCTAATTGCGCCAGCAATTCACTCAGGGAGGATACCAATTTGTCGTTTGCTTATCAAAAATGATTAAATAACAAAAAACACATTAAGAAAGCATGACTTGGCGCGCTTGGAGGAATTGTAATCAGGCCTGTGAAAGACCCCTAGAGACCATTTATCCCTTGGCCCTTAATAGCAAGAAATTGTATAAATATTTTTATAGAAATTTATATTTATACGGTAAAATAAAACTATCAGTATAATAGAGGGTATGATTTTATGAGCTATGTAACAATTGGTGTAATTTATAGGGAATTAAGAGAGATTATTTTAAAGTATCAGCAAGAAAATTCACATGATGATTTACAAGATGTTGCTCAAGAACTGGAAGTGCCTTTTCACACTCTTAATCGCTTTATGAATGGTTGTGGCTCTCCCTCCTTCGATATTATCACTAAAATTTTTGTTAGAACAGGAAACGAAGATAAGTTAAAAGAGATGTTCTATCGGATTAACTCTGTTTTTTTAAATTTAGTAAATGATTTCAATAAAGATATTAGTAAATCTTTTTTTTTAGACAATAATATTTCACATATTTTTTCCATGAAGGAATATTTTTTTATTTTGGCCCATGCCTACAATGAGAAAGGATGTACTAGGCAAGAGATCTTGCAAAAATATGGTGAATTTGGTTTAGAAAGGCTGGAAGAGTTGATTTTTAGAGGGATTATTGAAGAGAAAGAGGGACGGTGCTTCGGCCAACATACACGTGTTTCGATGAATTATCAAGATGCTAAAAAGATGTTCTTACATGGTGTCGAATTTTGTTATGATCCAACCTTAGTTGGTCAAAGAATAAACTGGCTTACATTTCAAACAGAAAGTGTTGATAAAGCAAAAGCAATGCCAGAGATAAGAAGAATACTAGGACAAGCTTATCAAGAGATCCATAAAATTCTCTACTCTAAAGATTTTTTCGGCGATGATAAAATTTTTGTGGGAATGGTTAGTGATGAATTTCGTGGTCTTGATTTAGAATCTATGAATTATGAAGATAAAATTACTATGGCCAAACTCGCTCATAAATTGGTTCATGATATAAACTCTCCATTGGAAGTCATTGCAAGTTCATCCAATACAGACATTTTTGTTAAAGATGCACTCGAGAGAATAAAAGGCATGGCCAAGGAACTTCTCAATATACATAGAAATATCAAAATAATAGAATCAAGTGATAATAAACTGAATGATCTTTCTTCGGGAAGTGGTGGCGGCCATTTATTTGACAGCACCAATCTGAAGGGAGATAACAAGTGCCTAATATCAGATTTCTCCCTTTATAAGTTGGCATCTGCAATTAAAAGTGTAGTTAACGAAAAACAAATTCAGTATAAGTGTTTCCCTCAATTAATATTAATTAATGATATAAATGACGATGATTGTTATGGTCAGGAGAGAAAAGATATTTTTATTGCTTGTAATGAAATAGAAATCAAAAATATTATCTCTAATTTAATTAACAATGCAGTCGAGGCCATGCCAGAGCATAAAGGAACCATTAAGCTTTCGATAAACAATTCCACAAAAGATATTAGGTTAATAATTGAGGATAATGGAGTGGGAATACCACTTAAATATTTAGATAGGGTTGGGAAATTTGGTTTCACCAATGGGAAAGAAAATGGCAATGGATTAGGTGTTTATTATGCAAAAAAAAATATTAAAGAATGGGGTGGTGATTTAGAAATTGAATCGGAAGAAAATATTGGGACTAAAATTATTATCAAATGGCCTTTATCTAATGGGGAGACTAATTTAAGCGATGTTGAATTTATTCTTATTGATGATGAATGTTTGATTAGACAGCATTGGGAAAATGAGGCAAAAAAACATCTGAAAAAATTTAAATCTTTTTCAACGTTTGAAGCCTTCTTGAATTCTCCAGAAATTTATTCTTTGGAAACTGTGATCTATGTTGATTACAATCTAAGTAACAACATGAAAGGGGAGCAGGTTGCAAAGCTATTATATGAGAGCGGTTTTAAAAACATCAATATCTGCAGTGCTCATCGGCCAGAAGCTTTGGCAGATCTCTTGGAAAGACCGTGGATTAAATCAGTAGTTGGGAAAAAAGCGCCATGGTGTTAGATCTCTGTTATTGCTAAATGTTGTTTCTTCAATAATCAGTTGGTATCAGGCTCCCGCCTGCGGAAAGTCGGATTAAAATAAAATATCTCAAATAAAAAACCGGAGGTCATTTCGCCTGGCCTTAGCTGTATGGCCGCATTCATACGCTCTGGGAATGTTTCTTTGCTTGTATCTATTCAGCGTGTTCTGGATAAAAAAGAACATTCAGTTTATCAAATGGAGAGTATCCTCGTTTTTTCATAGTCATCAAATAACTTCTGATTCTACAAAAATATTTTGCTCCATTCATGGAT
>JADGAN010000024.1 GCA_015231955.1 Oligoflexia bacterium | reverse complement strand
AAGGAATTGACAGAATAGAGTAGATTATGAACATTAGGAACGTCCCTGCGGTTCGTTTATGGAGTAGATGCGTAAGAGAGGGGTCAAATCGGTGAAATTGGAGGGGTCAGATTGGTGAAATCCAACAAGTGGACAAGGTTTTCCAATTGATATCCCAATATGGACTCAAAATTGGGCAATTGGTGTAACGATGTGATCTGGAGAAAAGCCTTTTCGATCCTTAAGCTTAAGGGTTCAATACATTTGATATAAAAACGAAGATAGTTATCTGTCACTCGCAGATAAGCGCTTCTCATAGCTTCACCGCTAGGACGAAAGGCATAATCCTTAGAAAGAAAGCCACTCAATTCGAGAATATGGACATAGCGGCTGATATCCCCATCCTGCCTCTTCTTAAGCTTGCGACTAAGATCTGCCATCGACAGTTTTTGAGTCAGGCACAAGCGAATAATCTTATCCAAGATGGGTCCCTTCCTTTTAAAGAGATCGAGAAAAATCTTCTTATACTCATTAAATAAGAAGCCATTCTTGCTAAAGCATAAGGAGTGCAGGTTGCTCTCCACAGGAAGCTGATAATTGATCTCTTCCAAATACTTGGGAACGCCTCCGGTAATCGCCAACAAAAAGATCTTCTCCATGGCACTATACTGACAGTGCCTCTTCTTCCAAAATTGGTTGATCTCCACTATATCCAAGGGGCCAAGGTTGAGTTGCCCTGATATCCGTCCCTCAAAGCTGGCATTATTCAGAATGTTATCTTCGATCCAAGAGGACACAGAACCACAGAGCACTAAGAAAAGGCGCTCATTCTTTTTAAAGGCAACATCCCAAACCTCCTTCAGCTTCAGAGCAAAGTGCAGATCGCCTTGGGCCATCCAGGAAATCTCATCCAAAAGGATTAACCACTCCCGCTGCTTGGTCAATTTTGCGAGAGCATAGAAGGCTTCCGACCAATCCTCAAAGTGCTCTTTGCGAGAGTTAAATTTTAAGCTGATGACACTAGCAAAGTGATCCAATTGCACTTGCAGCGAAGGATGGGAGTCTGGCCCTAGTCCCTGAATCTCAAAAAAATTTTTAAAGCCCTTCGAAAACTCTTGAATCAGCGTTGACTTGCCAATACGCCTTCTTCCCATCAAACAAAAGAGATTGCTGCTCTCTTTTGTTTTCAAAGTCATCAAAAGCTTTAATTCATCCTGCCGGCCAATGAACATAAAAAACTCCCTGAAAACCCCATTATCCAGGACTTTTCAGGGAAATACAAATCAAATCTTATCTCCCTGAAAAGCCCATAAAAGGGCCAGAGGGCCAGAGAGGGCCAGTGCCAGCCGACTTTTGGGACTTAATGCGTTTACATGTCGAGTCCCAAAAGTCAGCTGGCACCTGCTCCGCCTAATCCAACCCAAACTTATATTTCATTACTTGCCAGGTAAAACCTTCATCATCAACTTGTCCGCCATCGAAATAACCTAATTTGCCGTATAGCTTTAAGGCGGGTTTGTTTTCAGGACTGGTCATAATATATGTGTATTTGATTCCTAACTCTTTTAGCAGAATTTCATGTAATTGCAGGTAAGCTTGCAGGCCATGGCCTTTGCCAAAATTTTGTGGAGGAAAAATATTAATGCCGGTTTCACAAGTCTGAGCATCTTTACTAAAACTAAAAGCGTTTATGACACCAACCAATTCAATATCTTTTGCAGTATAAATTCCCCAAAAAAGATATGCTCCACTAATAACGTATTTTTCCCAAAACGTCTCCTCTTCCGCTTTTGAGGCAAGAGGTCTTTCTGGGTGGTCGTATTTTAAATATGGTTCTGAGTTACGAAGTTCGTGGAGACTTAGATATTCTTCTTTGCTTAACTTTCTTAAAACTATTTCACCCAAATTTTTCATAGTTTATCTTTCAATATTTTTTTCTATTCATTTAACCGACACAAGGCCCAAGCATAAGCTAGTCGACTTAATAATATTTTTCAAGTTTTATTGTTTATTAGAAGTAAGTTCGCGATAAGCCTCTTGTTTGAATTTTACAATTTCACTTTAGGGCCAGAGGGCCAGTGGCAGCCGACTTTTGGGACTTAATGCGTTTACATGTCGAGTCCCAAAAGTCGGCTGGCACTGTTCCCCTGAGGCATCACCAGCTAGAGCATTTGACAAAAAGCAAGTAATAGAAAATTTAAATGATAACAGATTGTCTTTTTCCCTATGTACTTACTTTGTTACGTGGAAAAGACGCTGTAGAGGATCATTCAAAGGGATTCCCCGTTTTACTAATTCATTACGCACATAAAGCCCTAATAGCTCTAAATCACCTTTTACAAAATGAGAATTTGCTCCCCATCTGTCGGAAAGATCGTAAGTGATTTCCCCTGTTGCATTTCCTTTGGCCTTAACGAAATTTTCAACAGCTTTTGTGACAAGCCCCTCCACCCCGTTTGGGATACCCTTATTAAAGGAAACCAAAGTCATATGAATCTTTTTGCCATTCTTTATCCCCAGATCTATCCCTAGTGCCTTTCCTAGTTTGATCACGGAAGGATTTATTACGCTCTCACCTTCTGCCGCAGGTCTTTGTTCTGCATTTACTATAAACCCATTTTTTTTAGCAGTATCTACAATAGATTTCCGATCAAATTCTGATGGTGAGGGTATAGTAATAACAGGACAAGGCGCAGTCCCTTGTTTTACCGCCGCAAAAGCGGAAGGGATAGCATGGGATACAAGCTGCTTATTTTTTTGAAAGTCAATGAATCTTCTTATATCGCCAAAAGAGACAGTGGGATGCTGAAGTGTCTGGCAAAAATCAGGAAGATCCTTTGTTTTAATCCCTGTTAAAGTTGAAAATTTGTTAAGGGCATCGAGGGCACTTGGTGCAGGATGAGGATTATTCGCCATTTTTTTTAAAATGTTCGTATCAACATTTTCCCAACGACAATGTCCATTAGCAGAACCACTCTCTAGACAAATTTGTAAATTATAAAACGCTCCATTGGAGACGAAACGCCAACGATCATTTTCTGAACTATAGTCTAGACTCCAGGAATTAAAAGAAATCCCCATGAAAAAAATCGAAAGAAGTAAAGTCAAACATTTCGTACTTCTCATTTTATATTTCTCCTGAAATTTGCACTTTAATTCCCCATGAGGGTCACCCTCATAGAGTGTCACGTAAGCTATCTACACGACAACCTTAGAATATCATTGAGCGTTTTGAGGGGAAAATATTTTTGAAAATATTTTCCCCTTTTGAACTATTCAAATGGATTATCTATTTTAAATAAGATTTATTAATGGCCACTAACTGCCTCAAAAAAGTTGCTAGACTATTTTTTTCATTGTTGTGGCGATACTGCGCCAAAAAGGGGAGTCCTTACTGCTGATCAGTTCGGAAAATTCGGCAGGTGTATAGACTAAAAGGTCGATATCGGGAAAAAGATCAAAAATGGCCTCAAACTCTTCCCAGCGGTGAATAAAACGCAGCTTGGTTTCTTTGACGATGATGAGATCTATATCACTTTCAGCATGAAGAGTGTTCGTTGCAAGACTGCCGAAGATGTATGCTGCTTCAACTTTCCCACCAAGAAAATTTGTTAAATCACTAATGATATTTGCATATCGTTTACTAGTAAGATCGTGAGTGGCGTGGCTTTTTATCAAAATGCTCAACTGATCATTCCTAACTCTTTTTTTACGAAATCTAAAATGTGTTTAGAAAATTGTAGTGCCTCTTCGGCATCGCTGATATCAAAATATTCATAGGGAACACCAGAATCTGGGATGGCATCCGGATATCGTGTGGTTATGTAATAGCGATCTAGCTTTTTAGCAATGACTGCAATTTCCGAATTAATATGCAGAGCTTCTGCAATCTTGAAGATAGAGTGAGATTTTACCAGGTCGTTCCCTCGAAAGAAGGCCAGCGCTTTAATTGCTTTCTCACCGATTTGTTGTGAGATAAAGCAGGTTTGAGCAAAGTGCCCACTTTTCAAAGAGTCTTCGGCCCACTTGAGGTCGTTAATGGCCTGTAATATCCATGCTTCATATCTTTTTAATCTTCCCATAAGCATTACCTCACTTAAGGAGTATGTTAGGTAATTGCTTGTGAGTTGTCTATGTGCTAATGGGGCCTGCCGGCCGACTTTTGGGAATTAATGCGTTTACATGGCGAGTCCCAAAAGTCGGCTGGCACCTGCTCCTACGAGTACAGCGACGAAAAAATTAAGTGCAGCGGAAGCAAGGGTTGTTTTCCATCCACCCTCTTTCCAAAGTGTTGCGAGCGAAGCGAGGCATGGAATATAGAGTACGGTGAATACCGTGAGCACGATAATTTGTTCTTTGGTGAGAACTGTGGCAATTTCATTCGTTCCAAGTGCAGCAGCTAGCATGACGAGTGCTAACTCTTTTCTAAAGACACCAAGAAAGAGCGTGATCCCTACAGCAATTGGAAGTTGTAATACGTTTACTGTTAGTGGCGAAAGTAGGTTGTTGATGGCACTGTCAATTTGATAGAGCGATAATACTGAGAGCACAACACTTGAAACTACAACCACGGGCCATCCTAAAACTAAAAATTCAGCTAAACGTAGCCAAACTTTTTTGAGGGCGATATGCAGTTGTGGAATACGCAAGGGTGGGACATCCATGATAACACCGTAGGAGGTGGTGTCTGTTTTAAACCGGGTGATGGCGAGAGATACCAGTAGTGTGACGAGGATGTTTCCAATGTAGATTAGGGTTGTCCACCAAGGGCCCAGGTATTTGCCCACCAGTCCGAGAATGACTACGGTACGAGCGGAACAGGAGATAAAGGGGACAATCAACCTAGCAATAAAGCGATCGTGTTCATTGTCAAGATTTCTTGCGGCCATAATGGCGGGAACGCTACATCCATAACCGAGAATCATCGGGATGATGGTCTTGCCATGCAGACCGAAGCGATGGAGTAATCCATCGACCATAAAGGCAATTCGTGGGAGTAGTCCGGTGTCTTCAAAGATTCCTAATAAGAGTAGTAATGGTACGAGGTAGGGCAAGACGATCCCTGCTCCTGCTTCTAATCCTTGAGAGAGTCCTACTAGGATGCTGTTAAGGATGCCGGTCTCAAAAGAACCAACCCAAGCGTGTAGTTTTTCAAAGGGGGCCTCCATGATGCCTGCAATAAGATCCCCTAAATTAAAGGCCACATAAAACATCACTAAAAAAGAGGCGAAGATGGTGAGCAATCCACCAAGAGGATTCATAATGATGCGATCGAGGCGTTCTCTTAGTGCTAAGCTTTGAGAGGAAACTTTAGTATGAGTTGCAATTTTTTCATAGAGATTGAGAACATTGGCGTGCCGATGGGAAGAGAAAACCTCCTCCTCCGGCCAATTATGAAGTTTTGCTAAATTTTTTCGTTCTTCTATTACCCAATGGGTAAAGTCTGGAGCAGCTTTGAGCGCCTTGTCTTCAAACTCTTTATCCATCTCCAAAAGTCGAATGGCGACGAAGCGTTCATTGGTTGTAAAGAGTGAACGTAGTGTAGGGGGATAGCGTTTAAGGATCTCTGCTAGGCAATTTTCTACATCTAAATCATAGGAGGGAAGGATTGGATTGTAATTTTTTAAATCTGCTAGGGATAAGCAACTGCTGAATAGTTGCTGAACACCTTCACCCTTGATTGCAATCACTGGAGTAGAGTCCAGCCCTGTTAACTTTTTAAAGAGTTCAAAGTTGATTGTGATGCCTTTGCGGTAAGCTTCATCCAGCATATTAAAGGCCACCAGCATAGGAATTTTCATTTCTAGGAGTTGTTGTGTGAGTTCGAGGGAGCGTGAGAGTACTGATGTGTCCACTACATTAATGAGGATATCAATTTTTCCTGAGAGTAGATAATTGCGTGTAACTTTTTCTGCCTCATCCATAGAGGATATCGAGTAAGTTCCGGGAAGATCAATGAGGGTAAAAGTTCTAGATGCAAAATTGATTTTAGTTTCGGTAAAAGTTAGAGTGGTACCGGCAAAGTTTCCAGTAATAACTTTCATGCCAGCTACGGAATTAAATAGCGTGGATTTTCCACAGTTAGGTTGCCCCGCAAGTGCAATGACTAAGTCCTTATCACCATTTTTACTCATCTGCTGTCTCCTGAATAAATACATATTCCGCTAATTTGCGAGCAATCATCACTTGTGCTTTGGAATGAATTTCCTCGATTAGCAACGGCCCGCCAAAGGGTGCTCTTCGTATTAATCTAATGAGATGGCCTTTATAGAGACCGAAATCATGAAGGCGTGAGATAATCTCCTTTCCCCCATCCAGACGAACTATTTTGGCGATCTGATTTGTTTGGATGTCCGTTAACGGAGTCACCGATTTTTCTTGGCATTTAGGGCAAAGGCCTAAGAGTTCTAGGTGGTGGCCTGTCAGTATAAATCCATGCTCTTTTGCCAAAGTCTCTTGCAGCACTTCTATTGCTGAATAATTGAACTCAACTTTTTTTCCACAATCGATACAAGTCAGATGGTCATGGTGCTGCTGTTCCCATGTACATTCAAATTGCATGCGCGAAGGATCACCATGGGTTAAGGATACACGACGAATCATCCCTGCATCTTTAATTAAGGAGAGGTTGCGGTAAATGGTTGCAAGGGAAACCTGGTGCCCCTGTTTTTTGAGTGCACTTAAAATATCTTCAGCTTCGAAATGCCCCTGCATATTGCATATAGTATGCAATAGTGTCTTGCGCTCGGAGGTTAAGCGTCCTCCATGCTTTTTGACGACTTTTGCAAAGATAGTCTGATACTTTCCATCGGTATTGACTTTTTCTTGGAATGTCATAGGTTTGATTATTCTTTTATTATTGAGTATTATTCTCAATAGGCTAGCATAAAAGGAGATCAATTCAACAAAATTTTACTTGTCTAAATTATTTTTAAATGAGGGATTCATCTATCGATTCTCTTATTAATTTCATAGAGATTCACAATGTTATTTCCGACAAAAGTGACACTGCTATTTTTGCTGGCACTATTTCACTTTGATCGATAGCTTTCCATAAAAAATATTGTTTTCTTTATACGATGGTCATAAAATGCCAGCCTTACCTCCTCACTAAAACTAGGATAACCAGAAGGGAGTTGGTCTTGATCAATCAATTGATTTCTAAAATTGCCCAACGTAATTTTATCAAGGCAATGCAATTTGAAGAAGGGAAGCTACCGCAAATTCCATCGGCAGAGAGTAAAAAAAATCGTCTTTTATACATTCATATTCCCTTCTGTGAGAAGTTGTGTCCCTACTGCTCTTTTAACCGCCTTCTTCTTGATAAAAATTTGGCCCACGATTATTTCCAGGCACTCAGGAAGGAGATTGTTTTATATAAAGAAAAAGGATATGAATTCCAAGGCCTTTATGTGGGCGGAGGTACTCCGACGATCTTGATCGAAGAGCTTGAAGAGACGATAGCTTTGGCCCGTCAATGCTTTTCAATCCAAGCAATTTCTGTGGAAACAAAACCTGATCATCTGACAGAATCTAAAATGGCAGCACTCGAGCGAGTTGGTGTGAAGCGCTTTTCCGTCGGTGTGCAGAGTTTTAACAATGATCTTCTAAAAGCAATGGGCCGTTATGACAAGTGTGGTAGTGGTGAAGCAATTGCAGAGAGATTAAGAGAGCTACGTGGGCGATTTGATACCTTGAATGTGGATATGATTTTTAACTTTCCACAACAAACGATGGAGATGCTCCAACGCGACATAGATATTCTTACCGATTTAAATATAGATCAGATCACCTATTATCCCTTAATGGTCTCTAGTTCGGTCAAAGAAAAAATGAACCGATCCTTTGGTAAAATCAACTACCGCCAAGAGGGCCAGTTCTACCATCACATTGTCGAGCAACTTACAAAGAGCTACAATTTCTCCTCTGCCTGGTGTTTTTCTCGAAAGAAGGCCATGGTTGATGAATATATTGTTGAGTATGAGGAGTATGCCGGACTTGGTAGTGGTTCCATTGGATTTTTAGATGGTACCTGTTATGCCAACACCTTTGATCTTCGAGAATATATTGAGCGAATTCATCGTGGAGAGTTACCCTTGATTGCTGCACGTAATTACAATATTCAGGATCAAATTCGTTACGATTTTCTAATGAAACTTTTTGGCATGCGACTCAATATCCCCACCCTACAACAAAAGTATAATGGGAAAGCTTACTCGCATTTATGGCTTGGTCTGCTGGCCTTTATGTTGGTGGGTGGATTACGTTATAAGCGCTCTGATTTTTTCTTGACGAAAAAAGGTCGTTATCAATGGGTTCTTATGATGAGAGAATTTTTTATCTCTGTTAATAATTTTCGCGAAGATTGCCGCTCTCGAATCACCACATAATTTAAAAATAATTTAAAAATGAATAAATCTATGAATAAAAAACACTCCGATCTTGATTCCTCTCAAAATGAAGTTGCTTACCTGATGATGAAAAGTGTGCTTAATGGGCTTGATGAATCTGCCTCTGCAACGGCAGCAACGGCAGCTACGGCAGCTACGGCAGAGAACGACGAAGGTGATCCTGCAAGAAAAAATTTTCGTAAAAATATGTTTGGTGGAGTGGTTGGAAATATTCTCGAATGGTATGACTTTGCGGTATTTGGTTTTTTTGCTCCGGTGATCGGTGCTCAATTTTTTCCCTCGGAAGATGCCATGTACTCACTGCTTAGTGCATTTAGTGTGTTTGCAGCGGCATTTTTTGCAAGACCTTTGGGGGGAATTCTCTTTGGCCGCATTGGTGATACTTTAGGCCGCAAAAAAGCACTTCAGCTCTCTGTGATGATGATGGCATTACCTACCTTTCTTATGGGACTGCTGCCTACTTACGCTCAAGTCGGAGTGTTGGCCCCAATACTCCTTATTATATTGCGAATCGTGCAAGGACTTTCGGTTGGTGGTGAGCTGATCGGATCCATGGCCTTTGTTGCAGAAACTGCTCCTACAAAGAAACAAGGATACTTTAGCAGTTGGACCTTTGCGAGTTGCTATATTGGAATCATGTTGGGTTCACTCAGTGCCGTTTGGCTCAATCATGCTCTAGGAGTAGTGGCGGTGGCAAAGTGGGGATGGCGTTTACCCTTTCTTGCAGGAATCGTCATCGGCTTTGCGGCACTATGGATGCGAAAAGGGTTGAGTGAAACGCCGATCTTTGAAGAGATGGCGGCAACGAAAGCGAAGAAAACGACAGAATCGGCAAGTGAGGAAAAAGAGATTGCTAAAAAAAATCCTCTCTCCGAAGTCATAAAGGCAGCACCAGGGAGTATTCTTCACGCCTCATCTCTTGCCATTTTAGTGGGCGGAGGTTTCTATCTGCTTTTTGTATGGTGGCCAACACTTTTAAGCCGCTTTATTCATCCGCACATCCACCACACCATGACCATTAATACTATATCCATGATCCTGTTGATTATTTTAATTCCAATCATGGGCAGTCTCTCTGATCGCTTTGGACGAAAACCTATGCTGATGATGGGATCTGCCGGAATGGTGCTGCTCTCTTGGCCACTTTTTGTTTTAACGGCAGAAGGTGATTTTCACTCCGCTCTCTTAGCACAACTTTGTTTTGCCGTAGTGATGAGTATTTTTTTGGGGCCCATTCCTGCAACTCTTGTAGAGATGTTTCCCCCTCGTATTCGCTATAGTGGTATCGGGCTTGCGTATAATATCTCTTTGTGCCTCTTTGGAGGTACTGCACCTTTTATTGCCACTTGGCTAGTTATTCATTTTCATAGCGTCTCTGCGCCCGCACTCTACCTCTCTTTGCTTGCGGCCATTAGCTTTTTAGCAGCAAAGAGCTTACCAGAAAAAGTGGAAGCAGCGGAAGTCGTAGAAGTAGTAGAAGTAGCAAAAGTAGCAGAAGCAGTAGAAGTAGTAAAACCTCGAATTAAAAAAGCGCCACTGCATACAGATGATTTTCGTAACACCTTAATCAGGCATTTTGAAAAAAACAGAAGCACTAATTAGTAGGTTTTAAATCTTTCGACATTGTATATACTTTGTATCCTAGAAATCCAATCGCCGCCACTAGCGCCAAGGGAAGAAGACCATGGACAAAAAGTCCTCCTCCACCTGCTTTACAACATCCAGCTATAATATTTCCTCCGCCAAGACCACAACCGCTTCCATAACTCATTCCATTTCCAAGGGCCACGGTTTTAGCACCAGCAATAACGTTTGGACAGTTTGCAATCATCCCCGACTCCTCTATTCCAGTATAAGATTGATCAATATAGAATATAATATAAAGAATATATCTCTCTGAAAAAATGGCGGCAATGACTATAAAATACATAGGAATTACATAGGGATTACCAGAGCTTTTTATTCGTGCTCAAATCCCATTTCTGCAAGGTAGGTTTTTAGATTGATCGGTTTATTGGTCAGACCCAATTTTTTTCGAATGTTCTCTTTATGAAGGTGTACAGTGGAAACGGCAATGTTGAGAAAAGAGGCAATCTCTTTGGCATTATAATCGCTTCTTACCAGTTGACCAACTTTCAGTTCTGTTGGAGAAAGTTGAAGTTTGTAATTGCTAGTTTTTCGATAGTAATCAGAGAATAGGTGATCCAAATTGTTTTCTAATAAGTTGTGCTCTGCTAAGCGATCGCTTGGCAACTGCTTTTTTATCTTTTGCAAAATAGGTTTTACATTTTTTTCTAAATTTAAATTGATATTTTCTTTAAGCGCTTTTTTTTCTTCTTCAATATGCGATAAAACTTTTTTTAACGCGATATTGGTTTCTTTGAGCATCTCTTCTGCTTTTTTTCTTTCTGTAATATCTTTAAAATCTTCAACTACACCAAGAAGTTTTCCTTCTCTATCAATAAAGGGTGTGGCGGTAATAATACAAGGGACTTCATGGCCATCGCATCGGCGCTTTAGAACTTCTGACTCAAATCTTTTTTCTCCTTTCATGATACGAGTTATGGGACAATTAACGGTATGACAAAGAGGTCCTTCAAAAACTTTAAAACATTTTTTACCAATGGCCTTTTTACGAGTCGTATTGGCAAGACTCAAAAAAGTATCATTCACTCTTAGCGTAATAAAATTTTTATCAATAATACGCATCCCATCTGCAGCGGTATTAAAGATTTGCATCAGTTCCATCTCTAACTCTTTTTGCTTGCTTCCCTGTGCTTGTAATTGCGAAATGATCTCAATTAACTCTTTTTTACTTTGAGAATAGTAATCAATATTTTTTTTATTTATTTTTTTTTTGAAGTTCATGATAAAAATTAAAATTATTTAAGTTTTAAAATCGATCTAATTAAGGTAAATAGAATAAAATCAAAAGTCTCTTATTATTTTTGAAGATAAGTTTTTCTATCCCCTCACGAAGCGCAGGCGAAAACTGAGGGGAGCATTCATGGGTGGGGGAATTAATAAAATCAAAAGATGCTAATAGCAGTGGAACAACTGTTGCCACTCTTTGTATGTATGAATTTTCCTGTCGGTGTGATGCGATTTTTTAAGGAATTTTTATGATAGCAATGTTGATGTTAATTATTGTGATTGTTGGTGGTGGTGTTCTTTATCAACGCATTTGTAGATTAGAAAATGAGATTAAGCTAGAAAAATTAAAAAATGCTGACAAAAATAAACAATCCGAATAAAAAATATTATGAAGTACGAGGCCTGTGAAAAGTGTGTCAAGTCGTTAGGGTGGACCAACGTTGGTGGCAATAGTCTTATTGCAATCATCAAAATGTACTTGGGATTTATTGGTGGCAGCCACGCTCTATTTGCAGATGGCATTCACTCCTTTGGTGATGTTGCTGGTTCCATAACAATGTTGATTGGACTTAAAGTTGCAAAAAAAAATCGCAATCCCAACTATCCTTATGGCTACGGAAAATTTGAGTATGTGGCCGCTGCCGTTATTTACACTTTGCTCTTCTTTGTTGGTATCTATATCCTCATGAATGCAGTTCATGCCATTATATTAGGGCACCCGGTGGATCCAGATATGGTAACGATCGTTGGTGCTCTTATCTCTTTGGCGGCAAATGAATTAATGTATCGTCAAAGTATTTGCGCTGGCAACCAGTTAAATAGCCCCTCTATGATTGCCAATGCTCATGAGAAGAGAGCAGATGTGTGGGCCTCTCTGGCAGTTTTGCTGGGAATTATCGGCTCAAAATTGGGATTCCATGTGCTTGATCCTTTAGCAGCACTGATGGTTAGCTTTTTTATTTTCAAACTTTGTGCCAGTATGATGCACCAATCGATCAGGGGACTTATGGATGCGTCACTTTCTAAAGAGGATCGACAAAATATTCTCGAGGAGATTGAAAAATTTCCGGAGATAAAAGTAAAAAAAGTAAAAACCAAAGAGATGGGCCAAAATATTAGTGTGGAAATCGATGTACTAGTGAGTGCCAGTGAACTCCTCTCCAATTTAGAAAAAGTTAAAGAACAGCTAAAAGAAAATATCGAGAAAAAAATTGAAAGGTCAGGGGAGATTACTCTCTACTTTTCAACCAATTAGAGGATCTAAGCGAGTGGAAAAAAAAACTGCAATCCCTGAATTTTGCATGAGTCAGTTTAAGCCCATTGTGGGTTTTATTCTCCTACTACTTGTAGGTGTGATCTTATGGACGATTCATTTAGAGCGAGGACGAGGCCCTGATCGCGATAAAGGAATTTTTCACTCTGGGCGTGATGATGCAGGCAGAGGATCGCAAGGCCCAGGAAAATTTAATGCTGTGGCCGCTGGTGGAATTCCTATTAGCATTGGAGCAAAAATGGTTCATGCTAATTATGGACAAGATTGCCTTAAGTGCCACTCTGTCATTGGTGGTGATAAAAAGCCCGCTATTCCTGCAGGAGCGATTGCTCCCGATGCTACTTTAATTCACCCTTTTTGGGGAGCTTGCAAAAAGTGCCACACTACGACTCCGGCCAACAATCCAAGAGGAGGAGCAACAGTTGCTTACCTCAACACCATCGTGGGAAAAAATATTTGGGGTGCCGATTGTGTGACCATTACCCCAGGAGTAGCGCAACAGTATAATTTACCGGCGAACTCTGGGGTTTTGGTTAACGATGTGGAGAAAAACTCTTTTGCTGAAACCATAGGTTTGCAAGAAGGGGATATTATCCAGGAAATTAATAATCAACCTATCTATGAAATTGGTAACATGCTACTGGTGCTCGCTGATAAAAATGTTGGCGATAAGATGAAAATAAAAGTGATCAGAAATAAACGGAACAGTAAAAATCTAAAGTTTGCCATTACCGATGTAGGAATGATGACTTCAGTCAAGGCGGATAAACTGGGAATCATGTCTACTGGGCAAGATTTAAGTTCACCTGTGGCCTATAGCTTGGTTAATGCTTTATATCTTATTGTCTATGATACCACTAATGATAACTTTTATGCGGTTAAAAATCCCTACAGAGGAGCTGCCAATTATGAGGTTTCCAATTGGATTATTAGTCAGAAAGTTGGCAATGTGATTGTTGGGAATATCAGTCAATCTGATCTGCTTAACTTACAACAGGCCGAAGTCAAAGTTTTTGGAGGAGTTTTTGGACACGCCTCCGATGCGGTTAAACTCTACCATAGAGGAAATTTGATTGCGAAAGCAGGTGGCATCGATAAGGTTGCTTTAGTTACCAACAAGATTAATGTGTTGGCAATTCCAGTGAACTACCCCGATCTCTCTGCTAATATCAGCGGCCGCGCGGAGAGCGCTCGCTACTTTATTAAGGTGGAATTGGATCATAATAAATCTGAAATCATTGCCAATCCAGAGTTTGGTCAGTTAGATGGTGCGATGGTTGCACAATTTTTAGTAGATAATGAGGTGGATGCGGTGATTGCTAATCAGGTTGGCAGTGATACCATCATCGAATTAAAAAAATTAAATGTTGCTGTCTATCCTAATGTCGATTTAAATGCCGGCGATGCGGTTCAACGCTTTTTAAATAATAAATTAAATCCATTATAGAGATGCAACCTTCGAGATAAGCAAATGACAAAAGAAAATATAACCGAGATAGAAAAAGTAAAAAACCTCTGTAAAGATGTTAACATACGCATTTATCTCTTAGGTTTTTTAGTAACCATTGCTGCACTCTTTGTTATTTTCGGTTGGGGAAAGAGTGGCCGTACCTCGCTAAATCAAGCGGGAAGAACTCCGGAATCGTTGCAACCTCCAGAAATTGAAGTGCCAGAAGTGCAACAAGCACCACCAGTGGTGACAGAGCGCCTACCGGTAGTAAACCAAAATGGACAAGTGGTTGCTGGCCTAACTTTTAATGGTAAGCAAGTTGACTTTCCACTCTTTGGAGTGAAATCAAAATTGGGAATGAGAGTTGGGCCTCTTGATCAATTCACCATGGAGAGTTTAGGATTAAAAAATATGAATGGAGTGATCGTCTCTTCTGTTGCAGCAGGAGGAATGGCCGATCAAGCTGGTTTACAAAAAGGCGATGTTATCTTTGATTTGGGCCGCAAAGAGGTCAATGATGTTAAAGATTTTCAAGAGGCAGAGGCACACTTGACCCAAGGAACTCGCTATAAAGTTCGCGCCATTCGCAAGCAAAAAAAGATCGCACTCAATCTGATCTATCAAGACCCCTTTACACAAGTGGCGCGTACGAGGGCAGCAATGCAAGATCAATTGGGATGGATGGGGTTAGGTTTACAAGACATTGATACTTTGATGCAAAAGCAGTTTGCTTTGGCCAGCACCAAAGGTGCTATCGTTAGCAATGTAGAGAGTAACTCTCCCGCAGCGCTCGCCAATTTTCAACAAGGGGATGTGATCACAGAGATTGATCGTCATAACGTCAGAAACATTCACGATGCAGAGAAGATTTTATCCAAAATGAAGGTTGGAGATATGGTAATGGTTTCCATTGTCCGCCAAGGTCAGACTATGGTAACAGAGGTAACTTTATCGAGTGTACCCGTCATGAATAAGCAACCTCCCGTGTTGCCTGACGCTGCTGTAGAGACAGAGGCCTCTTGGGTGGGTATGGATCTCGAACCGATGAATCCTGCAGAAGCACAAGAAATGGGCCTTCCTGAAAATAGCAAGGGCATGGTTGTGGCCGCACTTAATCGACCACCGGCCACTAAGATAGGAATTATGGTTGGCGACGTGATTATCGGAATTAATGGGAAAGCAATCACTGGGCTGCAAGCATTTACCGATGCCACCAGCGATGCGAGTGGTGCGCTTCTCGATGTTCTTCGCGATGGCAAACACCTTTATATCTCAGTACCGGCACCTGCCGATCCTATGACTGGTAAGGGGGGATCTAAAGGAGCAATCTATCAAGTGGCCATGCAAAAAGATGCACGGCCTTTTGTTTACAAGGATATCGCCATTGCTTCCTATACCGATAATTTATTTGGACAAATTTATAGCACACTCGAAGATGCTCCTTACTTTATTATTTATAATCCCAATAATCGCACTTTCGAGGCCATAAGCAATCCGGCCATGGGAAAAGTGGATCCCAATAATAAAAAATTTATGGTATCACAGCTTTTGATTGATAAAGGGGTAGGAGTCATTATCGCTGGCAACATTGATCAAGACACCATGGCCATGGTGACGGAACAAAATATTGATGTTTATTCAGGTGTTTTTGGAACGACCAACAATATGATTACCATGTACCTTGGTAGCAAATTAATACGTGCTAATTAATGAGTTTAATGAAAACCTTGCTCAACTCTCTAATTCTTGCAATGATCACGGTAGCAATAGTTGCAGCTACCACTTGTACTTTTGCTGCCAATTCCTTGTCTGAAATCCAGGCCAAGCAAAAAAGTGCCATCTCGAAAGTTCGCCATTCGGTGGTGAATGTTAAAGCTTATAATAACGATACACCTCTAGAAAAAATTGGTTCTGGAATAACGATTAATCGTTTGGGATACATTATCACCAATGCCCATGTCGTTTCTGGCTTTAATACCATCGAAGTGGGAATCTTGTCCAAAGGAGCAGTTAACTATTTTCCAGCAACGCTAATAAGAGTCAGTGATGTTGATGATTTGGCCTTGCTACAGATTAGCGGAGTACAGACGGAGCGATTATCGCCCGCCCCGCTTGCAGCTCCATCATTTTTATTGCAAACGGAGGTTGGGGATCCGCTTTTTGTGATTGGCAATCCTTATGGGTATAATCACACCGTCACTCGTGGGATTATTAGCAAAAGGGAGAGAACTGTTACCATTGGCGGAACCGTTTATAAAGATATGATTCAAACCAATGCGAGCATTAATCAAGGAAACTCCGGTGGTGCTATGATTAATTTGCAAGGGGAAGTGATTGGAATTACCACTGCAATTTTTTCTCTCGATGCAACTTCTAATGGGCTGGGCTTTGCCATTCCTATCGATAGGGTTCAAAAATTTATTGATGCCAGTATTAAGCATGTGGGAGGAACTCAAGTAGCAGCGGCCGCAGTCCGAGAAATGGAGACGATTAATTTAACTCGACCAGTTCCCCATCCGTTCCTAGGAGATTGTACCAAATGTCACTACATTGCTTTTAAAACTCCGGTGACGCCACAAGAACCTATCCCTCATCCTGATATGGGGGTTTGTACCAAATGCCACGATATTGTAAGAAAAAAGCCTGGAGCACTGGTTAACGTTGCTCTTACCGCCAATGCCAATGCCAATGCCAGTGTTAATGAACCCAGTAACGCTGACACTCTTAAGGATTATTTTAAAGAGAAACAAAGAAATAATTATCGACTGCCAGCTGATCGTATGATTTTGTACATGATTATACTCTTGATTATTATTGCGACTCTCATTGGGATGTATACTACGATGATGAAAAGAAAAAAATGAGTAAGAATAGAAATTTAATTATTGCTATTAGTATCTTCGCGCTCGTGTTGGTTCTTTTAGGGATCTACACTCATCATGTAAAGAGTTCGAAGGGGAGTAAATCACCCGGAGAGAGAAGGGCCTCCTTGAGTAATAGTCAACCAGGAACTATTGCGGTCAACTCTCCTCTTGCACCTTTGGCGGGGCTTCCACCAGCGCCACAACCACCGCAAGAGCGCAAGCAAATGAGCGCCATCAAAGATGTGATCAAACGCATCCGTCCTTGTGTGGTTACAGTTGTCTGTTATCAAAATGAAGTTCTAAAACCTCAAGGTAATAGTGCGATTAAATTGCTTGATCCTTATAAAGAGGGCAATAAAATTACCAGCACAGGTATTGTCGTCGATGGTAGAGGCGTGATTTTAACTACAGTAGATGCTATTCCTTCTAATAAAATTGAAGTTAAACTTTTCCGCAGAAAACCCAATGTTTTTGAGGCGGAAATTTTGAAAGTGGATGACAAATTAAATTTGGCCCTACTACAGGTTAAAGGAGTTTCCAATCTTTTTTCTTGTCCACTGGGGGACTCTACCATGACCCAAATTGGAGATATCGTCTACGCCATTGGCAGTCCTTTTGGTTTTGCCGAAACGGTGACTTCTGGAATCATCAGTAGCAATCGTAAAAAAATCAGAATTGAAGGCAATACATTCAAGGAACTTGTGCAAACGGATGCAATTATCAATCAAGGAAATAATGGTGGGCCATTAGTGAATATTGACGGCGAAGTGATAGGGATCAATGCCGCTATTTATTCCGAAAATGCTGCTTTTTCTGGCATAGGTTTTGCGATTCCTATTAACAACACCAAAAGGTTTATCAAAGGATATCTCAATGGATTTTGATAGAGATAAAAAACAAGTGCTCCATACAATTCTCTTAATTGCATCGGTAGCAGTGGGAACGACTTTTGTTTATTTCAAAATAAACCCTAGACCAGATTTCAAAACCACCATGTTACAGGCCGGACAGATGGCGCTTGCAGGCAACTTAAGGCCAACGCAGGTGACTCCTTCCCCCGCACAAGGGCAGCAAGTAATGGGAGTGCAACAACAGCAGTTGCAATTGCCACAAACCAATCAAGTGCAAGGACAATTTATTGCCGGCGGACAATATGTTTGTTCTCAATGCGGGCATACAGCGCTACCAAACTTTGATCAAAATGGAACTCCTCACTGTAGTGAGTGTGGTGGATTAATGAATATCAATCGATTGGATGCGAATGAAGCGGTACAAATTTGTGCCAACAATAACTGTCCAACTTTGAAATAATTATAATGAATGTAGAGAATAGTAAGAACAATAACGTCAACTCCACTGTAATTGTAGTAATAGCATTTATTGTTATAAGCTCAGTGGTTGCTTTGATTTTTAGTGCTAATAAAAATAAAATAAAAGTTGATCAAGTTGATAGTATTACTGAAAAATTAAAGACAGATATACGAGTGGCGAAGACCCTGAAGGTCCATCAAGATCTGACTAACAGTGAATATAGGGTTAAACCACTTTTGACAAAGTTAACCAAGGCCTACTGTCCAGGAGAGAGTGCAGGGTATCTTCCTCTCTGTTCAAGATGTAATGTTCCCATGGAAAAAACCACTCAAAAAAATGTTTTCCGCTGTCCGAGTTGTGGCCAGGAGACGACTATCCCCTGCCCTCACGATCACAATGCTAAAATGGTTCATCTGGAAAATTCAGAATTAAGTGCTCTCTCTTCCTTTGGAACTGGCTACATTTGTCCCGTTTGTGGGAGCATTGATGCCCCTTTATGGAATAACCAGGGTGCACCGGTCTGTCCTTATTGTAAAAATATTATGCAATTCTATAAAAATGGATTTTGAAAGTTTGAAAGGAAGATGAAAATTATGATTAAGCCAATATCTATCATTGTACTGACGATACTCGGAACTATTTTCATTATTCAAAACTCTAGTCCGGTAAAGTTGCAAGTGTTTGTTGGAAATCCGATTGAAGCACGCTTGATTTCTCTCTTGTTGCTTTTTTATGTTATTGGCTATGTTTGGTCGACGGTGAATTCTCTCAACCGGCATAGACGCCTTGCTAGAGAGATTAAAGATCTGAAAATTAAATTGGGTGCTAAACAACGGACAAGCAAGTCAGTTAGCAAATAAATAAATGAATAAGTAGTAAGTAAGCGAGTTAAGAAGTGAATGATAAAAATTTACAACAAAAAAGGGCCGAAAATTTCTCGCATTGGGGAATGTTGGTTATCTTGTTTTTTAAATATTTTGTAGGGTTTTTTGGGAATTCCAAAGGATTATTGGCGGATGCTACCGCCTCAACTGTGAATATGATAAGCTACTTTTCCATTGTAATTAGCAGAAAATTTTCAAGTAGACCTGCTGATGCTAATCACCCTTATGGACATGGAAAAATTGAATTTGTCACCGCTGTCTTTGTCAACGGTCTTAGTGCAGCGGGGGCCATGGCCTTTATTCTCTTCTCTTTGGAAAAGATGCTCTATGCTCCAGTCTCTGGCCTGCCAGAATACACCACGATCGCCGCAGCACTACTAGGTGTTGTTGCCAATGAGTTCATCTGTAGCTATTTGAAGTGTGTTGCCCAAAATATTCCCGAAGGCAAAAGTATTCCTACCTCGTGGATCAAAAGGGCCGATAGTTTAATTGCAATAGAGGTGATCGTCGGCGTTCTTATCAGCCGCTTAGGGATTTTAGAAAGTGCTGATAGTATTGTAGCGATAGGGATTATGTTGGTAATCACTTTGAATTGTGGGCGGCTTTTCTTGGAAGCGATTGGACTTTTAATGGATAAGTCAATTCCCAAAGCACAGCTGCTTAAAATCAAAAATGGCATTAAAGAGTTTTTACCTGCCAATTCTCTCTTTGAATTAAAAAATGTGACAGCTTGTGCTGCTGGTCGATCTATCTTTGTTAAAGTCGCGATCAAGGCCAATGAAAATGAGACTGCTGAAAATTTTTGTGCTATCGCGAATACAATCAGAGAAAAAATTTTAGAATTAAATCCCCTTATCTCCTCCGTTGATGTGGAATGCTGCTTATGATGGAAAGTGCTTTTGCCAATTTAAAAAATTTTTCCAATTTTAATACCAATCCTAAAAAAGATCCTCTTTTATTTTTTTTTGCATTTGCTGCTCTTTTTGCTTGGTGTATTAGTTCTCTCTATTACCAAAAACACTCTCTACCCATCCCTCCTGTAAACACAGAAACCTTTAAAAGTGTTGTAGCGCAAATTATCTCGTTAAAAATATTATTGTTGGTCTTTTTTTGTTTATACCGAAGTATGTCTCAGAGAGTTGTGATTGTTTTTTTAGGGAGTCTTGCTATCCTCCTCTTTGGAAAATTTTTTGGATTTTATAGTATTAGTGAGGCCTTTCTAAAAATCAACATCAGCACCATCTCCTTAGTATTTGGAATGAGTGTGATCTCTACCATTATTGCCGAAACCAAATGCTTTGAATTCCTGGGCAGCAAGTTGATACTAAAGTTTGGAAATAATCATTTTGCGCTATTCTTGATCCTTTGCTTAATATCCTATGTTTGTGCTTTTATGGTCAATAGCTTGATGGCGATGTTGCTAATCATTCCGTTAACACTACGTATGAGTGATGCTCTGAAATTAAAGAGCACTCCCTTTTTAATAGGAGAAATTATTGCTTCCAACCTTGGGGGAACTTCCTCGATGACGGGAGATTTTCCCAACATGCTTATCTCGACAGAACTCAACATCCCCTACCTGCTCTTTATTAAATATTTAATGCCGATCTGCCTGGTTAATTTAGGAGTCATGTTTCTCTACTTTTACAATAAAGTGGACTTCAGAGAAACTCAAGCGCCACATATGCCGACTTCCGATATCTCTTTTGCAAACACAAAAATCAAGCACAGTTTTACTCTTATGCTTTCAGTATTAGTGTTACTAAGCTTAATTATTTTATTTGCCTTTACCACTTTTGATCCAGGACTTTTGGCCCTGATTGCTAGTTTTGTTCTTTTTATCTTTTGCAAAATGGATAAAGAGACAATTATCAAGAAAATTCATTACAGAGATGTGGTTTTCTTTATCCTACTTTTTGTCTTGATTGGAGGAATTCAATCTTCAGGTCTTTTGAAAACTGCATTGTCGGGAATTTCTTTTCTGGCCTTTGGTAATCCCTTTATTAAATGCTTACTCTTGATGTGGTTTGCTTGCTTGATCACCATGTTCTTTGGTGCAGGATCGGCCACCACCATTCTTATTCCGATGTTTATTAGTTTAAATATCGAGTCGCTATCGATAGAGCACTTTGCGATTTGGGCGCTTTCACTGGGAATTTGTGCTGGATCTTGTGGTACTTTAGGGGTGGCAACTGCAGGTCCAATTGCATGTACGCTCTCTGAAAAATTTCACAAAAATAACTCTTCTTGTGTACTTAATTTGATCAATTATTCAAAAATTGGATTGCCACTTATGTATTTTCATTTATTAATTTCAACAATCTATGTTATCCTTTTATTTCTGATTCAGTGATCTTTGCAAAGAGGGAGGGAGGATTTGCATGAGTATTTGTGATGATTGTGAGTTTAAAGGGTATAGTCCAGAATTATGTAAGATGCACTTAAGGCATATTGCTGAAGTTAATAAAAAACAAAAGAAAAAACCGCTTGCAAAAAATAAAGTCTTATCAAAATCCAAAAAGACTGATGATCAAGTGGTAAAATGTGCACTTTATGGTGGCACCGGTGTGCTGGGTGCAACTTTAGCGGTCGCGGCCGCTCCCGTCTTAGGTGTAGGTACCATTGCCGGTGTAGGCGCAATTAAAATCGCGGCCGGTGTCTTAGGTGCCACTGTTGGTTTTTTTAAAAGCAAACAAACAATAAAATTGGAGGGAACCAATGCAAACAGCAGACATTAATACCGATACCCTTGGATCAACTCAAAAGAGAACAAGCAATCCAAAGAAAGCTGCAGTCACAGTCGTCAAAGTAGGAACGAAGACTACGCTTGGTGCAGGAGTTGGCGTGTTGACAGGAATTTTTGGTGCCATTGCTGCTGCCTCGCTAATGGAGGTGGTTGTTCCAGCACTTTTAATTACCAAAGTCGCAGGAGTTGTCGGTGGAGCTATTGGCCTAATGAAAGGTGTACACGATTCTGAACAACCATAACTCTTTATCGGGGGGGATATTTAAGTATGGAGAGCATTCAATGCCATCTCTGTAATGGCCAGATGGAAATCACACAGGTGCTTCGCTATAATAAAAGTGTTAGTATTCTCTTTGTAGTCCTTGGTGTTTTACTCTCTCTTTCTGTAGCGGGAATTATTTTAGGAATTCTTTTTTTGATTGCAGGTGTTGTAATGTGTAAAACAAAAAAAGAGGTTTGGTATTGCAATTCTTGTAAATCAATAATAGATAGAGTAGACAAGGTCTTGCAATCATAGATAAAGAAAGAAAGTAAGGAGTGCCATGGAAGTCAACAAAATGTTAAAAGAAATGGCAAAGTTCGCCGGAAAAACTTTTCACGAGGTGGAAAAGATAACAGGAGAAATCTATTCAGATTTTATGGGAAAGGATGACTCTAAAGAGGAGAGAAGCATTAAGCAGCGTATGCAGGATGATCTCCATCACCTGTATCAAGAGTTAGGAGAAAATGTACTCTCACATCTTCAGCAAAACGATGCTTTGGGTGATGGAAATTTAAAAGGGATCGTACTCAAGATTGAAAAAATTCAAAAAACTTTACAGGATTTGATCGAAATTGAAAACGAGATGAACCAAAGAGAAAAATCACCAGAAGTGGCCCCCCAAGAAAAATCTGAAGAAGTTTTCGAAGAACCAGCTAAAGAAAACACAGAGAGCAAAGAAATTGAACAACGAGACAACATCAACGACACCAACAACACCAGCAACACAGAAGACACCCGCTCCTAATGCAATTAAAAAGAGAAAGAAAGCACACATTGATGCTAGAAAATGTTTGGGTTGCAGAAATTGTTATCTGAATTGCCGTAAAAAAGTTATTGCGTACAAGAAATCTTTTCCCGGTGGTCATTGCATTGTGGATAAAGAGCAATGTGTTGGCTGTGGGAATTGTCTTAAAATGTGCCTTAATAATTGCATCTCCTTAGAAGAAGTTGCTGTAAAATAGAGTTCGCTTATCATGTTTTTATTACAATTTTTTTTCCTTTTTTTATTTGGATTATTAGTAGGCACCTTTGGCACCATGCTGGGAGTAGGGGGAGGATTTATTCATGTTCCCTTTTTCATGCTGGTCTTTCATTTTATTCCCCAAGATGCTATCGGAACTTCTATTGGCATTATCTTTTTTAATACCTTGGCCGGGGCCACTGTATACTATTTTCAGAAAAAGATGGATTTTGAATTAGCAAAAAAATTGTCTTTGGCCACCATCCCAGGCGCTCTCATTGGTCCTCTCATTGTTCAACGTTATACCCACTCCTTTTTTGCACTCTGCTTGGCGATAATGTTGTTGTTTGTGGCCTACTCACTCTACTTTAAGAGGGAAAAAGCTTCGGTCATAGAGAAAGCTGGAAGCGCAGAGGGTGAGGGAGAAGGAGCAGAGGATCACTCTTATTCCGTTAACTTACCTTTGGGATTTATTGGAACCCTACTCATTGGATTTCTTTCCAATCTTTTTGGCGTTGGTGGTGGCATCATTCACGTCCCTTTCCTCATTTTAGGTTTAAAGATACCGGTGCATATTGCCCTAGGCACATCCCACTTCATTCTCTGCTTCTCCTCTTTTCTGGGCACACTGATGTTTTTATACCTAGGCAATGTGCAGGTGGATTTTATGATGCCTGTTGCATTGGGATCTATTGTGGGTGCTCGCATTGGGGCCGAGCTATCAGGACAAGTCTCTGGTACACTTATTCGTAAGATCTTGGCCTTTGGATTACTCTTTGTGGCCTTACGGTTACTACTAAGTTCACTCGCTGCCTATTGATCTTTGGGAGACAAGTAGACCAGGGAGTTAGGTAAGACCGGATTACTGCGATACTGCTCATGGGTCATCTGCACTTGAATGCGTTTGCTATTGTGATCATTCTCATCAAGCAACTCTACTCTCACAAAGGGGCCTGCGGTAATGACTCTTATGGCCCGTGCCTGTAGACTGGATTTATTTTTGGCGTGCTCAATTTTTAGCTGATGGGGACGAATCATTAATTTAGGATGATTCTCATCTCTTCTACCGTGAAAGACATTAACCTCTCCAAGAAAGCTCATCACAAATTCGTTGGCGGGGTGATGAAAAACTTCATCGGGTGTTCCGATTTGTTCAATCCGTCCTTGATTCATGATAATGATGATGTCAGCAACTTCCAACGCCTCTTCTTGATCATGAGTTACAAAAATGCTGGTGACCTTTAAAGTGTCGTGTAAATTTCTTAACCAGCGTCTCATTTCTGCACGAACTTTAGCATCTAAAGCGCCAAAAGGTTCATCAAGCAGCAATAACCTCGGTTCAATCGCCAGTGCTCTTGCTAAGGCCACCCTTTGGCATTGACCTCCAGAGAGACCGCGCGGATAACGATCGGCGAGATTTTCAAGCTTAATTAGCTTCAAAAGCTCATGAACTTTTTTGGAGATCTCTTGATGAGAGGGCCGATATTTTTTAGGTTTTACCTTTAACCCAAAGGCAATATTATCAAAGACGGTCATATGCTTAAACAAAGCATAATGCTGAAAAACCAGACCGATCTGGCGTTTGTTAGCGGGAAAAGCAAGGAGGTCGGCGTTTTGAAAACTGACCTCACCATGATCGGCCTGTTCTAGTCCGGCAATAATTCGCAGTAGAGTGGTTTTTCCGCAACCAGAAGGTCCTAAGAGAGCAATCAGATTGTTAGCAGGTAATTGAAAATGAATTGCATCTAGAGCTTTAAAATTTCCAAAAGTTTTACTAATGTTTTTTACTATGATGCTCACTGCTCATTCCTTTAAGTAGGAGGGTGATTGTTGCTAAACTGACAAAGAGTGAACTAATGGCAAAAGCGGCAACAAAATTATATTCATTATAAAGAATTTCTATATGGAGTGGTAAGGTATTGGTCTCTCCTCGAATATGCCCTGACACCACCGCGACTGCGCCAAACTCTCCCATGGCCCTAGCATTACAAAGAATAATTCCGTGGAGGATTCCCCATTTCACATTGGGTAAGGTTACTCTCCAGAAGGTTTGCAGTCCGCTTGCACCCAAGCTAATGGCCGCTAACTCCTCTTCTGTTCCTTGTTTGCTTAAAAGAGGGATTAACTCTCTTGCAACATAAGGAAGAGTTACAAAAATCGTCACTAAGATAATGCCAGGAACTGCATAAATAATTTGCACATCATAGTTGTTGAAGAAGGCCCCAAACCATCCATAGATCCCAAATAATAAAACGTACATCAGTCCTGAAATGATAGGCGGAATGGCCAAGGGTAGGTCGATCAAAGTGAGGAGCAGCTCTCTCCCTCTAAATTGAAATTTAGCAATCGTCCAGGCGATCATGATCCCAAAAAGCAGGTTTAAAGGTACGGCAATGGCCGCCACTGTCAGTGTCAGACGTAGCGCCAACAGCGTTTCCTCATCGCTGATGTTTTGCCACCAGGCCACTACTCCCTCGCTAAATCCTTGTTGAAGGATAACAAGAATCGGGAGAATTAAAAAAAGGAAAATAAACGACAAGGCGACAAGTGTGATCATTGCATTGGCGGCCTTAGAGGCGAGAGTATTCATTGGCATCTACACCCCCGTGACTTTTTTGCTTGTCCACGATTGAAATAAGTTAATAAGTAGTAAGAGCAAGAAAGAGAGGAGTAACATCCCTAAAGCAATGGCGGTAGCGCTAGCAACATCATGCTGCTCTAGTTTGGTATAAACCAACAAGGCGGTGATTTCTGTTTTCATCGGCATGTTGCCCGCAATAAAAATAATGGTTCCAAATTCTCCAAGCGCCCGAGCAAAGGCCAGGGTAAAGCCAGTTATAATAGAGGGAAAGATTGTTGGTAAAATAACTTTGATAAAGACTTGCCACTTGTTTGCACCCAAAGAGAGCGCCACCTCTTCCAATTCACTTTCCATCGACATTAGTACCGGCCCCACTGTTCGCACCACTAAAGGTATGCCAACAAAAATCATCGCCACAATAATCCCTAAAGGGGTGAAGGCAATTTTTATTTGAAAATGTTTTAGAAAAAAATTGCCAATGACTCCACTAGGAGCATAGATCACCGTAAGCACAATGCCACTAACGGCAGTAGGTAGGGCCAAGGGTAAATCAATTAAAGCATCAAAAATTTTTTTGCCTGGAAAGGGAGTGCGTACTAAAAACCAGGCCACAATGGTGCCAAAGCAAGCGTTCGTGAGTGCTGCCACCAGGGCCGTCAATAAGCTGAGCTTAAAGGAGAGCAGTGTTCTTAGATCAAAGATCTCTCGGAGTAGGCCACTTAATCCCAGTTCACTCCCTTTTACAATCAGCACGAAGAGCGGCAAGATCACAAATAGAGCAAGGTAAATGAGGGAGTAACTAAAGCTTAAAGGAAAACCTGGAATAACACTGTATTCTTTAAATTTAAATTTAAATTTAATTTTAAAGCTAAATTTAGGGGGCATGTGGTCGGTAAATCTGGTCAAAGGTTCCACCGTCGGCAAAATGGATTTTATGAGCTTTCTCCCAACTACCAAAAAAATCTTCCAATGTAAAAAGTTTCAGTGTAGGAAAAATTGCCAACTCTTTTTTATCGACAAGTTCAGGCAAAGCAGGACGAAAAAAATGTTTGGCCGCAAGCCTTTGCCCTACTGGAGTGTATAAATATTTTAAATAGGCCTCTGCCATTTCTCTGCTTTTGCGTTTATCAACAATTTTGTCGATCACTGCCACTGGCGGCCGTGCCAAAATACTTAAAGAGGGGATGACGATTTCAAATTGCGAGTGAGCACTGCTAGCACTGCTGCTCTTGCTCATCTGTTGGAAGGCCAGTAGTGCTTCATTTTCCCAGGTGATCAAGACATCACCGATATTGCGATTAACAAAGGTGGTAGTCGAACCACGTGCTCCTGTATCTAATACTGGGATGTTTTTAATTAAAGCGGTCACAAACTCTTTGGCATACTTTTCCGCTGCTGCGTTTGATTTTTTCTCTGCAAGCTTCGACTGGAGAGCGTATCCCCATGCAGCAAGATAATTCCAGCGAGCAGCTCCCGATGTTTTTGGATTGGGCATGATCACTTCCACATTGGATTTAATAAGATCACTCCAATCGTGAATATTTTTAGGGTTTCCTTTGCGGACTAAAAAAATAATAGTGGAGGTGTAGGGTGAACTATTGTTGGGTAAGCGTTGTTGCCAATTGCTTGGAAGTAGTTGCGACTCTTTTGCAATAATGTCGATATCGTAGGCCAGTGCTAGCGTTACTACGTCTGCTTGTAGTCCCGAGATGACTGCTCTTGCTTGGGTAGCAGAACCACTATGGGATTGTCGAATTTTAACTGCACTGTTCGAGGAGGACCAATATTTTTCGAATTCGCGATTAAACTCTTTATAAAATTCTCGTGTAGGATCGTAGGAGACGTTAAGCAAATCAAGCGTTTTACTAAAGCAAATCGAGGGGATGCAGAGAAAGCATGATAAGAAGAGCAGTTTAAATAACATAATGGCCTTTGAGTAAGGAGAAGAGCATAACGTAAAAAACAATTTGCTGGCTATGGAGGAAGTAGATCCATTTTTTTATAGTGGCATTGTAGTTAAATTTTAGTAGAAAACCACCAAAGGTGAGCCACCCCATCAGCACTAAAGTTATCTCTAGCCAGATATTCACCCAATTGGTTAAATAAGCGTGAACGCATGCCGTGGTGAAGGCGGCAATATTGATAATACAATGGTAGACCAGAAGGGTTTGAAAGGTCTCTTCCACATTCTTAAAGTTATACACAAATCTTAAATGCTTGGCGGGGATGTAGGTATTTGCCAGCAAAAAAAGAATAATGCATAAATTCCCCGATCCTGTGGCCAAGTTATAATCAGAATAAAATAGGACAAGAATGGCGAGGAAGGCGCAAATGAATAGGGGAACAAACCATCTTATACAAAAATTAAGCAGTTCAGTAATTGATTTTCCAAAAATTCTTTGCGTCATCAGAGGCCTTATAGTAGGAGTGAGGTTTAAACCCAAAAAAGATGTTGAAAAAATTTCCAGGAAAAACCGATAGGGATGTCATATAGGCATTAACGTAGGCATTATGTTCTGCACGTACATCGGCCAAATTTTTTTCAATCTCAACCAGGGCATCGGTGAACTTTAAAAAGTTTTGACTTAGTTTTAAGTCAGGGTACTGTTCGGCAATCGCGAAGAGTTTTGAAACCAAATCGGCACTGGGAGCTTTTTTCATATCTTGCTGTAGGGCCGTCAAATTCTCTTGTAGTTTATCATTGGAAAAAACTTTTCGAGAGCCTACGACTGTATCAAACAGCTGCTTTTCATGGATAGAGTAGTCTGCAACTATTTTTGAGACATTGACAGCGATGTTTCTTCTCCGGTCTAATACAGTGTCCATTTTACTGGTTGAAGCTAAAACATTGTAATAGTTCGCCGTGAATTTATTATAGTAGTAGACACTCATTATGGTCCAGGTCGGGATCACAATCATTAAAACGATTAACGTTGTCTTGATATGGCCATAATTCCAATTGATAGATGCAAAATAATTTCCAACTTTTCTGATTTGATTTAAAAATCTATTTTTGAAATTTTTTTTGCTACCATAGACTTGCTGGATGATATGACTGGTTTTTTGCCCCTCCATCTCCATCGCTATTCCCCTTCCCCATGAACAGTTTTAGATTTAGAAATCAAAGACATTATTTTTTTGGCCAAACTCTAATTCCATTGCTTTCTTGAAATGAGGAACTGCGTCGACGTGACGGCCAGCAGATTCATAAATAAAGCCAAGATGTTGATGATACTTAATCTCATCTGGTTTCAGTTCAATCGCCTCTTTCATCTTTTCAATGGCCAAATCCACTTCACTCTTCTTGTCGTAGATCACACCCAATTTGTAGAGAATTTCATGCTTTTTGGCCCCTTGCTGTGGAAAACTTTCATAGAGCTTTAGCGCTTCTTCGATCTCGTTTTCTTTTAAGTGGAGATCTGCCAATTTGATGATGGCGTCACTATTATTGGGATAATTACTGAGTACGTTTTGATAGGCCTGTTTAGCTTTGTCGTAAGCACCTGACATAAGGTATAGATCCGCAAGATGCTTTAGCAATTTCTCATTTTCGTTATTGGGCACCTCTTTGATCGCCTTTTTGATCGCATCAATGGCCTTATCTAGATTTCCTTTTTTTCGATAGCTAGTGGCCAAGTTGGTATAAATTTGATGTTTATCCTTTTTACTTAAATTAAAGAAGCTCTCATAGAGAGCAAGTAACTTGTGAAACAAGTTCCCCATAATTAAAAGGATAGAGTGAAAAATAAAATCAAAATCAAATTCAGAACTACTTGTCGTGGCCTTTTTAGTTTCTGTGTTTTCCATCATGCACCTTCCATTTCCTTATCGTCTTCTATTATATCGTCTGTATTTTCTTTATCATCCGTTTGTTTATTGATAACTTTGGGATCAATGAAATAAAGAGCAATGGAAAATGCACCAATGCCCATCATTGCCAAAGGCATAACTCCACTAAAAAAATCGAGGACGTAGTTCCAAGAATCAAATAGTCCCCATAGTCCGAATGCCAATAAAAAAAGTCCTAAAATTACTTGCATCATATCGTGGCCACCCCTATGCTTTTAATTTATTAATTCCTGCAATTAATGATAATCCCCCAAAAGCAATACAAAGGAGTGGCAACACACCTAACATCATGTCACTAAAGGCATACCACTCATCATAAAGCCCATAGAATCCTACTACCAAAATCAGTGTCCCAGCGCCTAGTAAAGCATTTTTAATTGCTCCCGCCTCACCTCGTTGCATGCCTAGGAATAAGAGAAATCCACCAACCGCCAATGTGATTGGTTGCACAATCCCTTTGATAAAATCGACAACGTTGTAGATCTCATCATAAACACCATAAAGGCCTATAAAAAGAAAAGTAAGCCCTAGAATCAAATGAAAATTTTTCTTTGTTGGCACTGCTATAACCTTTGTTTGTTACTTTATTTTTTATTCGCAACATAAGAAGGAATCCCACCTGCATAAATTGCATCCATCAAACGTTTATGGCAGTGAGGGCATCTCTCTTCACAACTATCATTATGTATAAAAATTATTTTGCATAAAGGACAGGCACAGACACTGCTTCCACCCATCATGGAGTCAACTATTGTGAACGAGGTGGCTTTTTTTACATTGTTGAATTTATCAAATCGCTGAGGGTTCATAGTCACACTTGTCTGTTGCACCAATTTTGGTTTTAAAACTTGCTCTGTCCCAGTTATAACCGACTTACTTACTCGAAGATCATACTCTTTTAAAAGACCAAGTATGATGAAAACTGCCAGAACTATGAGCAACATCAAGCTATACTTAGACTTTACAACATCTTGAAAATAAAGCTCAGATAAGGGAGACTTTTTTTTCACATCATCTCTTTGTAAATTTATAATGAATTTAAAACACTTTTTCAAATAAATTAATTTAAATACAATTTTTAATTCATCAACAAAAGAGAGTCAACTGAAATTAAAGATGATAATTGTTTTAAGTTTTAATTACAGTACAGAATTGATAGGTGAAAATTGAATTGCAAAGCTCATGATAGAGGTATCTTTTTTTATAACTCTAACCACGTTGCCATTTAAAAGTAGTTTACTGTTAGAGGATTTATCCACTAAGTTAAAGGCAAAGTTTTTACTAGACAATAACTCGGCACACAGATCTTCATCATGATCTTTTTCATTCTTCACCAAAAGGCCTTGCGCTGAAATATTTAAAACATCGAAGAGTTTTCCCTTGTATTCAAAGGCGGAAAAAGGAACACTCCATCTAAAATGTTTTCTTCTCTCTTCTTGTAAATATTTCATCATACGACTCCTTTTTTTATTCTGCTCCAGCACATACAAGTGCACCTCTTGCTGTGGCCCGTAGAGGATCAGCGGCGAGTTTGGTTTCCGAAATCTCAATGGGCAATTCAACTTGTCTTAGCATCTTATCAAACTTAACTTTAAATCCAGCAGGCACACAGGTGCCTCCGCCTAAGACTAATGGAATTGGTTTAGCAAGTTTGGGTAAATTTTCAGTCTTGGAAAAGGTGCTTGCAAGCGCATTAACTAGCCTAGAGATTAAGTCATCATAATAGATATGCAGCGCCTGCTCCAGATTGTTTTTGGGAGATTTACCTAAATCCAAAGACTCTTCTTTGATCACTCTCACTCTGGTTGCCGACTCGTTAACCACGCGGGCAACATTTTGATCGATGAGGTCGCCACCTTGGTGTAGACCAAAAACAATAATGGGCACAGACATGAAAGAGAAACAGATATTGCACATTCCTGCCCCCATACTTATACCGATGCCGGTATAATTGTCATGTGCAAGCTCCGATAAAACTACTGCCAATCCTTCATTGATAGAAATTGCGTTATATCCGGCGGCCACAAAATATTTTTTTAAGATGGCCTCATGAAAAATAAGATCACTCTCTGAACCCAAGCGAGGCGCAGGAATGGAAAAACATAGCTTAGAACCTAGTTCTTCTGGTTTGTTAACGACTAAAGAAATGATCTCTTTAATCATATGAACCGCATTAGGTTCTTCTGATTTTAGTAGGCCATCTTTCATGGGACGCAATAATTCTCCATTAAACATGTTTGCGAAAACTTGCCCATGAATCCCATAGACGGCGAGGTTGTCTTTGGTTTTGACATAGTTCATCTTATTTTTCGTCAATAAATCCTGAGAGATTGTAGAAAAGGGCAACATAAAAAAAGCATTTAGCTCCGATTGGGTTATCTCTTTGTAATCGCCACCAATTCTAGCACTGACAATTCGACTGGTTCCAACATCCACACCGACAGCTTTTTTAGAGATATTTAACTCTCTATTATTGTCTAAATGTTTTGCGGCATCTTTTAGATCGCCAACTTTTTGATGTAAATAGTCGCTTTCGCCCACGGGAGGGGTCGGAGGAGGAGAATTGGGATTTGCATAGGTGTGCTCATGAATGCTTTCGTGAGTGCGCTCGCGTTCGTGCTCTATTTCACTATTGGAATTGAGTAATCTTTTTAGAAGTCCTTCGTCACTTTTATCTGCCATAAAATCCCTCCTGGATTAATTTTGGATAAATTTTTTACAGTTTGTATTTTGAAACATCAATGATCGTTATGTTTTCACTTTTTAAATTTGCTTTTGAAAGTTCAATAAGATCTTTTCCGAAATGAGCATAAAAATCACGATCAGGAGACGCCTCGTTCAATAACTGGCGCTTTCCTGAGGGAAGCAATTTTTTGACACAACTTAATTTTCCTGTGAACTCATCTAGGCGTATCTGGGTGATGCCCTCTTGCAAAGAAAGATTCAATTTCTTGCTTTGGTAGACCACCATTCCAAAAAATTTTCCAACATAGACCGCAAAATTAGATAAGCACTTGTTACCTTCAGTTAAATAATCAGAACACTCCATAAACTTCCTTATGTTCAGTTAGTAGTAGCAAGTCCCCAATAAGATATTGTACATCGGTGACTTTTCAATGTAAATGTTATGCAGATTATACCCACTATTCACCAGCGATGCGCAGAGGAGATCACCATTAAAAACAGCTCCTCCACCCATGATGAAAATGGAATCAACAGCAAAGGCCAGTTGTGTAAAATAGGATTTAATGGTATCGGTAATTTCTTTGTTGAAATTTTTATTGAAATCCCATCGGATGTTATCAATTATTAAAGAGAGATCGAACGTATAAACATTTTTATGATCAGGAATTTCAATGTTTCCTAGTCCAAGCTCCAGCTGCTTTATCAACCAAAAATAATCGATCTGTTCAATTCCCTTCTCTTGTAATAAGTCGATGATTTTTTTGTAATAACAATGCATTCCTATTTCAAGTTGTCCAAATAAGCGCACACCCTCTTGGGAATGAATGGTGTAGATTTTGCTGCTGCTGTGACCAATGTCCACCACTAAAGCATGACTATAACTCTCAAATTTTTTCTTGACTAAGGCACAAGCGGCATCGCTGGCCAGGGCAAAGCTCGTCGTTAACTTAATGCTTTTGCTAATCATTCGCTGATCAAGTTCACGATAGGCCTTAATCTCGTAAGGCCTATCGTTTTGAATGTTATTAACGATCTCTTTAAAAAGTTGCAACTTTGCAGGAGAGTCGACCACAATCGACAATGCTACCTCTTCCTGGTCAGAGGCAAAGTCAAAAAGACTCTTATTGATAAATAATTTTCCACTCTCAGGGCCAATTTTGCTAGTCGGCACGTGATCATAGCTATGGTTATAATCAACAAAAGCTTGATTGAAATTTATCTCAGAACAATCATAACCAATTTGATAAAGCAGGTTATTGTTTTCGTAATATATTTGCTGTGGGTGGCGTTCGTTTTTTTTAGATGCACACGTCAGTGCAGGAAAAAAAGTTCGTCCATAGAATTGCCAACTATCCACATAATCGAGCACCAACACTTTGATATAAAACTCACCTGGATCAATGAAAATTTTTTTCATACACTAAAATTTGACGACTTTATTCATTTTATCTCTTCTGATATCTTTGAAATTTTTCTTTTTCTTAGGTTCAGGGGGGTGATCACTACTATTGTTCTGCTGCAGTTCAATCAGTTCTGAGGGGCCAGTGGGCCTAAAATTCTCAACCAGTTGTTGTGCACTTCCCAAACGAGAGAACCCTCTGATCTCTTTGATTAAGGACTTTATTTCTTTGATATCTTCAACAACGGAGGAATTGCTATAATGAGAAGAGGAATTTTTAGGATCTTTTTCTTCTAAAATTGTATCTAAATATTCGATTTTCTCCCTGGTGGTTTCACAGGGTTTCTCTCCCATTACGCTCTCGACTAAATTTTGGAATGCAATCAAAGGATCTTTGCCTTTGCGCTTACTTTTGTCTGCAAGCTTTAAGTACATTTTAAGAATAAGTTTTAAAACTCCTTTAGAGGCCTCTGGATGATGAGTAGCAACTTTTTCAAGAAGTCCTTTCAATTCCTGGTCGACAACAAGATAATACAATCCTTCCATGTTTTCCCCTTGCAACACCCCTATTGGGCCGTATCTTGGATAATAGTTTTAATACAGTAAACCGGATCGACCTCTTGATTCATTTCAAGAGCTATTTGGTCTCTGGCCAAAAGCATGAGCCCTACACAATTGATGTACCTTGGATCCACGCCTAGGGTGTTCGCGTCTATTATTTTTTGCGTTAACACCTCTTCCGGCCACTCAAAAAATTTTCCGATTTCACTGCGAATGGTCTCTGTCAGCAGATGAGCTCCACCACCAATAATTAAAAAATAGTCGACAGTATGCCCTTTTTGCGACAACAAGGACATGTCATTGGAGATGCGTTGGACAATACTTCTGGCCATGAGTTGACTTTCATGCTGCAAATATTTTGTAAAATCGTAAACTCCCACTCCCGGAACCTCTAGTTTATAATCTTTTGAGGGCAGCCGCTCCATTATCCTTTGTTCGGGAATCTTAAATTTTTGAGCACTGGATTCGAAAATAACTTTGGAAATATTTTTAGTAATAGTGTGCACACCTTCGGTAAAGGAGTCTGATAAGTTGATCTCTGCCTCATTTTCAATAATGGGTAACTTAATCCAAGTTCCATGGCCAATATCGACAATATAGGTATTGTAAATATTCATATTATATTTACTAAAAAGTAAGCTCATATAGGCGCCATAGGCCTGGTATTGCATCACCGAAAAGACCAGCTCTACTTCAATCTCCTTGATCTGATTTAAGGCCACATTTTTTGCCTTAATGGTTAAAAATTTTTTTCCTTCTCGAACAATCAATTTATCCTTCATGAAGGAGAAAAAATTTTCAATGACATTCTCTCCATGACGAACCGTAATGCCAAAACCAATACAGATTTGTTTGATGGGTTTATTTTGCGTTTCCATCTCCTGTGCTAGTAAAAACAAACCCGCTTTGGTTGCTAAAAAAGCATCCTCATGGTCTCTAATGAGCCCTTGATCTGTAAACCAATTGACTCGCTCAGAGTTTCTCGTCATGGCCCCTACGTACCGCCAGGAATTTCTTGAATCGTCAAAAATAGCGAGATTTCTCGCCCACCTAGAATCTTTCGAGCGATTCATTAGTCGCCAACTTTCTTCCATCTTTTCAGTGAGGGAGTCACCAACCACGGAAGAGAAGATGACCAAGGTATCGTCACAGCAAAATTTTGATGCCGATGTTCCTAGTTCGCAGCCAATAGGGGTAGCATGTGTTAAATCATTCACGTCTTATTCCTCTTTTATCTATTTTATTTTACACTATATAAAATTATCATCTACATCTTTTTAGTAAACTCGCTTATGACAAATTCTGGTGTCACCACCTTTTGTCCAATGATGGAGGCAGAGGCGCAAGCGTTATCCATAACTTTAATTGCCTTGCCAGGAAAATATTGCCCTTTCAGTAGTTGAGCAGAGATCTCCACGCACTTGATTAAGGCCTGCTCTGAAATCTCCACCTGGTGGTGCCCTTCATAGATATTTTTAATCCCTCTGAGAATTTTCAATGTGTATTCTGTATCGGGTTCACTCACCTGGACAATTTGAAACCTGCGCGAAAGCGCTTTATCTGGCCTAATATAGTTATCGTGCTCTTCACTAGTAGTGGCACCAATACAGGGAAACTCTCCTCTGGCCAAAGCTGGTTTCAGCACATTTTCTGCGCCCATAGAGCCTTCCGTTCTACCCATTCCTAACAGTGTGTGAATTTCATCGATAAAGATGATGATGTTTTTATCATTATCTTTAACCTCGTCGAGCAAACCTTCTAAGCGGTTTTCAAATTCTCCTCGGTATTTTGTTCCAGAGATCATCAAATTCAAGTTTAAGGAGATGATCCTCTTTTGTGACCACAGTGGAGAGATTTTATTGTTAATGAGAGTGGCCGCTAATCCTTCTACAATGGCAGTTTTACCCACTCCCGATTGGCCTACCAGTAAAGGGTTGTTGGTTTCCAATTTAGAAATAATTTTAAGACACTCGGTAATCTCGGCTTCTCGTCCTACAATCGGTCTGATCTTTTGTTCTAAAACCAATTTTGTAAGGTCGGTTCCGTATTTGTCCAAGTAGTGAAACTTTTTTTTCCCGCTGCTATTTTTGATCGTTTCAAAGATTGGTGCAATCTCTGGAGGCAGGTCTAAGTGGGGTGCTAAAATGGTGAGAAAACTATTGCAGCTTTTTAGATCGCTTTGCATCGATTTGATGAGCGAAATGAACTCGGTGAATTCTGCGCCAGAAAGGTTATCTCGGGAGAGGTAGTAGTGAAAATCTTCCAGGATATAAGAGACGTTTTGTTTTCGTGCATTTTTGATGTGCTTTAAGACATCAAAGGGTGATAAAAAAACTCTGGTGAAAAGTTCATCATTAAAAATATATTGACTGGAATAACTCTCCCCAATGATTTTTAGCCCTTCCGAATGCGTCCAGAGGATTGGAGTTAAAGCTTGCTTTAAGGATATCGCAACAAACTCATCAATCAACTTTCGTGAATCGCTATTGGCGTAGGAAGCAATTGTGAGAGGGGTTTTTAAAGTAAAAGAGGGGGGCACAACTGCTGTTGGTGCTATCATTGGAAGAGTATTTGCTTTCTTTGTTTCCTTTGTTTCTTTTGCTTCTTTTGCTTCTTCTGTATTTTCTATTTTGCCTATCTCTTCTAATCCGGGTAATGCCTCGGTCATTTTAAACCACTTAAAGTTCATCTTTTTTAAGATGCTATTCTGGTGCTCTTCCGCAAAGGCCAGAAAAGCTTCTGAAAAACCGGTGAAGATGTCGAACTCATACGGTCGCGGGAGATCATATTTTATTTGTTCATAAGTGTTACCCTTTTTCAAAGAGTCAGCGATGAGATAGGATTTTTCTAAATAGATATCCTGTTCATTCAGAGGATTATAAAAAATAATTTTAAAATAGCTAGAGATGTCGTGATCTAGCAGTAGCTTGAGATCGTTTGCCAGATCTTTAACTAGTTCCTCTGGTAAAATATCGTAATAGTGATTCATCATTCCTATATCGGAATAGAGCTGCTGGTATAGGGCCACTTTATTGGGAGCAAAGGTCTCAAGCGTAATCGGAAATTTTTTTTTCATTGTCTTTATCTTCGTCTTTAATCAAGCTTTAGGTTGGACATTTTCTTTTGTTGTAATTTTGCTCCGATTTTACTCCAACTCAGTTCCAGCGTTTTAGTGAGTGCGCTTTCATCCTCATCACTTATCTTCAGTATTTCCTCCGCGATCGGGGTGGCGGTGATGGTGGTAGTGGCAGTGGCAGTGCTAGTGGTAGTCGTAGTAATGGGATCTGCTCTTGGGTTCCGTTCACACCAGAGAAAAGAGGTGTCTTTGAATTTGTGTGCCTTTTGACTTTGAAGTAATCCTGAGATGCCTTTCACTCTTGGTTTAGACTTAGACATGCGTAACTCCAGTAAAATGATCGAGCGTGGTTTTAGGTTGCGGTAGGTATGGTGTCTCCGTAAACCATTTATCGATCCCAATGATCTCTTGTGCCAACTCCATCAAACCATCTTGGGCCGATCCTTTAAAGTGAGGATCCCATATGTTGCTTTTAGAGGCGATACAGTTATCCATTTGCTTGGAAACGGGAATAAAAGTATTGGAGAGGTACTCTTTGTACTCTCCTTGGGAGACCAGAGAAAGAATTTGGAAGCCTAACTTTTGCCTGGAATCAAATTTGTTGATGACAATTTTCACTTCAGGATTAACGTCAAAATTTTTATGTAAAGTAACGATACTATCGATGGTTAGATCCAATCCATCGAGAGAAAATTTATCGGTGTTAATGGGAATCACCACTAAGTCTGAGGCGGCCTGGGCCGCGCTGGTTATTTTAGTGAGTGCAGGAGGGCAATCAAACCAAATGATATCGAATTGATCACGAATAGGTTGTAATAATTTCTTGAAAAATTTTCCCACATTTTCTGTTTTTCCAGAAAATTCTGCATCTAGTGATGCCATTTCTAAATTAGCAGGGATGATCGCAAGGTGAGAGGTGATGTTGATAACAATATCTTGGATTGAAATCTTTTTTCCTTGAAAATGGCCACGATAAGCATCCAGGATAGTCGGATACACTCCCATGGAAGAGTCAACGCCAAAGCTGGACGTGAGGTTGGCCTGTTGATCCAGGTCAATCATTAAAGTTTTATGGCCATAGGTGGAGATTTTCGCAGACAAGCAGTTGGTGAGTGTGGTTTTACCAACACCTCCTTTAACACAGGAAGAAGTAATCACTAGCTTAGTTTTTCCTAGGCTCCTTGCTTGAAGCATTAGCTCGAAATTTTCAGGGGTGATGCGGATGAGACTACCAATCCTTTCTAACTCTACGTTATTTTCCTGGAAAAAATGGTGCACCTCTAATGCGGATAGAGTGAAAATTTCACAAAACTCTTTTAGGGGCATGGTATAGCACGATTCCAACATAAGTCCTTATCTCCCTTTCTACATATCATTTTTAAAATAATTAAGATGAGTCTTTGCATCAAAGAGATAATCACGCACCTCTTCCACAGACTCATGATAAAGAGAGAGTAATCTTTTGATTTTGATATTTTTTACATCAATATCATTAACTCGTTCATCGGCCTTACTTAAAAGCTCAGACATTCTTTTTTTCTTTTTTATGAGTTTGGGGAGAGCAGCTTCGATCTCAATGAAAATTTCATTGATTTGTTTTTCCTTAATACTCATATCTTTAACCAGACCTAAAAGATCGGAATTATAATCCCATAGTTCGGTAGAATTGCTCTTAAGGGTGTCGATTTCACGATTAAACTCCTGCAAGCGTTCTTGCAGCGATGGCATCACCTCTGCAATCGTGAGCATCTCTTTTTGCTTACTCTCGATTTGCCTACTTAAGTAATACTTTTCGCCTTTTAATTTATTATTCTCTTCAGCTAAGAAGGCCTGGTTGTTTTTAAGCTCAGCATTTTGGCGATTTAGCAAAGTTAACCTTTCATAATGGTCAATGAAGCGAATTGCTTTTATCGCCAAGAGGTTAGAAAAAACCAGGTGCGCCTCACTTGCGTCTAATGTGAGGTATTGACTAATCTCCCCTACACTCCTTAGCCCATCAATATACTGTAAAAATTCTTCTTTGACAGTATCACCTTTCACTGCACTTTTATCAACAACCACGGGGTACTTGACTTTCATCTGATCCCAACTACTAAGCAGTTGTTTCTTTATCGTCGATGATGTGTTTTTCACTTGTAGGTCCCTTACCCTTTCTGAATGTGAGTATAAATATCTGTTAAGGCCTCTTTTGCTTGATGGAGCTCTTGTGAAATGATCTCTTTTTCTCTTCGTGTATCTCGCAACTCTTCTTCTGCTCTCTCGAGTAAAATTTCTAGGGTTTCGATATTTTGTTGCAACTTTTGATTGTGTTCGCCAGCTTGCTTTGCAAACTCTTTAAACTTCTCCCGATCTTCTAGTGCTAGATCCAACTTATATTCAAGGTCATTTAAAACTGGCGTGCTGTTCTCATGAAAAAGTAACTTCTCTTTGATCTCTTTATTGCTACTCTCAAGTTTTTTGATTTGACGTTGATGTTCTTGGGCCTCATTTTTAAGCGTAGAATTGAGTTCAATCATACTACGAAGCGTTGAATCCAGGTATTTTATCGTTGAGAACATCTCATTGATATTGCTTTTGAAGTCACTTTCCTTGGCATCCAAAAAATCGGACAAGCGTAGCTTGGATATTTTCTCCAGCTGTTCCGTGATTTTACTCTTATCAATATGCTCATAAGTCTTAATCTTGAGACTATTAATATCGATTGTCTTGTCTAAATTTTCCACCAGTAACCTACCTCATGCTTAAATTTGTTTTAATTCCTTATAAAAGATCGTTTTTCCTTTTTTGATTGTCTCATTTAGTTCAGAAAAAAGCGTTTCCAATGACTCTTTGGTGTTCTCTAGTTTTTCGCCAAAAACTTGACCATAACTTAAGGCATCTTCCATCAACGATTCTAAATGGAGTAACATGTCTTCAGAAAAAATGGTTTCTCCCTTGATAAAATCGTAGCTCTTTTTAAGAGAATCGATGCGTTTTAAAAGTTTGCCCAAGATTAAATGCTTCTCTTCGGCCACTAAAGAGAGTTTATGGCGCTCATCTTTTAAAAAATTGATCTCCATGGCCAAGCGGTTGCATTCAATTTGAGAAGTGGTCACTAAGTTTTGAAGCTTTTTCATCTCCTCGATTTTTTGTGTATAAAGCGGATGAATTTGATCATATTTAAGGTGTAAATTTTTGTTGCTTTCTATCAAAATATTATTGTCAGAAGTTAGCGCCTCAATGTCACTGTTTAACTGACAATTCAGCTGATAAATTTTAAAAACTTTTTCCGCGAGTTCAAGATTCTCTTTGACCTTATTGTATTGCTCAAAAAAGGCCATCAACTCCATGACGATATTTGTTGCAACACCGAGATGACTTGCTAATTCCAAGGGGTCACTGCCAAGAAAATCTTGCTCACTGAAGATGCCCTTCTCTTTTAAGCATTGCACCTCATGCTCCCCTAGTGAGGAGAAGTGCTTGAGGATAAATTCAAAAGGGGTGCTCGAAGCTTGTTCTGCATCACGTAGTTCATTTCGCAACAACTTTTCAAACACTAAGTTGGTTTGCTGCTGGAGGGAATCATCCAGTGTAGAGAGCTCCAGTGCTAAGGCATCACTTCCAACTTCGCTTGCCTCTAGCGATTTTTTTATTTTTTCTATGGCCGCACTGAGGTGTTCACTGCTCTCCAATGGATCCAACTTAGCAATGTTTAGTAACCGACTTGCAATCACTTGATAATCTTCTCGAATGGCGGCAAGCGGTTTACCGCTTCTTACGTGCTCTACAAGCTTTTTTAGAGGAAAAAGTTGATCAGTCACTGGAGTATTTTTTTCCATAAATTAAGCCTTTTTGTTTGATCTCTTTTTAGGTTTGTTGTCAGAGCTGGTATCCGCTGTATCCGAGATAGTATCCTCATCTTGAGCAGGTGTTGTTTCTGTCATCCCTGCGGCCTCTGCCGTCTCTGCTGTTTCTGCTGTCGTTGCAGTTGCTGCGGTTTCTAATACTGCTGATGCTGGAGTTAGCTCCAGCGTTTCTGAAAGTGCTGCCGTTCGCATACCATGCTTCTTTTTCAAATACCAATCTTTAAAATCTGTGATCTCCTGTGATCGCTCTTCTTCGCTGGCATCGCTTTTAAATTTAAAATCATCACCAATAATTTTAGAGATGGCGCTTGTGACCTTTTTCCTGATCTCTTTATCATCAGTATTAAGAAGCCTGGCCAAAGGAAGCACTGAGGTTTCATCACGAATATTTGCAAGTGAGGAGATAGCACTTAAGCGAACCCTTTTATCGAAATCCAGCGCTGCTTGTAATAAGGAAGGGATTGCGACCTTGGCATCTAACCAACCCAGAAACATTGCAGAAGAGTTCCTGATTTCAGCGTTTTCATCTTGAAGGGTAGCGACCAGGTAAGGAATGCTCTCTTGTTTGCCTACTTTATATAAGCCGCGTACACAGGCGGAACGTAGGGGCGTATAGTCGTGCTTGATGAAGATTTTGCAAAGATTAAAGAGTTCATGATCTTCGAGTAGGATTAAGGCATTAATAACTTCGGCCTGCAGCTGTTCATTTTTTATTTTCAAGACCTCTTTTAAAACAGCAGCACACTGCTTATGTCCCATTTTTCCCAATTGGCCAACCGCTAGCCTTCTGATGTCTACATCTTTATCTAATAAATCATAAAGGATTTTTTGAAAAATAAGAGCATCCGATTTGAGAGGAAATTTTGATTTTTTAATACAACTTTCAATCGCTGATTGAATTTTTCGATCACTTCCTTCTAAATGTTCTTGATCTTTATCCTGTAGATTGATATCTGATAATCGAATATTTTGCTTTTCCAGCTCTTCGATTTCGTTCAAATATTTATTGAGGGAGTTTACCTCTTTTTCATAATTTTCAATTTGCAGTGTTAGTTCCTGCACCTCCTTGGAATCGAAGACACTTTTTTCAGGATCAATATTTTGGGCGCCGAGTTTTCCCATCTCCAGGTATAATTCGTTGATTTGGCCTTTGAGGTAGGAAATGCGAGTTTTTACCTCCGATTTGTTCACCCCAAACTTTTTTCTTAATCCTCCAGTGAATAACCCTGTAACTTTTTTGCTACTAAGATTGATGCCAGCAATTTTGCTTGGAGTGGAGCGAACACCTTTAGTCATGGATTCCACAAGGCCACACGATTTGCCGATACCTTTGCCGAGGGCCTTTATAAGAGAGAAGCTACCTCTTGCAAAACAATTCCCGCTCTTATCACTGCAACTATCCTTTTTGCTCATAAACTGTTCCTCTGTGAATCTCTGTGAATCAGGGATAAAAAATGGAATTCCACCGTTGCGGAATTATACCTATTGCACCTTATAGTGCCCATCTTATTGGAAGTGTATCTTGTCTAAGAAAAAGTTTCAAGGATTTGAGCAATGAATTAATGAATCATTCCCCAAGTGGTCTGGACTTCAAAACAAAGATGTTGCCGGCAATTTCAGCGTCTAAAACCAACTCGGTATTGCCAAATTTGATACAAAAAGCGGGAAAGTTCATATGAACTGCAATCACAATTCCTGGGTTTAGTCCAAAAGCGATCAAGCGATGAAGTTGTTCATGGTTGTCTGGTTTTATATAAATAATTTTGCCAGACTCTCCAGGGGCCAGCTCTTTTAAACTGCGAATGACTCTATCGAGCTTTTCGACCTTATTTCCACAGCATCTCCCTCGGGGAATCGACTCTCCATTGGGACAAACTTCCGGATGGCCAAGAAGTGTACAAATCGACTCCTCTACTTCAGGCAGCAACGTGTGTTCGATCTTACAGGCAAGCTCTTCCATTTGAGCATTCCTGATTTTTAAGATGGAGCTTAGTAAAACTTTGGCCAAGCGTTGCCTGCGAATAATTTTTTCTGCATACTTTTTGCCTTGAGCGGAGAAGAGAATTTTATGCTGATCTCGTAAAATAAAACCGTGCGACTCTATTTGTGATAGATCAACCTCTACAAAGTCAATAACACACTCTTTTTTTATCGACTCTGTTGAGAACTCTTTTCTCTCGGAGGCAATCCAGATGGCCTCTAAGATCTCTTCATGTCTTTCGCTGATATTCATTTTAAGTAAATGTCACTCCCAATAGTTTGCAAACATGGTTCAGGATACTTCCCGATAGAATTGCCCACGAGATAATAATGCACAATAAAGATAATGCTACTTTAATTCCCCGCTCTTTTACCACAATAATAACTGTATTTAAGCAAGGAATGAGTACACTCATCACCAACATATTTACAAGGAGTTGTAGATTACTATAGATCCCCCCTCCGCTGGCCTCACTCAAATGGCGAAGTTCACTTGCGCCATTTTCCTTGCGAATGATTGCCTTAATAAAAACTTGCACACTTTCTAGAGGTAATCCTAATAAATCGTTCGTAATGGGTTTTAAAATTTTTTCCAGGAGGATAAGGCCACCACTACGATCAAAGAGAAATAAGATAATTGAGGCCATAATAAAAATAGGAGTGGCCTCTTTGAGAAAAGAGTAGGTTTTCCATAACGATTTTTTTAAAACCTGCAGCGGATGCGGCCAGCGCATCGGAGTGATCTCCAGAAGCAGAGGAGAACGTTTGCCTACTAAAAATTTGTTGGCCAAATATCCGGCAAGGGATACCTGGAAAGCAACAATGGCAAAAAATACCCAGGTGGCGGCGATCGGCATCTTTCCTAAAATCACAAACATAATTCCAAACAGTGGGGCACAAGGAATTCCTAAAAGTAAAAGGAGTGTGGCAATCTGCTTCTCTTTTTTGGTATCGAGCACTCGAATGGTTAGCATGGCCATAGTTACACAGGAAAAACCCATAATAAGAGGCATAACACCTTTTCCATTAAGGCCAATCTTGTGAAAAACTTTGTCTAAGAGAAAGGAGAGGCGTGGTAGGTATCCTGAATCTTCCAGGATACTAAAAAAGATGTAAAAACAAAACAACACCGGCAACACGAGACCAAACGCTAAAAAAATGCCCGTTGGAATAAAGCCAAAATTCTCATCGATCATCATATCCCTGATAAAGGCATTGGGAATGAAGGAGACCAGCTGTTGGCAAAGAGGATACAATATTCCTGTAAAAAAAGTTCCGCTAATGGTGTCCACTAAGAACGTCGCCGCAAAGACGCCCACAAAAAGGTACATGCAGTAAATGATCATCAGGGCGATGGGAATTCCTGTGGTGAGTTGCATACACCAACGGCCAAATTTATCCCCATACAAATTTTTTGCAGACTCCTCTTTTCGCTGTACCCGGGAAACAATCTCGTCTGCTTTTTTATGAAAGAGGTTGGTTATGAGAATGGCAAAGGGAGTACACTCTCCTCGTTCATACTCTTCTCGTAGTCCATTAATTTGTTCTAAGACCTCTTCCCCGAAAGTTTTTGCCACATACTTGCTTGCACTCTTATCTTGGGCCAAAAGCAAGATGATCACCCCTCTCGAGATAGTGTGCCCTAGGTTGGCAAAAAGTTTTTGAGTGAGACGAATGAACTCCTCTACCTTGGCAGGGTATTGGATGAGTTTGTTTGGTGTACGCGGTGAGGTCAGCTTACTTTTTATATCCCGCACGCCCTTCCCCTCGGTGGCCACGGAGTAGCAAACATCGATCCCTAAAATCTCTGAAAGCAGTTGATAGTCAGTGCTGATCCCACGGCTATCGGCCTCATCGACCATGTTAACATTGAGGAGCATGGGAACATCATACTCTGCATATTGAATTGCCAAGGCCAGAGAGCGTTTTAAGTTTTTAGCATCGGCCACAAAAAGCGCTACAAAAGCACCACTTTTAATGGCCCCAATGTTTTTAATTTTTGTGATGTCATCAAAAGAGAGGAAAAAATCACGAGAAACTCGTTCGTCTTCATTGTGCATAAAGATCGAACTGGTGCCTGGGGTATCAACTACTAGCTGCCCCTTAGAACCACCCATATGTCCAACAGTGATGGTTCCAGTGGTTCCGGGATAGTTAACACTTTTGGTATTAACTCCACATAACTTGGCAAACAAGGTACTTTTGCCAACACACATGTTTCCAACAATAGCAATTCCAGGCATATTGATGATTAATGAGAGGGGGGCCGTGATTAATTTTCTACAGCTTCTGCATAACCTTCACTAAAGGCGCTCTTGACTTGATTTCCCAAATTCTTTAAAGAACCTACAATTTCTGATCCATACTTTGTTTTGCGGGCCAAATAAACTCCACCTGCAATAACTAAAATACAACCCACAACTCCACCTGCAATTTTTAATGAAAACATAACTCCCTCCTTCATTTTCATTTTTTATATTGGAACAACTTTTGATGCTAACATGACTTTATGACTTTGAATACTCGAATAAGCTAAAGGCGATCTTTCTTAATTGCTTGCTACTTCCTGATTGAGGATTTAGCAAAACAAAAGGGATCATTATACTCAAGGAATTTTGAATTTCTGGTGTGTGCTGAATTTTACCAAGCATAGCAGAGTCAATGCTTAAGTAATCTTTAACTAACTCTTTTAGTTTAGAAACGGAAAGTAGATGGTGTTCATCGTAAACCATATTCGCCAGAATCCAAAATTTCTGCTTTATGGCGAGTGTTTCCAGCTCATTTTTTAGTCGATGGGATGAAGGTAGCTCACTAACCGCATAAACTAAACGACAAAGGTTATTATCTAGGTGGCGTAGGCACAAGGCCATATTCTGACTCTTTTCGACCTCTTTTTGAAAAGCGGCCTTGAGAAAGCTATAGGCGTTTTGCAGGGAAGTGAGTTGAGGAGTGACAATGATAATTTTCTCATCGGCCAAGTTGTAGAGGCCTAGCATTTCATCATTTAAACCTGCTCCTAAATCTATGATCACAAAATTTGCAGCTATTTTTCTTATCTCTGTGAGCAGTGGCCGGCTTTTTATTTGTTCAGAGTCTATCTTATTATTTCCTCCACAAAGCAAACGCAAATTTTTATATGGAGTATCGATAATCAGATCACTAAACTCGATCTTTTTAGTAAAGTAGTCTTCCAGCGATTTTATGGGATCAACCATTCCCATGAAGGTGTGACAATTGGCCCCACCAAAATCTGCATCCAGCAGCACCACGCTTTGATTGGCCTCCGTCAGCGCCAAGGCGAGGTTTACCGCCAGGATGGTCTTTCCGACTCCCCCTTTGGCACCACCAATGGCAATGATTGTACTAATGGTTGGCTCCTTATCTTCTGTTCTAGGGTACCACTTCTCATCGGTGGTTGATCTGCATACTTAAAATATTTTTTATCTTTTGATTAAATAATTTTTCCGAGCTTGACGATAAACCATCTAGAGGCATGACATATGAATAAAATTTTTATTATTGATGATGAAGTAGAACTCTTGAAAAGCTTAAAGCAACTGTTTGATCATTTTTTCGATGGAGTTCTGATCTTAAATTTAGAGGAAAAGAGATACGCTTATGCTAATAGTGCCATCTGTACTATGCTGGGTTACGCTCCCAAGGAATTTTATGCAATGGATATCATGGATATCTATCCGAAAAGTGAGCACAAAAAAATAGATGAAGAGATCATGTGCTTAGAAGAGAAGGATCAACAGATCACAGAGGACATCACTTGTATAACAAAGTATGCGACTACCATAAGTGCTGATATCCATTCAAAGAAGATTGATTTCAATAGCAAAAAATTCCTTCTCTATATTTTCAGAGATATCACTTTTCGGAAACTATTGGAACGGGAGAAGGAAGAGATGCAAAGAAAAGTTGCTATCTCTTCCCGGCTCTCTTTGCTGGGAGAAATGGCCTCTGGCATTGCCCATGAGATCAACAATCCTCTGTATATCATCAATTTACATTTAGAAAATTGGGAAAGTGAGCTTGCTAGGATGCACTTGGAGAATAATGAGAATCTAAGGCAAATTTTTACGGCCATCAGTAATTCCACGGAGCGGATATCAAAGATCGTCAAAGGGTTGAAAAGCTATACCCATTTTGATGAATCTTTTGGTCAATTGAATATCAATGAGGTCATAACCACAAGTATTGGTTTGTTGAAATCGATGTACTCAAAAGATTTGATTACTTTTGAATTAAATTTGGCCGCGAACTCTCCCATGCTTATGGGCAATTGGGGACTCGCCCAACAAATGATGATTAATTTTTTCTCCAATGCCAAATATGCTATGAAAGCTCTTCCTCAAGGTGTCATTAAAGTCAGCACTACAGCGGTTCTGGATTTGGTTCGTGTTACGATTGTGGATGAAGGGTGTGGTATTCCTGAAGAGAAAATACCCAATATTTTTGATCCCTTCTTTACAACCAAGCCGGTGGGAGAAGGCAGTGGAATTGGACTAAATTTAGTGGCTTCCATTATAAAAAAAATGCGTGGCCATATCCATGTTGATTCCAAAGTTGGCAAGGGCACAACTTTTACTCTTACTTTTCCCACTTTTGAGCGAGTCCTGGTCTTAGAACAAGAGAAGGCAAGCAGTGATGCTGGAGTCGTCAAACAACAAAACAATACAATATTGATTGTTGATGATGAACCCAATATTCGCAATCTCATCTCTCTCTACTTAAACGCAACTGGCGCTATGGTTGAGGTAGCAGAAAATGGGAAGCAAGCACTCTTGAAAATACAGGCCAAAAAATTTGATATTATTATTACAGATATTATGATGCCGATTATGAATGGGATAGAATTTATCAAATGTGCTCATTCGATGAAGCTTTTGAATCAGAGTAAAGTGGTCTTTATGACTGGAGTGGATTTTGAGGTTTACAAAAATGCAAGAAATTTTAATATAGATTCCCCTGCGGATATTTGCCTGCAAAAGCCTTTTTCAAAAAAAGAGTTATATCAATGCTTGGACTCATTGCAAATCAATATGGAGATGTCTCATGACTAAAAATTTTGTAAAATTACTGGTGATTGATCATGATGAAAATTTTTTAGAAAACATCAAGCTCGCTTTGGATGATGAGTTTTATGTACAGGCAGAAAGGAGCGGAAAGGAGTTGCTTAAGCTGGTAGAGGATTTTCTTCCCAATGTTGTTCTTGTCAGTTGCGAACTTGTGGATACTCCTTTTCTTAAACTCTTTGATCAATTGCAAGAAAGACATCCAAACGTGTTAAGATTGGTGACTTCGACAGATTTTACAAACATTGAAACCATCTTGGAATCACTCAATAGTGGTCAGGCCCACAATTATTTTAGAAAGCCACTCGATTACAATAGCTTAAAACGAACCATTCACAGTAAAGTCATAGGCAATCTTGGTGGCAACGCTTTTTCTACTGAAGAACACGATGCCGCTTACAGAAAATTGGGAACCATTATTGAGAAGGCCAAGCAAGCAGAAAAATTAAAGCAGCAGTCGGAAATTCAATTGGCCGCGGTAGAGGATATAAAGAAAGAGTGCATTGATCAAATCAAGAAGGTTGTTGATGGTAGTAAAAAATATAAAGAGGAGGTTGCGACCTTAAGCAGCACCATTGATGATTTAAAAAACAAAGATGCTGAACGTTTACAATTTAAAAAACACTTAGAGGAACTAGAGCAAGAGAAAAATAGTCTTAATAAATCTTATCAAGAAATGCACTCGAAATTTAGTGATCAAGAAAGAATTGCTGCTGAAGAAAAGAAAAAAATGCAAAATGAAGTTGATCAATTCAAAAGCAATTATCAAGAGGCCTTGAAACAAAAAAATAGTATCAAGAAAATGTTGGATGATATTGAGGTATCGATTAGCGCAGTACCAGCAGATGATCCCATGTTAACGATAGCGCAAGAACAAAAAAGTGTTGCAGGAAAAAAATCTATTTTAGTCGTCGATGACGAGGTGGAGATAAGAACAGCTATTGCTCGTAATTTGTCTAGTGCTTATACCGTCTATATTGCCGAAAATGCCGATCAAGGGGTTGCAGAGTTTAAAAAACACCAAAATGATATTGGGACAGTGGTCACCGATAACAAGATGCCCGTCAAGTCTGGCCTGGAATTTGCCAAAGAGATTAGAAACATAGATGCCTACATGCCAATTATACTTTTAACAGGGCATCAAGAGCATGACAAAGTGATCGCGGCCATGAATGCAGGAAATATTAATAAATATTTTCAGAAGCCATGCCCTAGCAAACAGCTCAAAGAAGAGATCGATGGTGTTATGGAGAGTTATCGCAAGCGTCTCTCCGAAAAAAGTCTTGTCAAGGGGAGTGCTGGTAGCTTAGAACGTATACAAAATTTGCTTACAACTCTAGAAAATCTTAAATTAATTAACAAAAAACTAAAAGAGCAGAATCAAGATCTCGATCAAAAACAGCAGCAGATGCTCTCCTCTACCACTGAACTTCGTAACAAAATCGTAGAACTGGAGACCTCCGTGCCCAAGGAACGAGAGGCGATGCGTGCACAGATGAAGCAGCAGCTAGAGGATTTTGAACAAGAGATGCAAGAAAAAGAGAGAAAGTTGCTTAACGAATTAGAAGAAAAGAAAAAGATACTTACCGAAGAAAATCGCAAGGAGATTGAAAGAATAAATTGTGCGCTTATGCAGGAAAAAGAGCTTGCACAAAAAGAACAAGAGCAATTCAAAAAAGAGTTAGAGAGCATGAAGAGCGAATTTGAGAGCAGAAAAACGGAGCAACAACAACAGCTGCAGCGGGAAAGAGAACAAATGATCAAAGAGGCCGAAGCAGAAGTGAACAAAACCAAGCAAGATATGATCCTGATGAAGACGACCCTAGAAGAAAATTTCAAGAAAGAAGTGGAAGAGAAGAAAAAATTGCTCAGTAGTGAACTCTTAAAGTTAGAAGAACAAAAGAACAAGGCCAAAGATGAAATGACACAGATTCGCGCAGCGGCCACCTGGGAACTGGATCAATTAAAAGTGGAAGTTGCAAAAAAAGAGCAAGAGTCCTCCAATTTATTAGCTCAATCTAAGCGCCTAGTTTCCGAAAGCGAAGAGCAAATAAGCTTATTGCAAAGACAAAATAAAGAGCTTGAGCAAGAATTCAGTAAAGTTTTAAGTGAACGAGATAAACTGATGAAAGAGTGCCACGCAATCAAGGAGTCCATGGATTTGGTGGTGCAATCCAGGGAGGCGATTCAAGAGGAGTTGGTGCAACTTAAAATTGCAAAATAGCAGAGGGCAGGCCTCGATTGAGGCCTGGATTGAGGCCTCAATTATTTCGAAAGATTATTGGTTCTTCCTGCATATTTCAGAGGCTCATCCAGTCTAAGTAGTAAAGCATTGATCTCTTCTTTGAGTGCAATGATATCGAGTTCTCGGCCAATCATAATTTTGTTAAATCGTTCCAGCTCTACCATTTTGTTTTTAAGCGCTTCAGAGGAGGTGAAGAGTCCCTGTTCCTTTGCCTCTAATTGCTGATTGAGTGCTTGCAACTCTAGATTTTTTTTCTTTTCGCTTTCAATCGTTGCTAAAGTGACCGCCAGCTCCTTTTCGTTTTGAGTGGCAAGCTTTAAGTCCTCTGTCATTTGATTGAAGCAGCGGGATAGGTTGCCAATTTCATCTTTAGTTTTATCGTTACAGATGGTGTTTAAGTCACCTTTTGCCACTTTCTCCATGGCCTGGGTAAGCGAGGTGATTCGCGTGGTAAGACTTCTCGCAATCAGGTAAATTAATAAGGTGCCCAAAAGGCCACCCATAATAAAACAAAACAAAGTTATTTTCCAGAGCAAGGAGGTGGTCCAGCGGGATGCCTCATCGATGACAACTTCGAAGCGATTTTCTAAAGTAATTAGCTTGTCATTGACTTTTGAAATCTCATCGAAAATGGAGTGCTCCTTCTCGCTATGCCTTTCATGCACTTGCTGCAAATGGTGGCCTAAGATTTCCAATTGAGCAATCTCCTCATCCCCTTGGGCCCAAATTGCCAAAAGCATTTCAATATAATGTACATTATGAAAGCGCCTGAAGAGATTGACCATATCTTTAAAATCTTCTGGAGAGCTTTGCCCTGCACTTAAACCGATGTAGGCCACCTGCAAATCGGGGTCTTTTTTGACTATTTCCAAACGGAATGTTTTATATCCCAAATGAAGCTTAAGTTTTTTATGGAAGAGCTGTAAGTATTGTTCATTACGACTGGTGTGATATTTATTTAAGTAATAGATGGCCTCTTTATGCGCCATGGACCACTGATGCAAGGCCGTTAGATATCCCCTAAATCCTGATAAGGTATCTACTCCAAATTTATTTATAGCGATCATCACTATAATAACAGACACGAACACGGCGATGATTGAATACAACTTGAACGTTAAAGAGATCTGGGAAGACCATGTTTTCATGGTTAAAAGTAGCTTCATCACTCCACTCCTCGTAGGTCTATAAATAAGGGAATTTTATCACAAAAGCTGTTTCTTGATTTTCTGATTCAAAGATTCCTTTATGTTCATTCATGATTTTTTTTGAGACGGCCAGAGTAAGACCCATAGTAAAAAAAAGATCGAAAGAACTCTTTACTGCATCTTTTACCATGGCCTCTGAGCTACCAGAAATCGAGAGACTGAGTTGATGGTTATCGATTTTAGAGGTTTTAAGTACAATTTTTTTATCAGGGGTCGTTTTCAAACTTTGGGTTGCCAGTATAAGAAGATTTCTCACTGCCATTTCTAAACGAAAAGCATCTCCTTGGATAAGCGGCAAGTTGCTATCTAACTCTTTGATAATTTGAGACGGAGAGCAAACTTTTGTAGCAGCTTCAATGACTTCATTTAAATTTAAGCTCACAAGAGCATTTTTAGGAGGTTCTGGGAGGAAAGAGCGTGTGTGATTAACCATTGCGGACAATTTATTGACCTGGGTAAGCACTATTTTTACGGAATCTTGGAGTTCATTAACTTTAAGTCGATCTTTTTCAATATCTCTGCTGATGGTTTGACCGATCAAGGATATGGCATTTAAGGGTTGTTTCATCTCATGCCTTAAAAGGGATAAGATTTCATACAATTCGATAAGCTTTTCTTCAGATTCATTCATAAAAGGCGATCCTTTCCTGACTATCCTTTTTACAAGTTAGGCATAGCAAAAGAGCATCTCTTGCTAGAGGGGTATCGGTTCTTTCAAGCGGATACTTTATTTTTATAATAATTTTTTCCTACACTATTTTATGGGGGATTACGATAAGATCTACTAAGGACTATTTTGCTAGCTCTAAAGCGTATAGGTGGATTGTATGTATAAGAAAAAAAAGGTTTTGATTGTTGATGATGATGTTATCATTTGTGACTATTTGGAAAAAGAACTTAAACGAAATTATTTAACAACCTTTGTCGCGTATACGGGTGAAAAAGCTTTGCAACTCATAAAGGGGAATAGTTTTGATATTGTTTTACTGGATGTAGGTCTTCCCGATATCAATGGGCTGGATGTGTTAACCACGATTAAAGAGGCAACGCCAAAATGTGAAGTAATTATTATTACCGGCAGTGGAACGATGGAAATTGCAGTGCAAGCCTTAAGAAAGGGGGCCATTGATTACATTGAAAAGCCATTTAAATCATCTGATATTGTGGTATCGATTGGACGTGCGCTGGAGAAATTGATTGAAAATGAGGAGGAAAATCAGCAAAACACCTTGTTGATCATTGATGATGAACCGGAACTTGCCAAGCTGTTACAATCCTTTTTTCAAGGTGAAAAGTATGAGGTTTTTGCTGCCACTGATGGTGAAGAAGGTTTGAATATTATTAAAAATAATAAAATTGATTTGATGGTGACAGATGTTAATTTAGGTAAGTTGACTGGTATCGAGGTTCTAAAGCAAGCAAAAAGTTTTTGCTCAGATATTGAAGCAATCATGGTCACAGGGCATTCAAGTGCGGATCTGGCCATTGCAGCTATTCGTGCAGGTGCTAGTGATTATATCGCCAAACCCATCAATTTAGAAGAGTTGACGTTTTCGGTAAACAAAACTATTGAAAGGATCAACTTACGCAAGATGCGCCTCTTTAGAAGTAGAGAGTTGGAGATTTCTAAGGGAATTATTTCAAAGATGAACGAGGAGCTGGAGAGAAGATTTTTAGAAAGAACCAGGGAACTTGATAAAACTCAAAGTCAGCTTTTTCAAACCTCAAAACTGGCAACTTTAGGTGAAATGTCAGCAGGGCTGGCGCATGAAATAAACCAGCCACTGGGAGGGATAGCACTAGTCGCAGAAACCTTTAAAAAACTCCATCAAAAAGGAATCTTGACCAGCGAAGATCTAGAATTAGGGATTAAAGATATTCAATCTTCTGTAAAAAGGATGGAGAAGATCATCCATCACATTCGCACCTTTGCTCGGCAAGAGGCGCTAAAATTCATTGAAGTAAATTTACATGAAACGATTGAATTAGCGCTTACGCTTCTGGGGGAACAGTTGCGACTTCATGAAATAGAGGTGAAAAAAAATTTTGCTCCTAATTTACCGGTGGTCAAAGGAGAACCCTATCAGATTGAACAAGTCTGGATCAATTTTCTGAGTAATGCTAAAGACTCTCTAGACAGCAAAGCAGGGAGCAATTGTGGGTTTAAAAAAATCATTGAAATTTCAACGCTTCATGATCCAGTAAGCAAGCAAGTCATCGTTAGCTTTAAGGATAATGGGATAGGAGTATCTAAGGAGATACAAAAGAAAATACTTGATCCCTTTTTTACCACTAAAGAGGTGGGGAAGGCGACGGGGCTAGGTTTATCGATTAGCTATGGAATTATTGAAAGTCACAGAGGAAAGATTGAAGTGGCCAGTGAGGAGGGGCAGTGGTTTGAAGTCAAAGTTCAATTCCCCTTAAGTGATAAAGAGTCATAATAATAAGGATTATTATCGATGAAGGAAAATAAAAAATTACAAGAACAAGAACAAGAGATTATAGATCTACGGCGAGCTTACCTCAATATTGTGGAGGATTTAGAACGCAAGAATATGGAATTAGAATCAGGTCAACGCATCTACTTAAGCCTTATGGAGGATATGGAACGCAAAAACCAGGAGCTGGTAGAAAAAAAGGCGTATGTGGAAAATATCCTAGGCTCTATCATGGAGATGCTTTTTGTGTTGCAAGCGGATGGCACTATTGAAGTTGTTAATGCAGCAGTCTTGACGTTACTGGAGTATCGGGAAGAGGAGATTGTTGGAAAAAAAATAGATTTCATTCTAAGTGGTGCTCAATATATCAAGACCTTTTTAAATATCGGGTTTGGGAGCATTAATCATCTTGAAATTACTTTTATCAGTAAGACAGGAACCAAAATTCATGCGCTATGTTCCTACTTAATTATGCAACTAGAAAAAAATAAGATGCAAGGCATACTGTGCGCTAGAGATATCTCTGATAGGAAGAAAATTGAAGATGAGATCAAAGAAAATCTAAAAGAGGCAACGATTAATCTCTTTCAAGCGGAAAAAATGAGTGCACTCGGAGAGCTGACGGCGGGCATAGCTCATGAAATCAAGCAGCCATTAAATGTGATTAGAATGATCGCCCAATCTCTGGAGATGGATATAAAAAAGAATCGATTGAAGGAGGACGAACTTAAAAGCGGGCTAATCGATGTTAAAAAGCAAATTGATAGGATGTCTGAAATTATTGAGCACATGAGGATTTTCACCAGACGCGCTGGCACCTTTATGGAAAAAAAAGATATCAATGAAGTGGTACAAACCACCTGTAAATTCTTCTACCAGCAACTGAAGGCGCACGATATTGAGTTGTCCAGTCAGCTTGGCAGTAACCTACCTACTGTGTTGCTTGATCCTGTGCAGATTGAGCAAGTGATTATTAACCTGATTAACAATGCCAAGGATGCTTTTGAAACAGCTAACATGAAGGGAGAAGAAGCGAAAATAGAGATAAAGACCTATCTCATAGAGGAGAAGGAATCGCCACTAGAGGGAAAATTGGTGGTCTTGGAGGTTATCGATAATGCTGGAGGCATACCTGAAGAGGTCGCAAGAAAGATCTTTGATCCCTTTTTTACCACCAAAGCGCCTGGCAAAGGGACTGGGCTTGGTTTATCGATTTCAAAAAAAATCATTGAAAATCATCGGGGAACGATCACTTTAAAAACAAAACTACAGGAAGGGTCGTGTTTTACGATTAGTCTACCCATTTGCTTGTAATCTTGTAATAAAGAAAGGAGTGAAGATTGATGAAAAATTTAAAAGTGTTAATTATAGAGGATGATAAAGTTGCATTGGATTATCTGGCAAAATTTGTCCAAGCGGAAGGGTTTATAGTGATAGTCGCAGAAAATGGAGAAGATGGTCTGTTGCTAATAAAGAAGGAAATGCCAGATATCTTAATCACCGATTATAAAATGCCAGGAATAACCGGCATTGAAATCATGAAAAAAGCGCAAGACATGATCCCCGATATTCAAACCATTCTGGTCACGGCCTTTGGAGATACGGCACTTGCAATTGCTGCAATTCAAGAGGGGGCGATCGATTACTTAAAGAAACCTATCGATTTAGCACAACTTAAAATTGCTCTGGGGCGTGCCATTGAAAAAATTGCGGATAAAATAAAATTTGTGTTTAGGCCCAATATCGCGATTGTTGATGACGAAGAAGATGCAAGACACTATTTGTCCCATTTTTTACGGAAAGAAAAAGAAGATTGGAATATTCTTGTAGCAGCAGATGGTGCTGCTGCAGTGGAGCTTTTTAAAAGCAAGAAGATCGATGTGGTGGTGATTGATATTAAAATGCCCAAGATGAGTGGATTGCAGGCAATCGCTGAGATGCGTACCCTTTCTAGCGATTTTGAATCCATCGTCCTTACTGGACATGGGGATGAGAGCGATGCCATTTTGGCCTTACGAAATGGGGCAATGAATTTTTTGAAAAAACCGTTCGACCTGGAAGAGGTGTTGGTGAATATAGAAAAAGCATTGGAAAAGTTAGCGGCAAAAAAAATGTTGTTCTATCGTGCTCGAGAAAATGAGCTTGCTGGTGAAATTATTGCTAAAATAACCAGTGACAATAAAATCATTATTCATACACAGCAAATGCTAGCACAAAACGTTGCTAACTTTGCAGACGAACTGTTGGCAACACTGCCTATGGTGATTTTCATGGTGGATAGTGCTCTGAACATTAATCAGATGAATGGACAGACAGCTCGTTTGCTAAATAGTCCAATCAAAGTCGATGAGGCCTTTATGGGCAATTTAAAGAAGTTTGGAGTGGAGTGCTCTTTGGCGGAATTATCAAAAGAGATTTTGGATATGATAAACACATCTACGGCGTCTTTGAAAAAAATCAAAACCGGAGAACACTCTTCTATAACATTATTACAAATTACCTTACTCAGTATGCAAAATACTCAATATACAGCTGTGCTTATGGGAATATCTCTCTGTATAGAACGAGAATTGCTGGATTGCAATTGCAAGTGCAATTGCAAGTGCAAGAGCTAAGGATTTAACATTTAACTTTATCATAAGAGTGAAAGGTTATGGTAAAGGTCGTACCACTACCAACTTTTGAATCAACTTTGATCTGCCCATGCATCCTACGGATGATGGTATTAATCATATTGAGCCCAATACCACTGCCTTCACCCATCGGTTTGGTGGTGAAAAAAGGATCAAAAATTTTAGGAAGGTTCTCCTTCGAAATGCCACACCCGTGATCAGCGATGGTAACAATGACCAAATCCATCACAGCTTGAGTGGTGACCGTTATTTTCCCTTGTGGGAGCGTCTTCATCGCGTATTTGGCATTGGAGAAAAAATTAATCAATACTTGTTGGACTAGTCCCCAATTTCCCATGATGCTTGGAGAGGAGTCATCCAACTTTATATCAAAGTAGACCAAATCTTTGGCGTACATGGATTTAAGGATGGAGACGCTAGCGGTGATAACTTCATTGATGGCCAGTTGATATACAGATTCATCAAAGTGAGTGTAGTTTCTTAAACCATGGACTATGGCGGATATGCGCGCAGTGGAGTCTGTGATGGCCTTACAAGCTTCGCTTAGCTCTTTATTCTGATCGAGGCCCAATTTAAGAAAGCTGCTTTCAAGGCCCTCTAGATTTAAATTGATAATATAGAGTGGGTTATTGATTTCATGAGCAATGCCGGATGCCATTTCACCCAAGGAAGAGAGCCTAGAGGAGATCATAATTTGTTTTTGCATCTCCTCTTTTTCACGCTCCAGCATTTTGCGTAGAGTGATGTCTTTGATGATGTTCAGCAAGAATGGTTTGCCATTGATCTCGATTTTTTTGGAGTGAATGTCGGCGATGATGGTCGAGGTCTTTTTGGTCACGCAAGTAATATTTTCTACGATTTTTTTATTATCGTTTCCGATCAAGATTAACTCTTTATGGATATTTTCACGATCAGCTTCAGGATAGATGGTCATGATATCCATTTCTAGAAATTCATTAGAGCTGTGGCCTAGCATCTCGCAGATGGCACTATTGGCATAAATATACTTATTCTCTTCAATATTGATGATGAGCACTCCATCCAAAAAGTTATCAAAGAGCTTTCGATACCTATTTTCACTCTCTAGAATCAGATTATGCTTGATCTGAACCTCTACTAACTCTTTCTCTAGTTGCTGCTTTTGAATTGCTCTTTTCACGATGATTTCTAGTTCTTCGAAAGTGACCGGCTTTTGAACATAGTCAAAGGCACCCAATCTTAAGATCTCAATCACCGTCTCCATGGAAGCGTGACCAGTCACCATAATGACTTCCGTGCCTTTGGACATCTCTTTAATCTTTTTTAAGACTTCAACCCCATCCATGCCTGGCATTTTGACATCTAATATAACCACTTGAGGTTTTTCTGTTTCCATCACTTTAAGGCCACTGGGGCCATCTCCTGCAGTAAAGACTTCGTACCCCTCTAGTTCAAATAGTTGCTTTAATCTTTTTCGGAGCATCTCTTCGTCGTCGATAATGAGAATTCTATTCATCATAAGTTCCTTAGTTCCTTTCAAAGTAATGCGATAGACTGCTTGAATTTTGTCTTAAAATAAGCGCCATTAAATTGATTATAAACTAAGGAAGAGTTTTTTTCCTTGAGAATATTGTCTTGAACTTATGGGATTTTTTTTGTCAGGTTTTCCGTAGGGCCCTTATCATCTAAAAACTCCTACCATCCTATTTACTTTTCATGAGCGTCACATTAACCTACCTCCTCATCTGCTGAAGATGGAATTACTAAGGCCTCCTGTTGCTGTCCGAGGGTCATTGAAAATATGCTAAAAGAGTTATCACCTTTACATTGTCTCCCTTCGCACATTAGCGGAGCTTTAAGTGATCTAGATCTATCGATCCCCTCCGAAACGGAGTATGATGAGATCACATCGCTGCTCAATCAAACAGTTCTGCTTGGAGGGAAGCGCTTCCGTCCCATGCTTCTCTTCCTGATGGGGGATATCTTTTCGCTTCCCATGAGTGAATTACTGCCCTTTGCTAAAGCAATAGAGTATGTGCATGTGGCGAGCTTATGTCATGACGATGTCATCGACAATGCATCCTCAAGAAGAGGGCGCCCTTCCATCAATATTGTAAGCTCCAATAAAAAGGCAATTTTAAGCGGGGACTATCTCTTGGCAAAGGTCATTCGTGATATGTGCCTGCAAGGAAATATGGAGATCCTAAGAGAACTCTCTTTCGTCATTCAAGATCTTAGTTGTGGAGAGTGGATGCAGCTACAAACCAACACTCTCTTTGCTTCTGCTCCGCCTTCGTTCGATTGGATTTTAGAGATTATTTCAAAAAAAACAGCGAGCATGATCTCTTGGAGTTGCCTGGTTCCGGCCATTTTATCGAACTCCTCTTTCGAATCCCGTGAGCTTTGCCGTAAGTTTGGAATCACTTTGGGCCGAATTTTTCAGCTAACGGATGATATCTTGGATTTTTCTACCAGTGGTGCCAGCGAAGAAGAGGCCTTGGCCGATTTAAAAAGTGGAACCATCAACTCTGTTTTATTGGAGTATTTTCGACAAAACCCACAAAAGTGGCAGCATTGGATCGATGGCAGCTTTTCAAAACGCTATGGTTCCTCTCTCGAGGATCTAGATCGCGCTATCAGTACCATCAAGGACACAAGTGAGGAGCTTAGCTTGCAAGCGAGTCAGCTCTTGTTGCAAATTTCAAAACAGTTGACCACCGGATCTGAAAAAGAAAAAGAAAAACCGATGGATTCCTATCATGCCATAGAACTACTGATCCACTATTTGCCTAGGCGGAAAAAGTAGGAAAGAAGTAGGGAAGAGCTAAGTCAACCTTGCCCGTATCCAACTTCATCCTTGTGATGAGAGTCGGAGTTGGTGATGAGGGTGATGCCTAAACGGCGCGCCTCCTCGACAAGGAATTTTGAGGGATAGTAATCGTTATGCCCTTTGCGACTAGCAGAGGTGTTGATCTCCATGGGAATGTTGGCCGCGGCAATTTCAGCGAGCGCCAATTTCGACATCGTTTGATACCACTCTTCCGATTCAACAAAATAGGTGCTGTCAAAATTGTACTTCTTGATGAGATCGAAGTGGCCGACAAAGCTAAAGTAACCACTCTTTGCCGCCTTCACTATGTAGGTGAAGTAGTCTTGGCAAACATTTTGGACAACGCCCTTTGCTTGCACGATTGCGGCCGCTAGTTCGATGGGTGAGGAGTCGATGCCGTAGTAATCACCAACCGCTTTCTTAATGCTAAAGAAGTGGACGGAGCCGATGGTGTAATCAAAGCGCGTAAGCCGAAGTGCTTTGATGTGCTCATCGCAATCTTTGTAGTAGTCGACTTCGAGGCCAGTAAGCAGTGTGATTTTATCTTTGTATTTTTCTTTAAGCTCACCCAAGACATAGATATATTCATCGATCTTTTCACGACGAATGCTCCAGCGTGCATCCTTAAATCCCACCGGAGCATGATCGCTAATACCGATGACATCTAGTCTTTTATCGATCGCGCTTAAGACGATCTCCTCCGGAGTGCTCTTGCCATCGCTATAGAGGCTGTGATTGTGAAGGTCGGCGCGAAGTTTGCCAGAGGCAATCGCGCCGATCATCTCTTGAATATTAACCTTAGTGTTAACTTTAGAGTCCGATTTCAGCATTGAATTCCTTGATCAGTTCATCAACTTTCTTTCCGAGAGTTGGGATTTGTGTCCAGTAATTGTTCCAGTCGTACCATTGAGCATTGAGCTCTTTGACATCACGTTGCTGCTGTTCAACCCAAGTGTAGTATTTGAGGTTGTGCACGCGTTTCTTATCGTAGTAGCTGAGCTCTTGCATACTATCGCGACCAATATCTTGAATCATCTGCATATCGCGTTCTGCATTGGCCTCTTTGTATTCACCACGCTCCTGGCGTAGCTCTTCGAGGCGTGAACCGTAAAGTTCCATCGAGTCGGTACAAATTGTTATCACGACATCTTTTTCTGTCAACTCATAATATTTTGCAAACTTAATAGCGGCCGTGACGTTACCCATGCCTGAAATTCCCAGCAGGTTCAGCTTGTTTGCAAGATCATCACTGATGCCATACTTTTTAAGCGACTCTTGTCCCTTCTTTTCATTAAAGAGACGAAGCATGCGCACTGGCACCTCATCATCAACGGCGATCACCATATCGGTGTTTTTTACATCGTGAATCCAGGGAACGTGCTTATCGCCAATCCCTTCAATGCGATGATCACCAAAACCGTTATCGAGGAGCGTGGAGCATTGAAGTGCTTCTGCTACCGCAAGTTTGGAGCCAGGGAATTTCTCTTTAAGCCGATAGGCCATGCCTAAGGTTCCTGCAGAACCAGAGGAGAGAATGGCGCCCCTAAAGGTGCGACCGGCCTTGGTCTCTTCTGCTAAAATCTCTTCGGCCACACTTCCTGTTACCTCGTAGTGCCAAAGAGGATTTCCAAACTCTTCGAACTGGTTATAGATTTGAATGTTGGTACGAGTGTTTCTGAGTTCCCAACACTTGTCAAAAATCTCTTTAACGTTACTTTCACAACCAGGTGTTGCAATGATTTCGCCGGCAACTTTCTTAAGCCACTCAAAGCGCTCTTTGGACATCCCTTCTGGGAGGATCGCAATCGATTCACACGAGAGGAGTGCGGCCACATAAGCGCCTCCACGACAGTAGTTACCAGTGGAAGGCCAGACCACTTTTTCTTTATCAACATCAAATTGTCCGGTGATTAATCTTGGGGCCAGACAGCTGTAGCTGGCGCCAACTTTGTGAGCACCCGTTGGAAAATATTTTCCAACTAAAGCGATGATCCTTGCTTTACATCCGGTGAGTTCCGGTGGAAGAACAACGTAATTTGCTTTGCCAAAACCACCGCCCTTGGCCACAGGTTCATTTTTCCAACTGATACGGAAAAGATTTCGCGGATGAATATCCCAAAGGCCAACATTCTTTAACTCATTTTTATATTTGTCGGGAATTTTGGTCGGATCTTTCATTTGCTCGTAAGTGGGAAGTATAATTCCCTTCTCCCGGCAAGAGGCCGCATTTTTACTACGTTGTTGTTTGTTCAAAGTGAGATCGATTAAGTTAAACATAAGTTGACTCCTGTTATCTTATAAAAGCTCTTCTAGGTTCTTTATTGCCCTTGCTGGCGGTGAAACAATTTTAAGCGCGGATGCTGTATCTTTGAGTCCGTGTCCCGTGACTAAGACGACAACTTTTGCATCTTTGGAGATTTGATCTTTGTGTGCCAAAAGTCCTGCAAACGCAGTGGCAGCAGCAGGTTCTGTGAACAGTCCCGTAGACGAAGATAATTCCCGTTGCGCTGAGAGGATATCATTGTCACTAACTGCAATTGTTTGTCCACCATATTTTTTTAGATTTTTCACGGCATGAAATCCATTGCGAGGGATATCGACACAGATGGAGTCGGCAACAGTGCTACTCGCCTTCTCAGTGAAGTGGCCGCTCTTGAAAGCGCGGTGAATAGCATCGCTTCCTTCGGATTGTACCGCAATAATGGTAGGAACTTTGGAGATCAATTTTAAATCGTAGAGATCACGAAATCCCTTATAGACGCCGGCCAAGATGACACCGTCACCGGTTGGCACGTAAACGTAATCGGGAGCACTCTGTAGATCGCGTGCAATTTCCAAAGAGACACTCTTTTTCCCTTCGATAGTGAGAGGGTTGTAAGCAGTATTGCGAGAAAAACCTCCACGTGTGGAAGAGTATTCGAGCGATAAGTCGTAGGCGTTATCGTAGTTGCCATCGACGGTGATGACGTTTGCTCCGTATTGTAGTGATTGCACAATTTTTGCGATAGGGGCAGTTTTCGGAAGGAAGATGGTCACCTTGATTCCGGCCGCTGCACCAATGCCGGCCATGGAGGATGCTGCGTTTCCAGTGGAGGCGAGGACAATATTTTTAAGCTGATGTTTCGTTGCAAATGCCGCCACTAAGAAGGAGGCGCGATCTTTGAAGGATGCTGTGGGATTGCATGTGTCATCTTTGATAAAGAGATTTTTTAGGCCCAAACGATTTCGCAGATTAGTTGGTTTCCAGAGTGGAGTATTTCCTACAGGTATTGCAGGAAAAAAAGACTTCTCGACAGGTAAGAAATTTAGTAGATCATTATTATCCAGTTTGTCGAGTGTGGTGCTGCTGCCTGCAGTCGGTGTGAGTAGAACCTCTAAGATGCCTCGTAACGGTTGGTTTTTTTCTTGCTGAAGAGTACAGCTTGGGCAAACCATCAGTTTAGGATCTATTTCAAACGTTTTTGCACAATCACTACAAACATATTGAAAGGTAAAGTGGTTAAGATTGGAATTCAAAGGAGCGCTCCTTGTTTTTTATCGGGGTTGGCAGTATCGTAAAAGATAGGGACACAAAATAAATGATATTCAAAATCTGCAATCTTAGGAAATAAAAAATGGTTCTTAAAAATTTATTTCAGGGATTGCTTGTAAATTTACCGGAGTAGGCATATTAATCCTTTTTAATTTCATTTAGCAAGACTAAAGACTTAAAGATTTAATGACTAGATATGATCTTTTTTATCCAATTTTTTATTACCTAATTTACATGGAGTAAAACGCATGAAAGATGTAGATCTAAAACAAATTCTTGCCGGTTCAGAAAAACTAAAAACCAATCTTTATGGAAAAGATTTTCTTTTAACTTGGGAAAAGTCTTGGGACGAAATTGTCGCAGTATTGAAAGTTACAGAGGCGCTAAAGTACCTACACTCCCAAAACATCTCGACTCGGGTGTTTGGTTCCGGTATCGCAGTTTCCAACTTTAGAGATAACTCCACCAGAACACGCTTTTCGTTCTCTTCCGCTTGTAATCTTCTTGGTCTTGCGATTCAAGATCTTGATGAAGGCAAATCACAAATCGCTCATGGTGAAACCGTTCGCGAAACCGCCAACATGATCTCCTTTTTAACAGAAGTTGTGGGTATTCGTGATGATATTTTTCTTGGCGCTGGCAATACCTATATGCGAGAAGTGGGCGAAGCTTTGGATGAAGGTTATGAGAAAGGCGTTTTAAATCAGCGTCCAACAGTGGTGAACTTACAGTGCGATATCGATCACCCAACGCAATCCATGGCCGACCTTGCTCACCTTAAAAGCTACTTCGGCGGTCTGGATAAATTAAAAGGAAAGAAAATTGCTATGACTTGGGCCTACTCTCCAAGCTATGGAAAACCACTCTCGGTTCCTCAAGGGATTATTGGTCTGATGAGTCGATTGGGAATGGAGGTATCACTTGCTTATCCAGAAGGTTATAACTTGATTCCAGATTGCCTTGAGGTTGCTAAGAAAAATGCTGCTGCCTCCGGTGGTAAATTTGAAGTGGTGCACTCGATGGAAGAGGCCTTCAAAGATGCAGACATTGTTTATCCTAAGAGCTGGGCACCTTATGCGGTAATGGAAAAACGCACACAACTACTAAGAGCAAATGATCACGCGGCCCTTAAGTCCTTAGAGAAAGATTGTTTGGCGCAAAATGCTCGCTTTAAAAATTGGGAGTGTGATGAAGCAAAGATGAAGTTAACCAAGAAAGGTTCGGCACTCTATATGCACTGTTTGCCTGCAGATATCACGGGTGTTTCTTGTGATGAGGGTGAAGTTGCTGCTAGCGTGTTTGAGCGCTATAGAATTGAGACCTACAAAGAGGCCGGTTATAAGCCTTTCGTGATTGCAGCGATGATTATGGCAAGTAAGTATAAGAATCCCTTTAAAGTTTTAAAAGAGCTTGAAAGCAATGCTACTAAAAGAGTTCGCTATTAGAATGATATTAGATATTAATAAGGAGTTATTGAATTATGAACAGTACGGACATTGTAAAGAAGGCCGAGAAGTATCGCAATGATTGTGTAACTTTTATGCGCGAATTGATTCGCATTCCTGGCATTAGCTGCCAAGAAAAAGAGGTTGCTCATCGAATTGTGGAAGAGATGAAGCGATTAAAATACGACAAAGTGTGGACGGATGATTACGGCAACGTCATTGGACAAATTGGTCACGGTCCGGTGCGAATCGTTTTTGATTCACACATCGACACTGTAGATATCGGCTCTCGTGAAAGCTGGAGTTTCGATCCACACGTGGGAAAAGTTGAAGATGGTTATATTTACGGGCGTGGCGCTTCAGATAACCACAACGGAACCGTTCCGCAAGTTTATGGGGCGGCCTTGTTTCGTGATCTAGGCGTGGATCTCGATAAAGTCACCATTTTTGTTGTTGGCTCCGTTCAAGAAGAGGATTGCGACGGTCTTGGTCTCCAATACGCTCTCGAACACTCCATCAAAAATGTGGATTTCGTGTGCATGGGTGAGGCCACCAATTTAAAAATTTACCGTGGCCATCGCGGTAGAATGGAGATCAATGTTGTGGCCAAAGGTGTCTCCTGCCACGGCTCTGCTCCTGATCGTGGACACAATGCTGTTTATAGAATGGCAAAGTTGGTTAACGATATTGAAAAATTAAACGACCGTCTTCAAGATGATGCTTTCCTTGGAAAGGGCACTTGCGCTGTTTCTCACATCTCTTGTGAGACCCCAAGCCTTTGCGCTGTTCCCGATCTTTGCCGCATTCACATCGATCGCAGGCTTACCCATGGCGAAGATAAGGCCTTGGCGGTAAGACAAATTGAAGAGCTTCCAAGTTTTAATAAAGAGCATATGAGAGTAGAGATCTTAAAGTACGATGCTCCTTCTTGGACGGGAAAAATTTTGGAAACAGAAAAATATTTTCCCACTTGGGTTCTCCCAGAAGAGCACCCACTAGTGCAAGCGGGCAAGAGAAGTGCACAAGATGCCTTGGGACGCGATCCAGAGATCAGTCGCTGGGTCTTTAGCACCAATGGTGTCTTTAGTATGGGAAGACTTAAAATTCCTACGATTGGTTTTGGCCCTGCGACCGAAGAGGATGCCCACTCCACTCGCGATCGCGTGAAGGTCGACGATTTAGTGATTGCAACGGGATTTTATGCCAATCTTCCACGAGAGATTGCAAAGATTAAAAAAGCGTAAGAATTTTTAGACGAAGGAAAAAGGATATGATTAAGTTTCACTTGAATGGTAAAGAGGTTGAATACTCAGGTGATCCCGAGCGGATGTTATTAAAGTATTTGCGTGGAGATCAGCACATCACTTCCCCCAAGGAAGGGTGTTCTGGGCAAGCGTATTGTGGAAGTTGTACGGTAGAGATCGATGGTAAACCCACACTCTCTTGTGTAACGCCAATGAAGCGGATTTTAGGAAAAAAAGTGGTGACCACAGAGGGACTTCCGAAAAACATTCAAGAGGTCATATCCTTTGCTTTCGTTGAAAAGGGTGGGATTCAGTGTGGTTTTTGTATTCCCGGGATCGTGATTAGTGCTGCTAGTTTGCTTGGAAAAAATTTGCACCCCACCAGAGAAGAGATTGTAGCGGCCGTCAATAAACACTACTGCCGTTGTACCGGTTATCTTAAAATTTTTGAAGCGATCGAGTATGCCGCTAAAATTTTAAGAGGGGAAGAGAAGTTACCAAGCAAACTTGCGGAAAAGAGCGACGGTAAAACGGGATCGTTCCTCCCCAAATATTCGGCGCAAGAGACGGCGCTTGGGTTTCGTCCTTTCGTTGGCGATTTACAGGTGGAGAATATGCACTTTGGAGCGCTAAAGTTTAGCGACCATCCTCGTGCCGTAGTAAAAAAGATCGATGTGCGAGAGGCAGAAAAACTTCCGGGTGTGGTAAGGGTCTTTACCGCTAAAGATATTCCCGCGGCCGGAGATCGTTACATTGGTTTAATTTTACAAGATTGGCCCTTGATGGTTTCCGAGGGAGAGACCACTCGCTATACTGGTGATGTACTCGCGCAAGTGGTAGCAAGGAGTGAAGAGGAGGCGCGTGCTGCTGTTGCCGCTATTAAAATCGATTATGAGGTGTTGCAAGCGGTGACCGATCCCGATTTTGCGATTACCGATGCCGCCCCAAAACTGCAAGCAAATGGGAACTTGCTCTCTGTAAGTAAATTTAAGCGAGGCGATCTCGAGGCCGCTCGAAAAAACTCTGCTTACATTAGCAAAGGCACTTATCAAACCCAAAGAATTGAACACGCCTTTTTAGAGACAGAGTGCTGCCTTTCACTTCCAGCAACCATGTGTGATGGCAAACAAGGAGTGCTGCTCTATTCTCAAGGGCAAGGCGCTTATGAAGATCGTAAACAGGTGGCAAAAATTTTAGGGTTACCACTCGATCATGTGCGTGTGATTCAAGTGCAAAATGGCGGTGGCTTTGGAGGCAAAGAGGACTTAACGGTACAAGGACATGCAGCACTTGCCGCTCATCTCCTTGGTGTGCCAGTGCGTGTGGCGCTCACAAGAGAAGAGTCGATGGTGATGCATCCAAAACGACACCCTATTCGCTTAGAGTATGAACTAGGTTGTGACAAGAGTGGGATGATCACCTTTTTACAGGCCTTTATTATTGGTGATAGTGGTGCTTACGCTTCGGTGGGAATGAAAATTTTAGAGCGTGCCGCTGGACATGCAGGGGGCGCTTATGTGGTTCCAGTGATTGATGTGATTGCTAAAGCTGTCTATACCAATAACGTTCCTTGTGGGGCGATGAGGGGCTTTGGTGTCAATCAGGCCGTGTTTGCGATGGAAGGGTGTGTGGATGATCTTTGTGCACAAGGGGGTTTTGATCGTTTCGATTTTCGCTATAACAATGCCATCGTTAATGGCAGTCTCTTTACCACAGGGCAAACGCTTGACCACAGCGTAGGACTACGTGAGACTATGCTGGCCTTAAAAGATAAATTTAAGGCCGCCAAGTATGCAGGGATTGCCTGTGGAATTAAAAATTGTGGTGTTGGAAATGCTATGCCCGATATTGGGCGTGCTCGCTTGGTCGTAAGTGGCCCACGTAAAATTACCATTCATCATGGATGGACGGAGATGGGACAAGGGGTGCACACCATGGCGATGCAATTCCTTTATGATGAATTAAAAATGTCTCATCACGATTTGGACCTGGAGATTTGTGTCGATACAGAAAATGAGGTTGTTTGTGGAATGACCACTTCTTCAAGGGCCACATCGCTAGTGGGCCATGCGGTGATTGTGGCCGCTAAAAATTTAAAAGAGGATTTAATGAGTCATAAGCTTTCTGAGCTTGTCGGTAAAGCGTACGACGGAGAGTGGATTTGTGATTGGACAACCAAGCCTGGTTATGAAAAACCGGGACAAAAAATTGTCACTCACTACTCCTATAGCTACTCTACACAAGTGGTCGTGTTAAATGATCAAGGAGAGATTGAGCATATCTATGTTGCTCAAGATGCAGGCAAAGTGATCAATCCCGTCTTATTTGAAGGACAAATTGAAGGCTCCGTGCATATGGGCCTTGGGTATGCACTGACAGAAGATTTTCCCTATAAAGATGGCAAACCACTCTTCACCAGGTTACAAAAGTGTGGCGTCTTAAAAGCAAAAGATATGCCTCCAGTAACCGTTATTCCCATCGAGGTTCCCGATAAGTTTGGGCCTCATGGTGCCAAAGGTGTGGGGGAAATTGGTATGGTTCCGACAGCGGCAGCTGTGGCCACCGCACTCTCCTTATTTGAGAAAAAGCGTCACTTTAAAATCCCCATCAAAAGAAAAGAAGGAGTGTAGATCGTTATGAAGAGCAATCAGCAAAAGCAAGAGCAAAAGCAAAATAGTGAGGCCATCATTATTCGCGGTGGCACTATTGCCACTTTAGGAGAACACAATAAAGTTCTTCGCGATCACGCTTTAATTATCGAGTGTGGAAAAGTTCAAAAAATAATTCCAGAAAAAGAGTTATTTGAGGGTAATTTTTTAAGCCAAGAGTATTCAGAAATCTGGTCACAAATAACCATCTTAAATGCCAGTGGCAAAGTGGTGATGCCAGGTTTTATCAATGCACATATGCACTTTTACAGTAGCTTTGCACGTGGCCTAATCAAAGCAGACCCTTCAAAAAATTTCAGTGAAGTCTTAACCAATCTATGGTGGCGACTTGATCGCAAACTATCCGCTGAGGATAACTATTTAAGTGCGATGGTGGCACTAATCGATGCTATCAAAAAAGGGACAACCACACTTATCGATCACCACGCTAGTCCTTTCTCCGCCAAAGGTTCGCTCTTCGAAATTGCTAAGGCGGTTAAAGAGAGTGGACTTAGGGCCTCCCTCTGTTACGAGCTTTCCGATCGTGATGGGGAGAAGGTTGCACAGAACGGCATCCAAGAAAATTTAGATTTTATGAAGTGGGTACAAAGCGGCCAAGAGGGTGATCAGTTGCGAGCACTCTTTGGCATGCACGCCTCCTTTACTATTGAAGACAAGACGCTTAAGAGTGCAGTGGAGCAGGCGCGCGCTCTCGATCATAAGTGTGGATTTCACATCCACTGTGCTGAAGATTTATCCGATCAAGAGATCACCCAAAAGAAATTTGGCGTCCGTGTAGTGGAACGCCTCGAGCGCGCCGGGATCTTAGGCCCTACCACTATCTGTGGCCACGCCATCCATCTCAATGATCATGAGATGGATCTTCTACGCAAAAGCGATACCATTGTCGTTCACAACCCTCAGTCCAATATGAATAATAGTGTTGGTGTGGCCAACACCCTTAAGCTTTTAGAGAAAGGCATTCTCGTTGGACTAGGTACAGACGCTATGACTGTCAATATGCTAGAAGAGCTGCGCTCTGCCGTATGGGTTCAGCGCCTCTTTCAAAAACACCCCAATGTGGCCTTTATCGAATCCTACAACCTGCTGATAAACAACAACCGCCAAATTGCCAATCGCTTTTGGACCAACACTCCTCTTGGCGAATTAAAAGTAGGCGCAGCTGCTGACGTGGTCTTAATCGATTACGATCCTCCAACAACCATGGACGAGAGCAACTTTGCCGGCCATTTAATCTTTGGCCTTGCTGAATCCACTGTCGATACCACCATCGCTAACGGAAAAATCGTCATGAAATCCAAAGAGCTCCTAGGCCTCGACAGCGAAAGCATCATGGCCCACTCTCGCGAAGTTGCCAATAAACTCTGGAACCGCTTCTAAAAAAGGACAGTTTACTCATTGGTAATAAATCTCCAGTGGCATTTTATAAATGCTTGATTATTCATTGATGAAAATTGATAAAAGCACCTACTACTCGGTAGAGAGAGTCGATGAGCGCCGGGGCAAGCCTGAACATACATGTTCAGTGTCATGGATTAAGGAACGTAAAACAACGGCCACTTAGATAAAATGAAAGCCAGAATATCTAAGCGAGGACGCCACAATGACGATTGAGTATCGTCGCTATAGAAGGAATAAAAAAGTGAGACTCTGACTCCACAACGTTGGAAGGAGATAATAATTTTCCTTCGTTTGTTTTTATGTAAGTTACGATGCAAGTTTTTAAGAGCATCGTGTGATTTTATGTGGCCTGATCACTGTCGCAATCGCAAATTTTTAGCAAGTACGAAACCACAAGTGCATAGCACTGAATGCCATGGATCTTTAGACACGATCAAATCCGTAGGATCGCTTGAATTCAATTTCTTGGGTGGTTTTGTCTTTGGTCACAGTGCAACTGTAGTGACCGTTTCCAGTATCGCTAATGATCTCCACGTTGACATTTAATAGATCTCCATTAGACGTTTTAAGATAAAAAGTAGCAATGTTCCCAACTTTGCTGATATCACCTAACTTACTACTTTTTGCTAATGCCAAAATACCATCATAATTTTGCATCCATCCCAGCTTAGCTAGGTCACAAATAGAGATGATGGCCCCTTTATTTCCCGTCCCATCATCCGCAGTGAGATCCATTAATCCGATGACTCCGTTACTACTAATAGTATAAATATCATCCTCAATTAGGGTAATATCCTGCGAATGAGATAATAAGGCCTTGCTGTAAGAAGGAAATATTTTGAGGGCGCCAGTTCCATCGAGGGTTCCATCCTCTTCCAACGTAATTTTTCCTGGAGCAAAAGTGCTCAAAAGATCAAAAACTTGGCCATCACTAGGACGAAATCCAAAATATCTCCCTTTATAATAAGCAAGGCCGTCCACTCCCCCCAACATGGAAAATGAATTACATGTTGATGTTAATGGATCAAATAAGAGTAATTTACCCCAAGGCTTGCCTCCGCATCGATCAAGAGGGGAAGGGGCGCTATTTACCACTTTACCATCGGCGTCCATATGGGCCATGCCACTGCCAGATGTTTCCATATTACCATCTGATGTTTCCATACTATCATCTAGTGAAAAAAATCGTTTTTTAGTTTCTGCAAAGATAGTATCGCTCTTATCACGCGTAAGAATAACTAAGAATTCCAATTGGCCCTTGTCTGGCAGTGATTGCAAAATATAAAAATCGTAGCGGTAATCATGAATTGGCGTTAAGTAACCCTCTTTATAATTGCTCTTGTTGATGGTAATCATTTTATTTGACTGACTCATACAATCAGACTTGTCTTTGTGAATGGTGCATCCACTATCGTAATAATAAAATTTTTCCATAATGGCCATTGCATTTGGATATTCAACTTCATCTCCACTGGTAAAGATTTGAACGGCAATATCTTGGTCACAACCATGTCCAGTATTTAATGCTTCTAAAAAAGGTTTTACGGTGTTGGTACAACTGCTTAGTTGGGTTAAGTATTTTACCTTTGCCTGAATGTATGCAAGATAGACGGTCTCTGTAGCAGATTGAAATTCTAAGTGTGCTGTAATGTTCTCTTCAGAAAGTTTGGAGGTTTTTATAATAAGTTTATGGTAATTCATCACGATGTAAGTCACAGTTCCTAATAAGGAAATAAAAAAGAGATTCAAGATCATTGTTCCTCTTTGTGATTTCCATGCACTAAAAATGAAACTTTGGCCATTAAGGCAGGAAGACATACATTTCACCGTCCTTGAGATTAATGTGCCCCATTTGCTGCTTCTGTTGTTGTTTGTAGCGAAAGCGAAGTCCTGCTAATTCTCTCTGCTTAATCATCGAAAAATTATTGGACAGTAGATGATTATCTGTTTCTGCTATATTTGCAAGATGAGCTATCTCCATTTTGCTTGTGCTCACTAATGCCCCTGTAATGCATTCAGGAGTTAAACTTGCACAAGTGGCAGTTTGAGTATTAGATATAATTTCATACCAATTGTTATCATTTTCCATATTCCCACTAGCATCGAATAAAGGGATTTTAAACGATTGGTCTATTCGTAATGAGACTGCATTATGAATCATTAAATTGTTATCAGCATGCGGCGTGCATTGAAAGGTTCCATTTTGAAAAGAGCACTTGCTTATACCCAACAACATTTTATCTCCAATTTTACTTTTGCCAAAAACTTCCAATTCAACATTAAAAGCTCTTATCGGATAATCTGTTGGGTTTAAAATCTCTGCACTAAAATCAATGGTAATTGGTGGATTGTCTGGGGCCAGTTCGCTAATGAAGAGTGGAACCAATTCGACTTTATATAAGTTACTAACATTGAACCTTCTTTGTCCCAAAGCATCGATCGATTGAACTTGCAGTCTATTGTAGCAATCGAAAGTAAATTCCGGGTTACCAGAAAAGGTTTCACTTGTTGCATCTTGAGTAGGGTGAAATTGTATAGGCACATTTTTGATATTAAATAAATAGGCATTGGGAGTAGTCAACAAGGCCAAAATGCTATTGCTATTGGTGAACACTTTCCCTTCAGGAATGAAGCTCGCACCTAAGGCATGGGTAACCTCGACACTCAGCCCTCCAGCTTGCATGACACCATTTCCATAGCGACTATTGCTAAGATCGATAACATAATAAGCTTTATCATCTACTCCAGGAATTGGGGCGATTCTGCAAATGATGGAAAGTGAGGGAGAACTACTCCTATATTTAGTATATAAAATGGCCGTGTCTTGCTGACATTCGCTGTCAAAGCTTAAGTTAGCACACATTTCTGGTAAAGGTCGAAGCGCACGGACTGGATTTCCTTTGCTATCAAAATGAAAAAAGCGCATGGTTGTACTTAATGCAATATTACTTAAATAGTGTTCCATTAAACCTGCATCGCGAATACGATCTAAATTGTCTTCGATGGTTGCAACAGTCTTAGAGGGCATGGACATGTACTTTGTAAAACCATAGATAAACAAGCTCAGGATACCTAAGACAACGATAGTCTCTAGAAAAGTAAAACCTTGTGATTTTCGTTTCATCGTCCTTTCCTGAAAGTTACAAATCTATTTTCATCAGCATCAGAAGTTTTTCCTCCCTGGGAGATTCGACGGGAAAGGAGGCGTAATTTTATATCCAAGTAATTCTCATTGGCCTTAAGTTCAAAGTTTTCAATATCAATACAATACTCACTAAGATTGTTTATTTTGATCCAACGATAGAGAAATGCTCCTTTTCCCAAGTATTGAGAGGGATCCGGGCGAATATCGTTATCGCATTTGTAGTTATAAGCTTTGGCCTCATCGCAAATTTGCTGCAAAAATAAAAAATTAGCTTGGGTTAGTGTTAGTGCTTGGGCCGCTAAATATTTTTCTGCAAAAGAGGTTTTTTCAACTTTACTGATACTACGTTTAAACATAAATCCCAATTGAAAAATCAAGAATAGAGTGACGGCCATTAACCCTAAAGAAATCGTCATCTCTAGAAGCGTAAATCCAGAGATGGTAAATACAAAATATCTTTTGGAGAAAAAAGAGCTAGGTTTTAAAATGGCCGCCCTCCATTGATATTTAGAGTGGGTAAGACTGAGAGGGGGTGATCCACGTAGCCGGCCGCTCTGTGGGCCATAGTATAAACATACCCAAGAATGGCCCCCTCATCTTCATCAACGGTGATTTTTAAATTTAAACTCGAAGCCTCCATTATGCATACTTGTGCTGGCGTACCTGAACAACAGCTCTGAACCACATTCAAGGGACCAATAGCACAACCAGCGTTATCACATCTTGCATGAATCGCAACAGTATTATGTCCGTTCGCTGGAATAGTTTTTTTAAATTCAATGAAATTTTGATCCGAGGTCAATTTGATCTCTTTGGGATTAGCTAAATCTACATAGGAGGGATTGCTACTATTAGAAATAAATACTTGTGCAAAAGAGTCTTTTTCAACAGTTACACTCACATGTTGATCTTTGGAATAGATATTTTTCAAGGACAAAATATAGAGATGGTAAACGAACGCTACGGTACCCTCACCATACAAATCTGCTTTTAACATATCGGCACTTATGCAACTATGTGTTCCTTGTTTCCCACCATGAACACTTTTAAATCCTATAGGAGGTAACAGCATGGAACGAGCGGCATAGGCCTGAAGACAAAAAAGATGAGTCAATAGGATAAGAAAGAGAAAAGTTTTTATCTTGTATTTGCAGTACATCTTTTTTCCTCCCTACCAATTACTAATCAAAACCGAAGCTAAAAAGCTCTTCCTCCATTGATAGGATGAACTGGAGGTTGAGATAAGTAGTGATCAACATATCCAAAACAACGCTGTGTGGACGCTAAAATGTAACCAGAGAGAGCTCCTCTATCTTCCTTAATATCGATAATAAACCCCATGTTTGTAGTTTGACCAAGGCAGATCTGTTCCGTCTGCGTGTTACAAGCAAGCTTTGCCTCAAGAGGAAAGAGAATACAGGCGCTACTTGAACATTGACTGGTCACTTCTAAAATTAATTGCGAGGTAGGACCAATGACTTGATTGACATAAAGAGGAGTATCACTACTTACCCCATAGGTAGGGCCGTTGACGACGGGAATGGGATTGGCAAAGCCACCACTGTTAGAGCTATAAACTGATGTTCCCTGGGACACACTCAAGGAAACTGTTTGGGCAATGTTAGAGAGGTTTCTTAAAACGACTGAGTAATGATGACTTACTAAGCGAACGCCATTTGCTGGGCCGTAGTGTGGCCCGGGGAGCATATCGGCACCGTTACACGACAAAGTACCATTAGATCCTCCATGCATAGTCGTAAGCTCAGTGGAGGGAGTATGTAATATTCTTCCTGCATATGCTTCAAAACAATTTATTGCAAGCAAATTAATGATGGCCATTACTACGATGTGAAAATTTGTTAGAAACTTATCCATATATATGATAGTAAGCACAAAAGAGAATACTTTCAAACATTTTTTCATTAGCAAGTTGAAATTAATCTGAATTTTGAAATTATAGACATTTACTCATACTAAATTTGCCAACTAAAATTCCATCAAAAAAACGGAGAGAAATTATTTTCCCCTTCCAACCTGTGGTGCTGAGGACTCACTTTGGTATCTCTCCTATGGTGACGTGCTAATCTCGTCGCTGTGGCGTACTCGCTTGGAACTTTTGGATTTCACTTAAACCTAGAGCTCGTTAGTTTCTTCTATACACTGAATCCGATTAAGGATTCTGCCGTTATTCTGATTTCCCCGAGGCCTGTCGTCCACCAGCAGGTACTGGTTCTGTGTTTAACGATCCACCAATCTTATTTTATCAAAAGGTTACTTTTTTGTGCTATAATTTAAGTCTCTTCAATATTTTCAGATAATTGGGTTTTCATGTGTTAATGAAGAATCCAATTGTTGTTGGCGATTTTCAGCACCAAGTAGATCCTTATCTTTATTAGTTGGATATTTTACATATTCTATTAATGACATTAAAAGGGTGAGGCTTCCTAATAATGGAAGGTTCGTCATATTGCAATCTCTAATTTATGACGAACAAAATGACCTCAAAACTAGCCCGTACCTTTAGGCAAAAATTAATTTTTTTAGAAACAGGATAACTGGTAGTGTCCTCTCAACTTAGTCAATCGGCCGCTTTTAAATCTCGTTTTCAGTCTTTTTATTGAGGAGTAGATTCACAAGTAGAGGCAGAAGGGGTAACAGCATGATTAAAGTCAAATTCAAAATCAACTTGTGGAGGAATTACCTTGGTCGCTTTGGCATGAAAGAATGCCATATTGTGCATTCTTATAAATCTCTCATTATAGATGCGAAAGGCTTCATATAAAATCTTTTCCTCATTTTTATTCTTGATTAAATCAGAGATAGAAATTTCACCGTCTTTACTGCTTACAATTAAATTGCTCAAACTTACCATAGATGTCCTAATTTTCTTTTGATTACTAATTGCCATTGCATCGCTAATAAGCGGAACTGGAGGTAGTCCATCAACTCCTTTAACATAGGAATCTATTTTTGCAGAAAGCTCCTGGATTACTTGCGCGGTTTTTGTTTTTAGGGCGGCCAAAGATTTATTTGCCTCCGCTATTTCTGCGTCGGACATTCCAGATTCTTCAGTTGCTAAAGAAGCGCTTGCTACTAATTTCCCTAAGTCAGTGGCTGCTGCCTTTACATTTTGCGCAGCAATCGCCGCCAAAACATCCGCTGTTGTTGTAGCATACGAGCTTTGAGAAATACCTAAAAAGAAAAGCATGCTCAATAATAGTAAAGATGCACCTAATTTAAACGTTTTCATTAAAAAATCTCCTCTGCAAAAATTAATAAAATGGAATTTTTATTTTCATAATTTTCTGAATTCACAAACAGAAAAAATGATTATAGATCATAGTCAAGGATTACACATTGATTTTTTCTTATTTTTTTCTTATTTTCAAAGTGTTATAAAGAAGAGGGATCTAATTAGAACATTTTTGTAAAAATATTTATGCCAACTATTTATGCCATGAATGTTGGTCATGAATATTGGTCTATGTCAAATTTGTGCAATCATTTGATTTCTTATTACAGCAAAATCTGTTGAACTTTTGATGAATTTTGAGTTGAGAAGGCCACAAATTTGTAGAATTTTTGGATTGGAATACTCCATATTCCTAAAGCTGTAAGCACACACCATTTTATAACCTTAATCACGTTGTTTACCCCCTCTGACAATGAAGAAGTTATCCTGTACTTGAAATAGTTTTTTAGAATATCCCATTCTGTAAGTAAGTATCGGTACCACTATTAAAATCAACTCACCAAAACGTTCTTATGTAATGATCACCGACTATCCCTAGATATCTCTAGTTTTCTTATGAAATATTCCAGAAAATCTACAATATTATTTATCGTATCAATGGCGCTAACTTAAGCATTGAGATTTCTTTTCCATTCCTCCCTAGGTTGAGTTAATCGCTTGTGAGGCTTTGCTCTTTTCTTTACTGCTCTAGGTTCCATCCTGCCTCCTCTTTTTCTTACTTTAACAGTGAGCATTTGATAAAACATTGTTGCTAGAATTTTTTTTGTTCGGCCCCTAAGTAATATTTACTCGTACCCTATAAAACAGACAAAACACTGATTCATCGATTGATAACCGATCGATATCATGTTGATTATTTTTTTTTTGCAAAAATCAGTATAGTATAATTTTTATCGTTCCATAGATATCACTTCCATTGTTACTTTCAGGCGCTTTATGTGACGAAGAAAATAACCAAATAGATTTATCCTCTTTGTTTTTTTTCAATATTCTCTTAAGCAATCTAGAAGATATGGAGAGAGGATCGCTTGACGATCTTTTCCTCCTTTCCCATTTTTTATGTTGATAACCATCCTTTTGCTATCGATATCAAAGTGCTTTAAATTCAATACCTCACTAACACGAAGCCCAGATGAGTACATTGTCATGAGCAAAGCTTTGTGCTTTATATTAGAGGCCGTATTTAATACTTTTTGTATCTCATCTAGCGTAAGCATAACGGGGATTCTTAGTTGGCATTTTATTCGTGGAATTGTCTTAGCAGGCCAAGCTCTATTCAAAACATTTCTATAAAAAAAAGTGATGGCCGCTGTCTGCTGATTAACAGACTTCGGATTCATCTTCTTTGTTTTTATTAGAAAATATTGGTATCCTTTTATATCAGAAAGACCTAGCTTATCTGGTGATTTTTGATGAAAATTTATAAATTCCCTTACTCCATACACGTAAGCAGTTTTAGTGTTATTACTAAATCCTCTCAGTTCAAGTTCTTCTAATAATCTGTCATGAAAAACACCCATGATCATCTCCTTTGCTATGAAAGCAAATCAATATTAATAAAGTGCTTATTTAGGAGACGCTAAAGAGGATTGTTAATAGAAAACCCAATAGACTTGCAATTATTAGTTCGACCCAGTGTTTTGATGGTGTTTTTTTTAAAGGCAGGAGTTAAATGTTTAGCGGAATATGATAGCACCGGCAAATGCCCTGTTATGTTTAGCTTGTACGCAAAACTTTCGAAGTAAGGAATCCGCGCCGAAGGCGTTTAGTTCGTGTGCCGGGCATGGGTAATAATTTGAGGGTGAAAGTCCCAATCCAACCTGATGGAGGTGAAGGATAGTGAAGCGCAAGGGCGTTGTCGTGAGACAGGGTCTGAAAGAAGCGCGGATCAAAGATGCGAGCTGACGTACAGAAACCAGATTTGAGGCGGGTAGGTCGGACGAGCTGGCGAACCATAGCGAAGTCCATATCCATCAAAGACCGAAAACGTATACTCTGGCAGTTGTGCATTGAAGGTTATTACTCTTACCCCGGGAGATCTTATTTGCTGTCAGATCATTACTGACCGGGTTGCCTGCAAGGGCCGCTATCGTGAATAAGAAGTCAGCAGAGGACGTAGTAGCAGAATAGTTCTGTGAAGGTCCAAACAATGTGGAGAGGTTAGTAGGATTGGTTTCTTATGAAGTGTGAAAAGCAGAAAACATCAGACACCTATACTAAGGGAATTAAGAGTGAAACTCTTGGATCCCATAGGGAGGGAACTATGCATGGAGTAGCGAGACAACAACCCAAACTCCCGAGTTTACCAAACAATTTACTAGAGGAGGTTTTAGAGTCAAAGAATTTAAGATTCGCACTTAAAAGTGTCATTAAGAATAAAGGATGTCCTGGAATTGATGGCATGACGGTCGAGAAATTAACC